>JBGTGO010000030.1:0-319946 GCA_041746675.1 Pyrinomonadaceae bacterium | reverse complement strand
GAGCGGCGTGCAGATTATTGTCGGCACGCCCGGACGCGTGATGGATCACATTCGGCGCGAAACGATCAAGATCGAGAATCTCAAAATGATGGTCTTGGACGAAGCCGACGAAATGCTGCGGATGGGTTTTATCGAAGATGTTGAATGGATTTTAAGCCACACGCCGGAAACTCGGCAGACCGCACTTTTTTCGGCGACGATGCCGCGTCAGATCAGACGCATCGCCGAAAAACATCTGCAAAATGCCGTCAATATCGAGATCAAGCAAAAGACGATGACCGTTCCCGCGATCACACAGTATTTTATAGATCTGCCCGAACGCGGAAAAACCGATGCTCTGACGAAACTGCTTGAAGTCTGGTCAACACCGGGCGAAGCGGTTCTGATATTCCAACGCACGAAACTCGGCACGGAAAGACTGACCGATCAATTGCAGGCACGCGGTTATGCGGCGGAAGCGATGCACGGCGATATGAATCAAAATCAGCGTGAAAGCGTCATCAATCGGATGAAAAGCGGACGTATTGAGATCGTCGTCGCTACCGATGTCGCGGCTCGCGGACTCGATGTCGAACATATTACGACGGTTGTAAATTACGATATGCCGTCGGACACGGAATCCTACGTTCACCGCATCGGGCGGACGGGACGAGCGGGACGCGAAGGAAGAGCCGTTTTATTCGTCACGCCGCGGCAAAGACGGATGATGAACGACATCGAACGCTATACGAAACAGCGAATCGAACCGCTTAAATTGCCGACACAAGCCGATGTCGCCGCCCGCCGTATCGAACAAACGAAAGAGAATTTGACGAACACTTTGCAGGAACAGGATTTGTCGCTCTATCGGTCATTAGTTGACGATTTAGCGGCGGAAGCACAGATTGACATCGCCGATATTGCCGCCGCCGCGACTTTTCTTTCCGTCGGCGACAAGCGAATCGAGGTCAGCAAATTTTCGGATAGACAACAGCCGCCGCAACAGCATTTCACCTTTGCCGAAGAAGGAATGGTGCAGTTATTTATTGATGTCGGTCGCAAAAACGGAGTCAGTCCGGGCGATATTGTCGGGGCGATTGCCAACGAAGCCGCGATTCCGGGCAAGGCAATCGGGGCAATTGATGTCAATGACAGTTATACTCTGGTTGATATTCCGTCGGAGTTTGTCGAAAAAATCCTGCTCAATATGCAACGCAGTCAGATTCGCAAAAAGCCGATGAATATCAGACTTGCCATCACCGACGGAGCAAGCAGCGGAATTGCCGAAAAACGTGAAACTCCGCCTGCAAAAAGAAGTTTTGAGCGAAAGGACACGGCAAGTTTTAAACGTCAACCGGAGCGAAGCTTCAAGCAAAAAAGTGAGGGTGGTTTTAAACGTAAAACTGATGAAGATGACGACTCTAAGCCGAAAAAACGTACACCGAAAAAACGTGTGAAAAAGAAAATCACCGAAGGCAAAGGTCATTTTGCTCAGTTCAAAAAACGCAAAAAAACTCCGAAAAAGTAAATCTTCAAACGGACGGCGGGCATTTCTGCCCGGTGTCCGCTCGACTTAATCAATTTCCGCCAACGGTTTTAATTCGTAAGTTTTGCCGTTCGGAGTAACATCATAACCATCATCAAATTCGTTGACAGCGACATATAAATTTTTATTGCCCACCCAAGCAAATTGATCGGCAAGTGCAAATGTTGCCGTCATTAGAGTTATCGTAAGTGCTAGAAATAATTTTCCCTTTTTGTAAATACTTTTCCGATTTAGTTCAAACGGGTAAATCTATCAAGATATAAACCGTTAAAAAATAAGACGGCAAAATCAAATAAATTTTGCCGTCCGAAAATCTCAATATGGTTGAACTTTTCACAAATTTTTCTGCATCAAAAGATCAATCTGCGGATCAGTGCCGAGTAGGAAAACGTGCGAACCGACTTTGCGGAAACCTTGTTTTTCGTAAAACCTGATCGCCCGCGGATTGTATTCCCAAACGCCGAGCCACACCGCATCGCACTTTTTATCTGCCGCGATTTTGAAACATTCATCCATTAATTGCTGCCCGACACCCTTGCCGATAAAATCCGTTTTTGCGTAAAGCCGATTCAACTCAAGCGGTCGTTTTGCCTTGATGTCTTCTTCAAAAGTACCGAGCGTAATTTTAGCGTATCCGACCGCTTCATTTTCGCTTTCGGCAATTAGAAAAATCGAATTTTCTTCGCTAAGTTCGGCGGAAACGACTTCGATATTAAAAGCCTTTTCCATATAAATTTTCATATCGGCGGGAGAATTTTTCGGATGTTCGCGGAATGCATCGTCAAAAGTTTCGTAACTCAGAGCGGTCAGCATTTCGGCATCATTTTTATCTGCCCGACGAATATTTATTTCAGACATTTGATTTAAAAACCTTCACCCATTTCTGAGTCATCAACTACATATTTATCGCCTTCAGGTTTAAGGCTGTAACCGTTATCCGATTGAGCCGGACCGATAAAAATTCCGAATTCGCCGTCGTAGCCGATGATGTCGTAACTCTCGGTTCTGTCGGTAAAAAATGCCGGAGTTTTGCTTGTAAACGGAGCGTTAAAAACAATAAAAGCATGCTTCTTACGATTTTTGGTCTTCGCCAAACCGACTATAAAATCCTCCTTTCCATCCTTGTTAAAATCTCCGGTGATATAAAAAGGATGTTTCTTCGAGCCGGGATTCGTAGCTTCGGCATCTTTTCTGAGAGCCGGTTCCCAAGAACTGTTATCTTTGAGCCAACTTCTCAAAACGTCCGCATATCCAGCATCCATATGTGTAAAATTGCCTTTTGCTTCAGTTGAAGCTTTTTCAGTTGCCGGTTTTTCGTCAACTGCTGATTCGCCGGTTGATTCATCGTTCACGTTCTCAATATCTGTTTTATCATCAACCGTCAAAGACTGATTGACATTATCTTCGACAGCGTTGCTGTCTGCATTTGCCGGAGCATCTCGGATTGTCGGGCAACCGGAAAAAAAGACTGTCGATAAAAATAACGTCACACAGAAAATAACAAAAATCGTTCGTGATTCTTTTTTGTGTATCATAAATTTATGCCCTGAATTTTGTATCTAATAATAAATTTGTGGTAAAAAAGGAACAAGTCTTTTACTGAAAACTTATTCCTTTTTGTGACGAAAAAAATAGTTCAATTTTTGCCGACTCAATTTTTGCCCAAGATGCTGAAAAGCGAAGAATTGTTTATTTTCCGCTCGTGATTAATTTAGCAATCGTCTGCAATTGCATATTGCTCGTGCCTTCGTAGATCGCACCGATTTTTGAATCACGCCAGTATTTTTCGACCGGATAATCTTTAACATAACCGTAACCGCCGAATAATTCGATAGCTTTCGACGAAATTTTTTCAGCGACACGCGATGTGTAAAGTTTGGCGATTGCCGCTTCTTTGAGGAAAGATTTTCCGGTATCTTTTAGTCTTGCGGCGTTGTAAGTCAACAGTCTTGCGGCTTCGAGTTCAACTGCCATTTCCGCTAATTGGAATTGAATTGCTTGGAATTGATCCAAACTTTTTCCGAATTGTTCGCGTTCGTTCGTGTAGGCAAGTGCGGCTTCAAACGCACCCTGAGCGATTCCGACCATTTGGGCGGCGATGCCGATTCTGCCTTCGTTCAAGGTTTCGATGGAAACTTTGTAACCCTTGCCGACTTCGCCGAGGACATTTTCTTTCGGCACTTGGCATTCGTCTAAGATAATTTCGGTGGTCGAACTGGCACGAATTCCGAGTTTGTCTTCTTTTTCGCCAACCTTAAAACCTTCAAATTCTTTTTCAACGATAAAGGCGGTGATTCCTTTGTAACCGGCTTCGGGATCAACAGTTGCAAAAACGATAAAAATTTCAGCCTCGTTGCCGTTCGTGATCCACAGTTTTTGTCCCGTTATTTCGTAGTGATCGCCTTTATCAACCGCACGGGTTTTGAGTGCGAAGGCATCCGAACCGCTGGCGGGTTCGCTCAAAGCGTAAGCTCCGACCTTCGATTCAGCCATCTGCGGCAAATATTTTTTCTTTTGGTCTGCGGTCGCCCAATTCAAAAAAGCGTTAGTTACAAGCGTGTTCTGCACATCAACGAAAACCGAAGTTGAAGCGTCAACTCTCGCTAATTCCTCGATGGCGAGAATCGAATTAAAAAATGTCGAACCCGCACCACCGTATTCTTCGGGCGTTTCGATTGCCATCAAGCCGATCTCGAAACACTGCTTGATAAGTTCGGGATCGAGTTTCGCGTTCTTTTCCATTTCCGCCACTCGCGGACGAACTTCGCCTTCCGCAAATTCGCGGAAACTGCTTTTGAATAGCAATTCGTCTTCCGATAAATCGGTCAAAGCCGGTCTGAAATCTTCTGCTGTCTGTGTTGCTGGTTTCATATTTTTATTTCCTTTGTTAATAATTTTAGTTTTAATAGTTTAATATACTATTTTAATAGACGCTCATAACAAAGGCAAAGCAAAAGTGGACTCAGAAACGACAATCGAAGATCAAACGCAAAAAAATAATGTTTCCGGTAACAAAAATATCGGTCGTTTGAAGATTGCGGGTGCGGTTCTGACGGTTCTCGGCATCGCACTTTTTTCATATTTTATATACAGCGTCGGGTTCGAGGTGATTTTGGCGGGAATCGGTAACATCGGTATCGGTGGATTTGCATTGATCTTGTTTTTGTATTTATTGAAACTTTCCGTCCGTGCCGTTGCGTGGCAGCTTTCCGTCCACGAACCGCACAAATTGAAATTCACCGACACTCTGCCCGCCGTCATTATGGGCGAAGCTCTGAGCAGTATGATTCCGATGGGGATTCTGGTCAGCGGCACGGCAAAAGCGGTCGCCGTTCGCCGCCGCGTGCCGCTCGTTGTCGGTTTTTCTTCGATTGCGACGGAAAATCTTTTCTATTCGCTGATAACAGCTCTGTTTATATGCTTCGGCTCAATCGCATTTTTGCGACAGTTCAATCTCGATCCAACCTTTACCTATCTAATTGATTTCGTTATCGGTTTTATAATTTTTGCTGTCATCGTTGGCGTTTTGATCGTCGTTCTGCAATGGCACTGGGCGAGTAATTTGTGCAAATGGTTTTATAACCGTCATTTTTTTCGCGGGGTTTTAGAGAATGGACGCGGGCAAGTTTTGGAATTTGAGAATCTAATTTACGGATTCTACCGCAAATATCCGGGCAGATTCTTTCCACTTTGTCTGTTGCAAATTCTGTTTCATTCGCTCGGAATCATCGAAGTTTGGTTTATATTAACCCGCCTCAGCGAAACTTTCCCCACCATCTCAACTGCGTTTTTTCTTGAAACGATGAACCGTCTGGTAACGATTGTTTTCAAGCTCATTCCATTTCTCGTCGGAGTTGACGAAGCCGGTGCGGAATTTGTCATTAAAACATTGTCACTCGGTGTCGGAATCGGCGTAACTCTAGCAATTATCAGAAAGGGACGAACAATCTTCTGGACGGGAATCGGCTTAATTCTAATAGTCAAACGCGAACTTTCGTTCAATGAAATTAAAGAAATGGGTGAGATTAAAAGTTAAGAAATTTGATCTTAACTTTTAATCTCACCCATTATCCAAAAAATGGAGGCGGCGAGAATTGAACTCGCATCCAAAGGTTGCGACCAGTGAACTCTACACGTTTAGTCAATTCACTTAAGTTTTATCCGTTTTTGAGAATGTGAATTGACAAGAACTCAAAACGGACTAATCTGGCTGACAATTTGCCGATATTCGCAGATGGTGAATATCAACTAGCTTGAACTGTGTTATACCTCGAACGGTCGCATCAAGCTGACTTCCGCTGAGGCATCTCGAAAGGCTAACGTAAAGTTAGGCTGCGAGAGCTAATTCTTGATTAGAGTTAGCATTTGTTGTTTCTTTCAGAATTATTAACGAGCTACCGAAAGTTCGCCCGACGTGACATCCAAAGATCTATACAAGCCCCTGTCGAAGCCTGTCGCCCCCAAATTGTAGGGAAAGCAATAGTACATTATTTGAGATGAAATAGATAGAGAAAAGTTGTAAAAGTTTTATAGTTCGGCAAAAATTAGATTCCGGCGTTTTCCTTATTTGACTTGCCCGACGCAGTCTTCGGCAACATTAAAATTGATTTCAATAGATTGTATTAGATGACATTACAAAATAAGTTGTGCAAGCAGATGAACGAAATAATTTGACAAAATCCTTTATGCTTTTTATTTTTTGCGGTTTTGCTTGTATAATTCGTAAGTTTGTTGGCAGGTTATCGCAAATTGATTGGCAAAAGGCAACCATCGTTTGCTTATGAGAATCTAAATCTGCGTTCATAACCAACATTTGAAAGTCTGTGTTTTGATAAGTATCAAACAAACTTTTAGGTAAATTTTATAAAGTGTTTGAGCTTTACGGACATTCGAGTATATATTTTATTTCGCAGTTATACACATAAAAGGAAAGTTGGCATTATGCAAATTTTACGAGTCTTTGGGCTTGTTTTTGTTACTTTTGCAGTTTTAAACGGAAATTTGTTTGCGTTTGAAATTGATGAATCAAAAGAAATCTCCCCGAAAAACGAAACAGTAACCAAAAAAGCAAAAACGGAATTAACGAAAAAAGTCGAACGCGAGCAGGTTCAGCAGCTTGTCGAATCAGTTGACATACAGGGGAATCGCCGTCTGAAAGACCCCGATTTGCTGTATTATATCCGCACACGACCGGGGGATGTTTACGATAAAGCTGTCCTTGAAAGAGATTTGAAGGAACTCTTGTCGCTTAATTTTTTCGATAAAACCGAAACTCGTGTGCTGACCGAACCGGGCGTACGCGGTGGTGTCAACGTAATTTTTGAAGTTAAGGAACTGCCGATTATTCGTGATCTGCAATTTGAGGGAGCTAAGGCGATTCAGGAATCCGACATTCTTAAGGCATTTAGAGAAAACCGCGTCGGTATCTCGAAAGAATCGGTTTATGATCCGGTCAAAGCGAGAACGGCGAAAAGAATTCTGCGTGAAATGCTGGCTTCAAAAGGTTATCCGAACGCGAAGATCGAAGTCGAAGAAGAAGAGGTTTCGGCAACTTCGACGGCGATTACATTTAGGATAGATCAGGGAAATCGCTCACGAATCGTGCAAATAGAATTTGAAGGAAACAAGATTTTCAAAGACGGCGAACTCCGCGGACAACTGCAACTCGTGCAGGAAACGGGTTTGATCTCGCGTTTCAAAGGGCAGGACATTTTAGATTTACGCAAACTCGAATATGATCTCGATAAAAACGTCAAATCTTATATGTTTTCAAAAGGATATTTTCAGGCGAGAATCGGCGAGCCGCAGGTCGAAGGACTCGGCTACAAACGCACCGGGTTTCCCGTTTTGAAACTCTTGCCGTTACCGTTAGTTACATCAAAAGACGATACTTTGAAAATTATCGTGCCGATTACGGAAGGGAAGATTTTCCGCATCGGTGAAGTTAATATCGAAGGAAACTCGATCTTTTCCGAACAGCAGATTTCGGGCATTATCGGCGTTAAAAAAGGCGAAGTTGCTGACGGGAAACGTCTGCAAAAAGCACTCTACGAAGATTTACAGACAATTTACGGCGGACAGGGATTCATCGAATATGCGGTTGAACTGAATCCGACATTTAAAGATAGTCCCGACAAACCGGATGAAGGCATCGTTGATCTGGATATAACGATTATCGAAGGTAAACAATTCCGTCTGCGTAGATTGGAATTTGTCGGCAACACTTTTACGCGGGATGTCGTGCTGCGGCGTGAAATGCTGCTTAACGAACAGGATATTTATAATCAGATCGCACTTGAAAGATCGGTTATCCGGCTTAATCAAACACAGTATTTCGATCCGATTGATAAAGATAAAGACGTTGAAACGCGAGCGGATGCGGAAACCGGGGAAGTTGACGCAATCATCAAAGTTGCCGAACGCGGCAGACAGCAGATTTCTTTTAATGGCGGTGTTTCCGGTTTAAGCGGAACATTTTTCGGACTTGAATACTCGACTAATAATTTGCTCGGACGCGGTGAAACGCTCTCGTTCCAATTCGGTGCGGGAAATCGTCAGCAGAGTTTCCAGTTTTCGTTTACCGAGCCGTATTTTCAAGACCGACCGATTGCCGTCGGATTTTCGCTGTTTGCATCGCGTTATAAATTTTTCGGTGAAGGAACGTTTCTTTCGCAAAATCAGGATGCGATTTCGGGAGCGATCAATCCGTTCGGAACGATTATCGCAGATGAGCAGAATCTTTTCACACAGACGACTTATGGGGCAAATGTTTTTGCAACCGCACCGCTGTCAGAGCTGTTTTTCAGAAAACGTGCCTTCACGCAATTTTCGAGAATCGGCTTAAATTATCAGTTTTCGGCGACATCAATTTCCGATCCGCCAATCAATGCTTCCGATAATCCGGCGGATCGAATTCCGATCATCTTTGAACAACCGAACATTATTACCAGCCGGATTACACCGACTTTCGTATATGATACGCGGCAGCCTTCGGCAAACGGAATTGACACGCTGCGGGGAACGCAAATTTCCGCGTCGCTTGCTTTATCGGGTTTAGGCGGCGATGTCAGAAGTTACCAGCCGAATATTACTTATACTTCGTTCATTCCGGTTCGCCGCAAAAGTTCGTCTAATGCTGAAGTGTTCGGTTTCAGATTGCAGGCGGGAACAATCGGCAGTTTTGCGATAAAAGATAAAATCCGTAACGCTAATTCACTTTCATTCGTCGGCGGTGTTCCGCTTTATGAGAGATATTTCCTCGGAAGTGAGTTCGACGTTCGCGGTTATGATTCGCGTTCCATCGGACCGATTGCAAGTTACAACAGTTTTATCACGACGAGAAACGTTGTTGCCGCATCAAATCTGTCCGGTGATCCGATTACCGTCGAAGGAATTGATGCTGCCCGGCTGGCGGAAATTGCTCAATTGGGTCAATTAAACGGACCGGGCGGAGATTTGAATGCTCTATATCAAAGAAATTTCCGGTTTATCGGCGGTGATACGCGGTTGCTCGGAAACTTTGAATACCGCGTGCCGATCTTCGGTCCTTTAACAATGGCGGCTTTTGCCGATATTGGAGCGGTTTTCAATTTACGCAAAACCGGAACTCAGCAAATCGACAGTACTTTCTTGCGAGATGATATTTTTCTGCAGCCCGGACTTTTAGGTGCTGTTGCATTGCAAAACTACCCGGAGTTATTCAGTAATTCCGGAACGCTTTTATATTATGAAAATCAACTCGTAACAACGGCAAGATTCAGACAGTGCCGCGATCTGACGCAAGGTTGTGATTTTACAAACATTGCTCTGCGGGGCGAGGCACAGACGAACTCGGTTCTCGATGTTGACAATGCTACGTTCAACAGTCTCGGAGATTTTCGTTCGAGCATCGGACTTGAAGCAAGAATTCAAGTGCCGGTCGTCAATGTTCCGTTTCGGCTGATTTATTATTATAATCCGAACGGGCAGTTCGGCGGTGATGTTGTTCCGGGATTATTCTTACGCGGACAGAGAAGCGGTTTCCGCTTTACTGTCGGGCGAACATTTTAACGGTTGAATTTGTTCAATCTTGCTTTATCCAAATTTTTACGGATATTGCGAATTTACATTAAACTGAATACCTTATTTTTTGAGCGGCGGAATTTTGCAAGCAACAATTTATGCTGAAATAGTTTCAAAAGAACACGTTCAATTATTACAAACAAATTTTTTTTCAAAGTTAGAGGATTATTAATAGAAAAATGAGAAAATTTTATAAAATTTCGATCAGTCTTATTCTGACCGCGATATTTGCGGTTACGGCATTTGCACAAGTTCAGACGGGCAATCCGGTCGCTGTTGTTGACACTCAGGAGTTTTACAGAAAACAGGGCGGTGTTACGAAAATAGGAACTGCTTACGACAAATTGGAAGTCGAGTTCAAATCTAAATTTGCCGCACTTGATGCCAAAGTCACTAAATTGGAAACATTGGCAAAAGATATTCAAACCGCTAAAGATTCGCTCAGCAAGGGAGTCAAAATTGATGAAAAAGCGGCTGATGCAAAATTAGCGGAAGCTCAGCAATTGCAGATCCAATATAAACGCGAGCAGGAAGATGTCAAGAATCTGTATCAACAACGTGAAGGTACCGTTATGGAGCCGATTCTGACCGATATTCTCAAATCGTTGGAAGTTTATGCAAAGCAAAAAGGTTTTTTAATAGTTTTGAACGCCGGCAAAATGCAGGAAACCGGGATGTTACTGTTCAAGAAGGATTCATCCGACATCACCAAAGAATTCATTGCATATTACAATGCCCGTCCTGCCGGATCAGCAATGATATCGAAACCTGAATAATTTCGGTGCTTCGTAAAAAGAAAATATATTACAATTTAACAGCTAAATTTAAGGAGTTACAAAAAATGAAAACATTACGTTTAATGGTCGTCAGTATTTTATTTGCCGCAATATTTGCAATTTCGGCGTTCGCTCAAGCATCTGCCAAGTCGAATATTGTTTTGGTAAACACTCAGGCTTTTGTTGATCAAAAAGCAGGTATTACAAAAATTTTGAACGGCTACAAGAGACTGGAAACTGAACTGAAGCCGGAATATGATAAATATGAAGCAAAAGCAAATCAATTTACGACGTTAAAAAAATCGTATGATACTTTAGTTTCTCAGGCAACCGAAGGTAAAGTTCCTGTCAAAACAGATGATATCCAAACCAAACGGGATCAGCTTCAAAATCTTCAAACGGAACTCAAACGAATGGAAGAAGATATAAAAATCAAAGAAGGAAAGCGTCAGGAAGAAATCTTAGGTCCGATTCTGTCGGAAGTTGAAAGCTCGATGCAGGCTTTTGCAAAACAAAAAGGATATTCGCTGGTAATGGATGTCGGCAGATTGGCGGGTGCTCAAATGATTTTGTATATGGACGACAGCGTTGATATTACAAAAGAATTCATCGCCTATTACAACGCCGCCAAACCTGCCGGAACAGCAGCGACTAAATAATTTTTAGCGGCGACGTTTGCGTAAAATTTATCAGAAGCCGGAAAGCGTGCGGAAAAAACTTCTGCCGATTTCCGGCTTTTTGCGTTCTGAATTATAATGGTTCTCAAATTATGAACATCTACGACATCAATGAAATTCAGAAAATTTTGCCGCATCGCTATCCGTTTTTGCTGGTTGATAAAATCATCGAACTCGAACCGAAAGTCCGCATTGTCGGCATTAAACAAGTTACTTTCAACGAGCAATTTTTCCAAGGGCATTTTCCCGGTTCTCCCGTGATGCCGGGCGTTCTGCAAATTGAAGCACTCGCTCAGGTCGGTGCGATTCTGGCATTACGGGAATTTGAAGACCGCGAAAACAAAATTCCGTTCTTTACCGGCATAAACAACGCCAAATTCCGCCGTCCGGTCGTTCCCGGCGATACTTTAACTTTGGAAGTTACGGCAATTCGCATCGGCAGCAAAGTCCAGAAAATGCAGGGATTCGCAAAAGTTGACGGGCAAATTACTGCCGAAGCCGAAATCACCAGCATCATCGGAAATAAATCGTAAATTGATCGCCGTTCAATCTTCGTCGCATATTGAAAATGACAATGAAGAGTGAGCCAACGACCAACGACCAACGACCAAACAAATGACCTTTATTCATCCAACAGCAATAGTCAGCGAAGTAGCAGAAATTGGCGAAGATTGTTACATCGGAGCGTTTTCGACCATCGGCGATGATGTTAAGCTCGGCAAAAATGTGCGGCTCGAATCGCACGTCGTCGTTGACGGAAAAACTTCCATCGGTGACGAAACCAAAATCTTTCCGTTCGTTTCAATCGGTTTAGCACCGCAGGATTTGAAATATAATGACGAAGAAACTGCCACCGAAATCGGTAAACGCAATCAAATCCGCGAATTCGTCACGATTCACAGAGGAACGGCGGGCGGCGGCGGTTTGACGAAAATCGGCGACGATAATCTACTGATGGCACAAGCTCATATCGCTCACGATTGTCGACTCGGAAACGAAATAATTATGGCAAATGCCGCGACGCTTGCCGGACACGTCGAAATTGCTGATCGAGCAAATATCGGTGCATATTCCGGCGTTCATCAATTCTGCCGGATCGGACTTGAAGCCTTCGTCGGCGGCTATTCGGTTGTCGTCAAAGACGCGATGCCGTTTGCCGTAATTCAGGGAAATCACGCCAAATGCTTTGGGCTGAACCGCGTCGGAATGAAGCGACGCGGTTACTCGAAAGAAACCATCAAACAACTGAATCGTGCTTTTCACCTGCTGCTCTCCGCAAAGTTAAATACGACGCAAGCGGTTGAAAAAATCAAAGAAGAAATTGCCGATTGCAAAGAAGTTGATCTGTTACTTAATTTTATTCAAATTTCACAACGCGGAGTAGTAAAATGAAATTTGGCTTAATTGCCGGCAACGGACAATTTCCTTTTCTCGTTGCAGAAGGAGCAAAACTAGCAAATCAGCAACTCGTTGTTGTTGCTATCAGAGAAGAAACCGATAAAAACATCGAGAAAGTTGCCGATAAAGTAATTTGGGTTGGAATCGGCAAACTTGGGAAGATGATCGCATTTTTCAAGCAAGAAGGTGTCGAAAAAGTGATGATGGCGGGACAGGTTAAGCACATTCAGATTTTTTCGGGTGCGTTGCCGGATTTGAAAATGATGAAGATGCTCTGGAATCTGCCGCAGCGAAATACCGATGCGTTGATCGGCGGAATTGCGGATGCATTGGAACGCGAAGGAATCGAACTGATTGATTCAACCTATTTTATCAAGGATCATCTGGCGAAAGAAGGCGTTTTATCGAAGCGTCAGCCGTCTGAAATCGAACGCGGAAATATCGAATACGGTTTGAGAATCGCCAACGAAATCGCACGGCTCGATCTTGGACAAACGATTGTCGTTAGGGCAAAAGCGTGCGTCGCAATTGAGGCAATGGAAGGAACGGATGCGGTCATAAAACGGGCGGGCGAATTGGCGAAAGGGAAATTGACCGTCATCAAAGTTGCCAAACCGAATCAGGATATGCGGTTTGATGTTCCGGTCGTCGGCGTTCCGACAATTGAAAATATGATCGAAGCGGGAGCAACTTGTTTATGCCTGAACGCTCATAAAACGCTGATATTCAACCGTGAAGAAATGCTCGAACTTGCCGATAAAAACAAAATCTGCGTCGTCGGAGTCCGTAACGAAACAAATCAAAGCCAACCAACGTAACACGCATAGAAACTAATTTACAGAAAATTTGCGATTTTAAGTATTGAACAAAATCAATTCGTAATGAAAGAAATTTGTTTGCCTCTGAACGACTGAACTATTTTTATTCCAGTTTCAATTCAGCTAACCGCAACCTTTTACAAACAATTAAATCGAATGGCTGTCATTAATTGCGATTTATGAAAAACACACCGGAGAGAAAAATGAGAAAAAATTTATTTGCACTATTTATAATGCTATCGTTTGTCCTGCCGTCCGCCGCTTTAGCGAAAACGGGAACGGATAAAAAAGAAAAAGCCGCCGTTGAAATCACATCGGCAGAACGCAAAATGGCGGAAGCGATTACGGCGGAACAGTTGAAAGAATTTTTATATTTTGTCGCCTCGGACGAGATGGAAGGACGCGACACGCCTTCCCGCGGACTTGATCTGACCGCGAAATTTATCGCTCTCAACCTGAAGCGTTGGGGTTTCAAAGGTGCGGGCGATAACGGAACATTTTTCCAAAAAATGATGATTCAAAAGAATTCGATTGATGCCGGAAAAATGAAAATGTCCGTCGGCGGAAAAGATTTCAAATATATTGACGACTTTCTGTTGCTCGACGGCACGGGAACGGCAAGCGGCGAACTCGTCTATGTCGGCGACGGTTGGCTCGTCAAATCGAAAAATATAGACGCTTACAAAGGCGTTGATGTCAAAAATAAGATCGTCGTGCTGAACGGAAACGGTTTTAGTTTCAGAGGAATGCGTCCGCCCGAAGGCGTTGATCAGAAGGAATTGACCGCCGAAGAAAAAGGTTTGAGTTGGGCTGATCCCGTAACTTACGCGAAAATGAAGGGTGCGAAAGGAGTTTTAATCGTCGCTTCGCCGCAAGTTCAAGCTGCTTGGAGTCAGCTTGCCGGATTTTTATCACGCGGAAGTTCATTCGTCGAAGGTCTTAAAGAAGAAAGCAAAGAAGATGCAGCAGGTGAAGCATTGCCGTTTATGATGCTTTCCGCCGACACCGGAAAAGCGTTATTCATGGATGCGGAAGGAGATATGAATTCTAAAACGGCGTTCGATCTCGGCAAAACCGCCGATGTCGGTGCAATGACGAAAATGGAAAAAACCTCGACGCAAAATGTTGTCGCATTATGGGAAGGAAGCGATCCGAAATTGAAGGAGGAAATGGTCGCCATCGGAGCTCATTACGATCACGTCGGAACGAATCCGAATGCGAAGGGTGAAGACAAAATCTGGAACGGTGCGGACGATGACGGTTCGGGAACGGTCGCGGTTTTATCAATCGCCGAAGCCCTGTCGAAAGCTCCGAAACGACCGAAGCGTTCGGTGCTTTTTGTCTGGCACACGGGCGAGGAAAAAGGTTTGTGGGGAAGTGAATATTTCAACAAATATCCGACCGTAGACATTAGCAAAGTTGTCACGCAGCTTAATATAGATATGATCGGACGCAGCAAAAAAGCGGGCGACGAAAATCCGGCAAATAAAGAATTGTCGGGCGAAGATGCGATTTATGTGATCGGTGCGGAAATGATGAGTTCAAAACTCGGCGAAGTTACAAAGGCGACGAACAATTCATATTTGAAAATGGATTACGATTTTCGCTACGACGACCCGAATGACAAGAACCGTTTCTTCTTCCGTTCCGACCATTTCAATTATGCCGCCAACGGGATTCCAATCGTTTTCTGGTTCGACGGAGTTCACGAAGATTATCACGGTGCGGGCGACGAACCGGAAAAGATTGATTACGCCAAAATGGAAAAAGTTACGCGAACGATTTTCCTGACACTGTGGGAAATTACCGACCTCAAAGAGCGTCCGAAAATTGACAAGGAACTGCCCGCTCAATTGCAAAAACGCGGATAAATTCAATCAACCGGACAGCGGGCATCCTGCCCGCAAGTATCGGATTTAAATTTGTTGCTTACGAAAATACTTGCGGGCAGAGAGATGCCCGCTGTCCAAAAAGAACTGATAAAAGCGGTTCTTTTTTTTTATCACTAAAAATGTGGCTTTCCACACGCCGCACTCCGCCCTTGCCTAAACATTGAACGGCACTCATCACGTTCAGATAAATTCCCGAAAATATAATAATCGTGAGTAATGAAAAAAATATCTTGAAATAATAAATCAAGATTATTCGTTGGATTCGTGCTAGCGTCTCTGGTCTGCCTTTTGGTTACGACAGTTTTGATCCAACGCCGAAAAGCCTACCAACAAATCCTATCCGCAAACGCCGGGGACAACAGCACAAAACTTTCCTTCAAACGGGAAGTTCTCCCATTTCATTCGCGTAAAAACATTATGTTGATACAGAATGTGCAAAATATCCGAAGTTTGGAAAATTTTCGAACTTCGGTTTTTGCCGCGACCGACGGCGGACTTTAAAGTGAATGACAAAGTTTTTCTGACATCGAACGAAGGCGTTTATGAGATCGAAACTGAAAATGATTATATCGTTTCGCTCAACCGATTCAACAAACTCATCGCCGACGAGACACTTTCGCACAACGCCGTTTCCGCCATCGCCATAGACGAGAATGATAATCTCTGGCTCGGCACTTTTCGCAACGGAATTGATTTGATTTACGCACCGCGTGGCAACAAAATAAAACATCTCGAAATAGAAGAAATCCGCAACATAAATTTTTTTAAAAGGCAGGATCATCTATAAAGCGTCAATTTCAAGGAGTTCGAGAAGCGACATTTGGCGATGAAAATCGCGGAAAACTTGGAACTGTTCCGCCTGACAAAATCGCCGCGATGCGAAAAATAATTCCCGCAGACG
Organism: Pyrinomonadaceae bacterium; assembly: GCA_041746675.1. GTDB lineage: Bacteria > Acidobacteriota > Blastocatellia > Pyrinomonadales > Pyrinomonadaceae > Aridibacter. The sequence goes on along the minus strand of JBGTGO010000030.1, from coordinate 303,898 downwards.
TGTCGTTTTCAAAGTCGAAGCGGCAAATGATAGAGAATCCGTCCACGATTTGGTTCTCCATATATTGCTGTATGTTTTGGGTGATTAGAAGATGTTTGAAGTAAAATGTTCGGATGAAGATGGATTTTTGCGGGAAGAATTAGAGTATAAATTTAAGCAGTTGAAGGATGGATAGCTTACGGATTCCGCAAAATCTGTGAGGAGTCCGCAAATGCGAAGATGAAAATATCAAATAATTGATAGTTGGTTTTTCAATCAAGTCATTTTGTTGATAGCAACTGTCAGAAGATTGACACTTTCGTTTGCTCCGATTGTCCAGAAGTGCAGGAAAGCATTGGGTTTACCGAAGATCAAAACTATCAATGCACCGTAGAAAACAAGGTTGGCGACGGGCAGAAAAATAGAGCTGAAGATCATTCCCGATTTTTGCAAGTCGGTTTGTTTTAGATGCAGTTCCGACCAAGTAGAAACTAGATGAAATGCCAGACTTGCTCCGAGAATTCCGTAGAAAATCGGATAATATTCGGACGGAATGAAATATAAAAAAAGCAAAAGAAAGTACGAAATGGTTGGAAAAAAATATGGGGCGAGGTAGATCAGAAAATTGCTGCCGGAAAGTTTGACGTGTCCGCCGTCGTGCATCGTGACTTTAAAACCTTTCGGAACTTTCAAGAACAACAAACCGAATAGAAGATGCGTAATTTCGTGTTCAAAAGTGCAGACGACCTGAAGTTTTCGTTTGAAAATTTGCCAGAAGACTAAAAAAGAGGCGAAACCGACGATAAATGTCAGAGATTGCGGCGGAAGTTCTGAAGTTTGCAGAATGCGATAGATTGCGATGCTGAAACCGTAAGCTAAAAACGGACAAAACAAAAGCATAATGAGTTTGAAGACTTTTTCGAGCATTAGAAAATTCGTTATTTAAATCGCTTAGTTGGTTGTTATACGCAGATTTGATTAAATAAAGGGTGTGCGGATTCTTACAAAAGAAAGCTGCACAGAACTTTATTCAAGAAAATTATGGCAATCACGGAACAGGAATTCAAGGACGCTTTGAGTTTATTTGCAAGCGGAGTAACGGTTGTTACGACGAAAGATGCGGACGGAAATCTGCACGGTTTGACGGTTTCGGCATTTTGTTCGCTGTCGCTATCGCCGCCTCTGATTTTGATTTGTATCGACAAAACAACTCACAGCCATCACGCTTTTCGGGAAAACGGCGAATTTGTCGTCAATATTTTGCGGGAAGATCAAGTTGATGTTTCCAATCAATTTGCTTCGCACGTTTCCGATAAATTTGCCGGAATCGAACACATTCTGACCGATAATAATGTTCCAATTTTGCTCAATGCTCTCGCTAACCTCGAATGCCGTCTGCAAAAATCTTGCGACGGCGGCGATCACACGATCTTTATCGGTGAAATCACTAAAACTCACATCTCCGACGGCAGACCGCTTATTTATTGCGACGGCGGTTATCGGAAACTTGATTTTTGATAACTCTAAATTCTTAGAGTAGACAAAACATTGTGTTAAACAGGAGTGCAAGCATTCCTGCTTGCAAACTCGCTGTTTCAGCGGACTAACACACATAATCAAGTATCAAGGTGAAAAAATAATCCCCGCTTCAATTATTTTAACACTGCAAAAAATAAATTTTTCTCAATCGCTGAAAAAACTCAATTGTGGAAGCACGGATGCTTACACTCCGACGGCATCGAATATTTTTTGACCGTTAATAGACATTTTTGCCGACAAAATGCAGTTGCGAATCGAACGGAACTTCCCCTTCCTGCGGTTCAACTTTGATATATTCGCCTTCGTTGTTGAGAATTCGAGCATTGGCGGTGTCTTTTAAGTACGCATCGAGCAGATCATCTTTTAAGTATTTGACAAGTTTTTCGTCTTTAATCGGCACGACGGCTTCGACACGGCGGTCGAGATTGCGGTGCATCCAATCGGCACTGCCGATATAAACTTCTTCATTGCCGCCGTTGGCAAAATAGAAAACGCGGCTGTGTTCGAGAAATCTGCCGACGATGGAAACGACTCTGATATTTTCCGAAAGTCCTTCGATGCCGGGACGCAAAACGCAGATTCCGCGAATAATCAAATCTATTTCTACGCCTGCCTGCGACGCTCTGTATAACGCCCGGACGATTTTATCATCGGTTAAACTATTAATTTTAACGATGATTCTCGCTTCCTTGCCCTCCGTTTTGTTGGTAGTTTCGCGGTTAATAAAGTCAAGCATTTGTTCCCGCAGTTCGATTGGTGCGACGAGCAGTTTGCGGTATTTTGTCTGAAATGAATAGCCCGTTAAAAAATTAAACAGATCGGTCACATCTCCGCCGATTTCTTCGTCGGCGGTGAGCAATCCGAGATCGGTGTATATTTTTGAAGTTGCCGGATTGTAGTTTCCGGTCGAAATATGGACATAGCGGCGAAGTTCTTTGTTTTCGCGGCGGATGACCATCATAATTTTTGAGTGAGTTTTAAGTCCGAGCATTCCATAGATAACGTGAACGCCTTCATTTTCAAGCCTTTTTGCCCATTCGATGTTATTTTCTTCATCGAATCTCGCTTTCAGTTCGACGAGAGCGGCAACCTGTTTTCCGTTGCGACTCGCTTTAACCAAAGATTCGACAATCGGGGAATTTTTCCCGGTGCGGTAGAGACAAATTTTTATCGCCCGCACTTTTTCGTCAGTAGCGGCGGCATCTAAAAAGTCGGTGATAGTCGAGTAAGCTGTATATGGATGATGAACGAGAATGTCGCGGCTTTTAATTGATTCAAAAACATCGCCCGGTTGACGAAGCGGTTTCGGAATCGAGTAAGTAATCGGTGTGTCCTTCAAATCGGGGCGGTCAAGCGAATAAAATGTCATCAGATCAGGAATATTTACGAAGCCGTTAATGCGATAGACATCTTGTTCGGGCAGACCGATTGCTCCGGCGATAAATTCGGTCATTTTCTGGGGCATTGACGAAACTACTTCGAGTCTGACCGGAAAACTGAATTGACGGCGGTGCAGCAGCTCGCGTTCCATCGTCCGCAGAATATCGCCCGCTTCATCTTCGCGGATTTCGATGTCGGCATCCCGCGTCAAACGAAACAGATAGGGCGTAGTCGGATTCATATTCGGAAAAAGATTGATCGAATTGGCGGCGACAACTTCGCTTAGAAGAACGAATTTCGTTTTCTCACCGTTGATTGAAATCAAACGCGGAAGATTCGGCGGCAATTTGATCCGAACAAAACGCGGCTCATCATAGAGATGTTTGATCTTGTCGTGGTCCAACTTTAAATCCGGTTCAACCATCAAACCTAAATTCAAACTCAGATTGGAAACATACGGAAACGGATGACTGACATCAACCGACTGCGGTGTCAGGACGGGGAAAACATTTCGCAAGAAATAGCGGTCGAGTTTTTTGCGGAGTTTTTTATCTAAATTTTCATAAGCAACGATTTCAATGTCTTCACCTTTGAGTTGCGGCAGAATTTCTTCGTTCAAACAAATCATCTGCTCGACCAGCATCGGGCGGAGTCTCTGACGTATTTCACGAACTTGTTCAGCCGGACTCAGACCGTCGGGCGAGGGTTTGTTAATGCCTTCGGCGATCTGTTCCTTCAATCCCGAAACGCGGATCATAAAAAATTCGTCAAGGTTGGTCGAGAAAATCGAAAGAAATTTAAGCCGTTCAAGCAGCGGATTAGAATCGTCAAGACCTTGCTCTAACACACGGCGGTTGAATTCCAGCCAACTTATTTCGCGGTTGGTTAAAAACTTGGGATTATAGACGGAAGGTGTTGGAGGTTGATCTTCGGAATCTCCTTTAATCTTCGTCGTTGGAACGAACTCTGTTGCGTTTTGACTCATAATTCTTAATAAAAATAAAATAGATGCCGAGCAGAAAATGTGGTTTGAAACTATATAAAACTCTCGGCGGTTTCCGATTGCCAGTCATTTAATTTAACAAAAAAAGAGGTTCTCGGTCAAAGTAATTCAACCGAGAACCTCGCTATTTATCACTAAATAAATGACTTAAGGAATATACACCGAAGCAGTCGGAATATCATTAGATAAACCGAACTGAACTATTCCAACTCCGCTGGTCGTTTGCTGTAAATACCAAACCGAATTCGACGGACGAAAAACAGCAGCATCGGCAGTTCCGTCACCGTCGTAATCGCCCGGTGCGGGAATATCACCGTTTCCGCCGAACGGGAAGGCATAGAACAACGTGTTATCACTTCGCAGAACATACCAGAAACCGTTGGAAGGTCGCCAGAAAGCAATGTCCGCTTTGCCGTCACCCGAAAAATCAGCCGGAACCGCTTTGTCACCGGTCTGTCCGAATTTGAGTGCAACGACTCCCTGCTGACTTCGCAGCTGCCACCATTCCGAAACAGACGGACGGAAAATTGCGATGTCGTCCTTGCCGTCACCATCGAAATCTTCAATGGTCGGCTTGTCTTCGGAAACGCCGAACGAAACGAACTGAACCTGTGAATCGCTCGAACGTCTGATATACCAAACTGCATTCGAAGGTCGGAACACAGCTATATCATCAATTCCATCGCCATCAAAATCGCCCGGTGCGGGGATGTCGCCATTTGCTCCGAACGGCAGAGCAAAGAAATTATTATCTTCACTTCGCAGCACGAACCACTGCCCGGTTGACGGTCGCCAAAAGGCAATATCAGTTTTACCGTCGCCGGTGAAATCAGCCGGAACGGGTTTGTCCGTGGTCGAACCGAATTGAGCGACTCCGGTTTTAGTATCGGATGAGCGGTTATACCACCATTCGCCCGGTCCGGGACGGAAGATCGAAACATCGGTTTTGCCGTCACCATCGTAATCGAATCTGGCTTTGGTGGTCGGTGCGACCGCTCCGCTGCAAGTGTAGCCACCCGTAACTTTTATGCTATCAATATACCAACCGATCTCCGCCGTGTTGTCATCTTCGCCGAATCTCCAGCGGAATTTAACACTCTGACCTTTTGCCGAAGAGGGAAGCTGTGTCGTTGAAGTTATGTATCCTCGTGAATTGCCTGTCCACGCATTTCTGCCGTCCAGAGGATTTTTATTAACACCGAGAACACCGGTGTAGCCGCCCGTGATAAATCTTCCACCCGCCGTAATTATGTCCTGAAACGCTCCACCGCCAATACTTATCTCCAACACGCCGCCATCCCATCCGCCTTCCGTGTTGAAATTATTGCGGAATGAAATAACTCCGGCTTCGGTATCAATTGTGTAACTTGGAGATTCGAGAATTGCCCCGTTTTTCGTGTCAGTCGGCGGAGTTTTTCCCGTGTTTGGCGTGAACACGCCGTTCGGTGCCGTATCGGATACTCCGGTTTTGGTGACGAATGCGACACTGCTTCCGGTTTGGCTCGTCGTCCAACCGCTTGGCAGAGCCGGTGCGGTTACACCGTCAAAATTCTCGCTCACGGGAGCATTCGGGTGACCAACTATAATTATTCTGGTTTCCGTGCGGCTTCCCAAACTTCCGTTAATATTTATCATCAGGGTCAAACTGCTTCCACAGGGAGTTCCTGCCGGAATTGTATAATTTATTTGTTTCGTAATCGTCTGACCGTCAATGATACTGCCGTAGTTCGTGTTCGCTCCGCCCTGCACGTTAACGGTTACATTATTAGCGTCTTTGCCGCTGTTATTAAGGATCGGAATATTTAGTGAGATGGTTTCTCCCGGATCGGGAAATCCATCATTATTACCGGGTGAATCGCTGACCAAAAAACCGGGTTCTTGTATAACGACATTCGGAGTATCGTATGCTTCAAACACCTGAGCGGGCGGACCTGCCAGGATTACTCTGGCGGAGAAACCCATTCCGCGGCGGCGAAAGCCTTCCCGAATATCGGTAACATCGGCGGCAACCGAATTGGAGTTGCCGTTTGCTCTGGCGGCGGCGATGATCGCATCGCGTTCCTGTATAAATGTCGGACTGATCGGAGCAAGTTTCATTCCGTCTGTAACTAACTGCAGAATCCGCTGTGTGCCGACTTGAAAGCCGAGCCGCTGCACCATCAATGCACGAACTTCCCAAAGCATCGAACTCCAGATTTCTCCGGCATTGTGAATTTGATCGCAGTCACCGCCGCCCGATGGCGGAAATGCTCCGTCGCTGAGATTACAACCGACGTTAAGATCGGCAAACGTCAGCGGATTATACGGACGGTTATTCGGTCCGCCGGTAGATGTGATTACGGCTTTCGGAAAACGCCGGATGCCGTAGTAGTAATTGCCCGTGCCGACTCCGAAGTTATTCAGCAGCACATAGCCGCCCGTCGTGTAGATGCCGTCAATCGGATCACTCGGTTCGGAAGTTAAAACGTGAGCATACCAATCGCTCCAGCCTTCTCCCATTCCACGCGACATCTGCGAGCCGAGACCGCTTGAATTTCCGTGCAGACGGTTTGATGTTCCGTGCGTCAATTCGTGAACGATGATGTCAACGTCGGTCGTGCCGTCGCGGTTGGGAGTCGACCCTGTGAAAACATACATTTGCATCCGTCCGGGAAATCCGTCCGAAGGCGTTGAAAAGTTGGCGTTGTTCGTGCCGGAAGCATCCTGTCCTTCCGATGAAATACGGTCATTGCCCACTCCGCCGCGTCCGAAGTTTGAGTTTTGAAAGTTGAACGCTTGCTCGGTAAAACCTAACCGGTAGAGAGCGTCGTGATAGCGGTTGACAACATAGAACATCTGAATCACGGCACCGTCGCGTGCCGCCTGAACGGTCGGGGCATCGCCCGGTGCCGGATTTCCGGGCGGTGGATTCCAAGCCGTAATGAAACTGCGATTCGTTCCTGTAACCGGAGCATCAACACCGTTCGGTGGAGCAAGATCGAGTCCGGCAATAGTGTTGTTCCCGGCGGTCGTGTTGTCGCCGTCGGTGATCCATCCGTTGTTGTTAAACGATAAATTGCCTTCGTTTCCGATCAATGTAACATTGGTTCGCGTCAGTAATGTTCCCTGAGTCGCAGTTGTCGGAGCAACTGGTCCCGGTGTCAGCGGTGCCGGCGATTCGGCGAAGTTCGTATATGAATTCGGATTTGCATAAACTTCATACGTCGCCGCTTGGGTTTGGTCTTCGGTGATGTTTTTCCGCCAGAGCATCGTCCCGGTTTCCGCGTCAACGATTACATAAAAAGCATTGACCGGTTGCCAGATCAGCACCCGCCACGCCGGACGAGCCACGCCGATCTCGGTCGGAAAATACATTTTTTCGGCGGTCGTCGCCCAATCGCCTTCGCCGAATTTAACTCTTACAGTGTCCGATGCCGCCTCGTTGCGGGTTACGTCCGGTCGTTGCAATTCGTAATTTATATGTCCTGCCGCCGCTTTCACCGCATCGAGCGGATCGCCGAAATCAGACGAGATGTTTGCTTCATTCAAACCCGGTGCAAGATTATTGATGATGCGAACAATTTTGCCGTCCTTCGTAAAACCGGCTTTAATCTCGCCGCGAAAAACCGGAACGTCATTAATTCGCTGTGCGAGTTGGGCAAATCCCATATTTCCGCTAGGATTTTGGTAATCGGCAACGACTTTGAGTTCGTCGAATTGATTATCGTTTAAGCCCAATAATTGATCATTTTGCTTTGAGAAATTCCGTAGAGTTTCCGCCCGACTGACGTTCGTTGCCGATGTCAAAAACGATTTTTCTCCGAACGATTTTGGTGAGATTACTTCGGGATTTTCAAGGTCTTGATTGTATTCGACATTCAAGGATGAACTTGATTTTGACGATAATTCTTTCTCACCCTGAATTAAATTATTCTTAAGATTAGCAATTGTAGAAGCGTCATTGCCGCTTGATTGGCGAAACGTCGCCAGACTTTCGGAAGCCGATTTGCTCTTATCAAGACGAATATCGTAGTATTCTAAACCGTCCGAGTGACTGCTCGTTTTATTAACCAATCCGCGACCGGCTTTTTTACCGCCGTCATTGACTGCTTTTGAACTAAAGTAATTCGGTAGTAAAAAAAGAACCGTCAGCAGTCCGAGAAATGCGAATGAGATTAACAAACCTCGCCTTTGATAACTTATGATATGCTTCTGCATTGAAATATCTCCTCAGTTCAAATATAAATGTCGCGGTCATTTCGGGGGTTTATGTTTTTCGGAATAATTAAGATTAACACTTCTGTTAGTAAAAACGAACAAAAAGTTGCATACAAAATTACTGACCCGAAACGCGAGCCGGAATTTTATCAAAAATTTTCCTTAGCGGTCAAAATAGATAGGCATTGCAACTGCCGGATTCTGACGGCAACCACCGATTTGTTTACGGACAAATCAGAATCTCTCCAAACTCGCATTTTTAACCGAAAACGATAGAATTATCAGACAAATTTGGTATGCTTGGAAATTAATGTTGCACCGGAAAATTCAGATAATTAACTGACGATGCCGCATTTTGCAGACGGCAGTAACGAATTGAAGTTCATTAAACTATTTAAAACTTCAATGATTCAAAACATTTAATTTAACAGACTCAAATTATTTTTAATAAAAAATCAATCTAACAGCGGTAAAAAAACAAGTGGAAAAAATATTCGGTAAAGAAGGACTTTTGGCGAAATATCATAAAAATTATGAGTTTCGAGAAGGACAAATAAAAATGGCGGATGCCGTCATTAAGGCGTTTGAGGAAAAAAAACATCTCATCGTCGAAGCGGCAACGGGAACGGGCAAAACACTTGCCTACCTCGTTCCGGCAATCGCCGCATCGCTTGCCACGAAAAAGCGTGTGATTATCTCGACCGGGACAAAAAATTTGCAGGAACAGTTGATGGAAAAAGATATTCCGTTTCTGCAAAAAGTGATGCCGAAGAAATTTTCCGCCGCGTATATGAAGGGACGTTCAAATTACGCCTGTCTGTATAAGATCGGAAAAGCGGAAAATCAGCCGATTCTCGATGGTTTGGACGAAATGGATTACTTTGAAGAAATTCGTCAATGGTCACGCGAAACTAAAACCGGCGACCGTGCCGAACTCGTCAATCTTCCCGAAAACTTATCGTTTTGGTCGCGGATAAATGCCAAATCAGAAACTTGTATCGGACAAAAATGCCCGGATTTCGAGCCGTGTTTTATTACGCGAATGCGGGAACGTGCCGAAGATGCCGACATTGTGATTGTCAATCATCATCTGTTTTTCGCCGATTTAAGCGTTCGCGGCAATCAATACGGCAAAGTTCTGCCTGATTACGGTGCGGTCATTCTTGATGAAGCCCATCTCGTCGAAGACATCGCCGCTGACTATTTCGGCTTTCAAATATCGAGTTTTCAAATCGAAGAACTCGCCCGCGATTCCGACAGTTTGCCAATCACGGATGCGATAATTACCCGCGAATTATCTAAAACCGCCGCTCGCATTATCGGTTTTGCCGATCAATTCTGGACAAGATTCGGCGAAGGACGCGGCAAAGACGGCAGATTTCCGCTGATGCAAAACTCCTTCGTCCGTAAAACAAAAGACGATCTCGAACCGACACCGCTCGGCGAAGCGTATTTTTTGCTTGATGAAGCATTACAAAAACTTGAAACCGCCATCGCCATCTATGAGGAAAAAATGCCGGAAGCCGAAAGTCTTATCCGCCGCATTCGTCAAACCCGTTTCGACCTTGATTTTATCGTTACGCAAACTGAGCAGAACTACGTATATTGGCTCGAACGCCGTGGACGCGGGATTTTTCTGCGGGCATCGCCGATTGATGTTTCCAATCTTTTGCAGGAAAAACTTTTCAGTCAGGTCGAAACCGTCGTCCTCACTTCTGCCACGCTTTCGACCAATGGGAAATTCGACTTCATCAAAAATCGCCTCGGATTAAAAGCCGAAAACACGAATGCTCTGCTTGCTCCGAGTTCGTTCGACTACGAAAAACAAGCGATAATTTATTTGCCGAAGGCGATGCCCGAACCGCGTTCGCCCGAATTTACACAAATGGCGGCGGGCGAAATTATCAAAATTTTAAATATCACAAACGGACGTGCGTTCGTGCTTTCAACCAGCTATTACTCGATGAACGCACTCTATGAACTCGTTTCATCCCGCGTCAATTTTCCGTGTCTCGTGCAGGGTTCGATGTCGAAAGCCGGGATTCTCGAAAAGTTCAAGCAAACCCCGAATGCCGTTTTGTTCGCCACATCATCATTCTGGCAGGGCGTTGACGTGCAGGGCGATCAGCTTTCGTGCGTCATCATTGACAAACTCCCGTTCGCCGTCCCGTCCGATCCGGTGGTCGCCGCACGAACAAAATACATCGACGAAAACGGCGGCAAATCGTTCTTTGAATACAGCGTCCCGAACGCCGTCATCACACTAAAACAAGGAATCGGCAGACTAATCCGCAGCAAATCCGACAAAGGCGTGATCGCCCTTTTAGATTCGCGTCTGAGAACCAAAGGCTACGGAAAAGACTTCCTAAACAGCCTGCCAAAGACTAAAATAACTACGGACTTAAAAGACGTTTCAGAAATGTTTAACGGAGGTAAATCAAATGCAGGCAGTTTTAGATGAAATAATTGAGAAAGTCGCAACTTTGAATGACGAAGACCGTGAGCAGTTGATTGAAGTTTTGCAAAAGCAAAAAATCGAATCAAAGAACAACGGTAAAAAAGGTTATGTCAGTCCCGATACGATTTGGGTTAAAGAAAACCGTGCTAAATACGCGGGTTTGCACGTTGCAATAAAAAACGGTGAATTGATCGCAACAGGCAGAACCATCAAAGAAGCAAATGAAAAAGCAAAGGCAAAAGGTGTGGACAAGCCTTTATTACATTATATTCCTGCTGAAGATGAAGAAGTTTGGGGCGGTTGGTAAAAATGAATTACGATTTATCCTTTGAGAAACTCATCAATTATGATTCGGGCAGAGTTGGAATAACGCTTGATGTTGAACTGCGTCTTGGAGAAACTTCGACGATTATTGAAACGAAAGTTGATACGGGTTCGACACATTGCATTTTTGAGAGAAAACACGGCGAAGTTCTCGGATTTGAAATAGAAGCAGGTGAGCGACAATCAATCTCAACCTCAACAGGTTCATTCTTAACTTTTGGTCATTGGGTTACATTAATTACAGACGATTTTTCGTTTGACTCAATGGTGTTCTTCGCTCAAGACGAAAATTTCAAACGCAATGTTCTCGGCAGGCACGGCTGGCTTGATCGCGTGATTATCGGGATAAATGATTACGACGGAAAATTATATTTGAGCAAATACGAAAGTATATAAATATGAAAAATATGAAATTAACTATAATGAAAATGAATAAGACAATAAAAATCATAATAATTCTGTTCGCATTTTGTTCAATCAATTTTGCACAGGAAAAAGCTGCTGTTGCATCGGAAATTCGTCCTGCGGAGAAAAGCAGGATTGAAGGTCAAATTCCAAACTACGACATTCGAGTAAATAAACTTGATTACCTGAGAACATTGGCTCGTCCTGAATTATTTTTAACATTTGGGGAAAACCGGAAATTTGATCTTGAATCAGTTAAGGAAATCAAAAATATTCTCGATTTGTATTGGGAAGACGTAATTAAATTTTATTACAGAGATGATTTGGAAAAACCCATAAATAATCAACAGTCTGCCGCTGATCCGTCAGAATGGATGATTCAGCAAAAGAAAAATATTGATAAACTCCGGCAGGTCTCAATAAACACCTCCGGCGACAAACGAAAAATTTCGACAGATGAAGCAACTGAAATGCTTAACCTTCTGGATAAAACTTCATCTGATTTACTTGAAAAAGCAAAACAATCAAAAAGAGTTTATACGAATGTTAAAATAAACCGAAAGTCATTTGCAAAAAGTGGTGGAAATTGCAGTCGGGTTACGGGGACAACTGAAGTAAATGTAACTTTTGATAAATCGGCAAAGATTACTGAAGTCGAGATTAGGAAACCTTCAGGATGCAATGAATTTGACCAAAATGCGGTTGAAGCCGCCAAAGGATTAAAGTTTGAGCCTGCCAAAGCCGACGATGAACCTATTACTGTAATTAAAACAGTAGTTTACAATTACAATATTCATTAAATATGAGCAGTTTTTACGAAGTAATGATCGAACGCAATTTCTCGTCCGCCCATCAACTGCGTGGTTACACGGGCAAGTGCGAGAATTTGCACGGACACAATTATAAGATCGAGATTTTTGCGAAGGGCGAAGAATTGAACAACATCGGTTTGCTGATAGATTTCGGCGATCTGAAAACGGCGGCGAATGAGATCGTTGATTATTTGGATCATCGAAATATCAATGAATTGCCGCCGTTTGATGAAGAATTAAATCCATCGGCGGAGAATTTAGCGGCTTATATTTGTGAATACTTAAATTCACGCGTTGGCGACGAACGGGTGAAAGTTTACAAAGTTCGCTGCTATGAAACGCCGACGAGTGTGGCGACCTTTCAAATTGATTAAAAATTAACTCACGATTTTTCAAAATCTCTGTTATTATCGTTTCAAAAATAAACACTTATGATAATTGGAGTTCCAAAAGAATTAGACGAAACCGAAAAAAGAGTTTCGCTTGTGCCGAGTGATGCTAAAAAACTCATTCGGCTCGGTGCGGACGTTTTGTTGGAGAATAATCTCGGCGAAAAGGCGGGTTTTTCCGACGCTGAATATGTTGAAGCAGAAGCGAAAACTTCGGCGAATCGTGATGAGATTCTGCAAACTTCCGACATTATTCTGCGTCTTCGCAAACCTGAAACAGACGAAATAAACCAATTAAAAAAAGGCTCTGTTCACATAAGTTTTCTCGATCCGTTCAACGAACGCGAACTGATCGAACAATTTCGCACGAATAACATCACGGCGATTTCGATGGAAATGATTCCGCGAACGACATTGGCACAAAAAATGGACGCGTTGAGTTCGCAGGCGAATCTTGCCGGATATGTAATGGTAATTCTGGCGTGTCAAAAATTGCCGTCAATTTTGCCGATGATGATGACTCCGGCGGGAACTTTGAAACCGGCGACGGTTTTTGTGATTGGTGCGGGAGTCGCGGGTTTGCAAGCGATTGCGACCGCAAAAAGACTCGGTGCAAAAGTCGTTGCATTCGACACACGGGCGGTTGTCGCCGAGCAGGTTCAATCTTTGGGAGCGAAATTTCTTGAAATTGATTTAGGCGAAACGGCTCAAACAAAAGACGGTTACGCCGTTGAATTATCTGACGGACAAAAAGAACTGCAAAAACAAGGACAGCAAAAACAGATTGCCGAGTCGGATATTGTCATCACAACCGCCCAACTTTTCGGACGTAAACCGCCCGTTTTAATTACAAGTTTAATGATTTCCGCAATGAAAAAAGGAAGCGTGATCGTTGATATGGCGGCGGAAAACGGTGGAAATGTTGAGGGTTCAGTAGCGGGCGAAACGGTCGAAATTGATGGCGTGACAATCATCGGCGACGGCAATTGGACAAACTTCGTCGCCAAAGACGCAAGCGTGATGTATTCGTCGAATCTGTTTAATTTAATAGATCAATTCTGGGACGAAGAATCTAAAAATTTCAAACTCGACTTTGAAAATGAAATTATAAAAGGCTGCGTAATTACGCACGAAGGCGAAATTGTTAATGAAACGATTAAGAATTTTACCCGCGAATAAATGCGAAAAGACGCGAAAATAAAGAGAAGAAATTTAACCACAGATAGACACAGATAAATACGGATGGAAGAAAAAACTTAGAAAATTTTTTTATCTCTTTTGTATTTTCTTATCTGATTCTATCTGTGAAAATCTGTGGCAAATATTCTTTTCTTAAATTCGTATAAACCCGCGTAATTAGCGGGCAAAAATTCTTTGGAAATCTGAAATCTGCACATTATGGAAATTGTATTTTTAGCATTTATTTTAATTCTTTCGGTATTTCTGGGCGTTGAGCTTATCAATAAAGTTCCGGCAACTCTGCACACGCCTTTGATGTCGGGTTCAAATGCAATTTCGGGGATAACTTTGATCGGTGCGTTGGTGACGGCGGGAATGGGACATTCGCAGTTTGCGACGATTCTCGGAACGGCGGCGGTTGCTTTAGCGACAGTCAATGTTGTCGGCGGTTATCTGGTTACAGACCGGATGCTCGAAATGTTCAAAAAGAAAAAAGCGGGAGAAATAATTAAAAAATGAACACCGCGATTTTAATCAACATTACATATATTTTATCAGCCGTTCTGTTTATTTACGGACTCAAGGAATTGAGTTCGCCCGCGACCGCCCGCCGCGGAAATTTTATCTCGGCGGTCGCAATGTTTATCGCCGTTATCGTTACGCTTTTTAATCAGGGAATTATTGAATATCAATGGATAATTTTGGGAATAATCATCGGCGGAGTTATCGGAGCGTTAGCGGCGAGAATGGTCGCAATGACGGCGATGCCCGAACTGGTCGCGTTATTTAACGGTTTCGGCGGACTTGCAAGTTTGTTCGTCGGCTGGACGGCGATCTTTGAAAAGGGAAATACGCAGTTTGTTTTGGCGACGATATTTCTCTCGGTTTTGATCGGCGGCGTAACATTTACGGGAAGCATTATCGCCTGGGCGAAACTCAGCGAGCGTATGAACGGCAAGCCGATTTTGTTTGGCGGACAGCAAATTTTCAACACGCTTTTGATGATCGGAATTATCACATTCGGTGTTTTATTCGTTCTTGATCCGACAAATCTTTTATATTTATACGCCATCATCGGACTTTCATTCGTCTTCGGCATAATGTTCGTAATTCCCATCGGCGGCGGCGATATGCCGGTCGTTATCTCGCTTTTAAACAGTTATTCGGGACTTGCCGCCTGTGCCGCAGGTTTTGCGATCAACAATTTATTGTTAATTGTTGCCGGTTCGCTAGTCGGTGCAAGCGGCATAATTTTGACGCAGATTATGTGTAAAGCGATGAATCGTTCGCTTTCAAATGTTCTGTTTAGCGGATTCGGTTCGGCAAAACAATCTTCCGGCGAAGTCGAAGGCACGATAAATCCGATTGTTGCCGAAGACGCATATTATATTCTCGAAGCGGCTTCAAATGTTCTCATCGTTCCCGGCTATGGAATGGCGGCCGCTCAAGCTCAGCACGTTGTCAAGGAATTGCAGGAACTGCTCGAACGAAACGGTGCGGAAGTTGTTTACGGAGTTCATCCCGTCGCCGGACGGATGCCCGGACATATGAATGTTCTGCTCGCCGAAGCCGATGTTTCCTACGATGTTCTGCACGAAATGGATGCAGTAAATCCGCGGATGGAAAACTTTGATGTAGCTTTCGTCATCGGTGCGAACGATGTCGTCAATCCCGCCGCCCGCGAAGATGAAGGAAGTCCGCTTTTCGGAATGCCGATAATAAATGTCGATTTTGCCCGCACTGTTTTCGTCCTCAAACGCTCGATGGCTTCCGGTTTTGCCGGTGTCGAAAATCCATTATTTTTCAAAGAAAATACGCGAATGCTGTTCGGTGATGCGAAGGAATCAATCAGTCAGGTTATCCGCGAATTCGGTAACTAAAATTTCTATTATAATTTCATATTGCATTCTGAATGCCGTCGACGTTCCGGCGTGCGTTTCTGAATATTTACAAATAAATCCTCAAGGCTTTGTTAGTTTCTAGTTCCTGTTACATAATAAATCCTTAAAAATATGAAAGAAGTTACGATAGTGTGCGATGGTTCATCGCTTGGCAATGGGCAGAAAAACTCGCGGGCGGGAGCGTGTGCGTTGCTTGGTTACAAAGGTTACTGGCGGGCGTTTGCGAAATATTTGGGCGTGGCAACAAATCAGCAATCAGAAATTGCGGCGGCGGAAATCGGTTTGCTGCAACTGTCAGAGCCTTGTAAAGTCAGGGTTTTGAGCGATTCGCGGTATGTCGTCCAAACGATGCTTGGAAATTTCAGAAAAAAATCAAATCAGGAATGGTGGAAAAATCTGGACAAAGCCGCCGCCAAACACGACATCAAATGGGAATGGGTGAAGGGACACGCCGGACACATCGTGCAGGAAGTCGCTGACGATATTGCCCGCAAAACTGCCGAACTCGGTCGGGTTGACGAAGAATTTATGGACGAAGCGGTTTTGGAAATCGGAATCACGGAAATTTGAATGAAACATTGCGGAATTAAATTACAAAAAACGGAGAAAATGGAAATGGATGAGTCGAGATTAAGAAATCTTAAACTTTCGTCTGTTTCATATTCCTGCGTTTTGTTAATTGTATTCTGCTTCTTTTCAATACATTCGGTCGATGCCCAAACGGGTTGGCGTTGGCAGAATCCGCTGCCGCAAGGGAATCCTCTGTTCAGTATTCATTTTGCAAAAGATAAATTGACGGGTTACGCCGTCGGTTCGGACACAACGATTCTCTATACGAAAGACGGCGGTTTTAATTGGGCAAAACAGACTGTGCCGGTGCCGACGACGATTTCCGGTGTCTTTGCAAAGGACGAAAAAAACGCTTTTCTCGTCGGGGCGAGAGGCGGCATATTTTCAACCGACAACGCCGGCGAAAAGTGGAGAGTTCACGCAACGGAGTTTAAAAATCACTTTTACGACATTGATTTTGTCGGTGAAAATTATAAGACGGGTTGGATCATCGGAACTTACGGAAGCATTCTCAAAACCAAAGACGGCGGCGAAGTTTGGAAAAAACAGCAGAGCGGAACGCAAGATCATTTGCTTAAAATTTCGGCTTATAACCCCGACAAAGCGGTTATCGTCAGCGTCGGCGGAATGATTATTTCAACCGTTAATGGCGGCGAAAATTGGATTTCCGCTAAACCCTGCGGTGAGGTTCTGATGACCGGGGCGGAATATGTTTCGGCGAAAAAAATTGTCGCCATCGGTTACGGCGGCTGCGTCGTGCAGAGTTCGGACGGCGGAGAAACTTGGGATACGATAGACATTTTTAGCCGGACGGATTTACTCTCGCTCGAGTTTGCCAATGAAGAAAAGGGTTTTATGACCGACAGCAACGGCAAAGTCTGGCTGACGGCGGACGGCGGAAAAACCTGGCTTCCGTTTAATATCCGCACGAATCCGAAACTTATTTCGCTCTATTTTGCCGATCAGTTTACGGGTTGGGCGGTCGGTGATGACGGTTTAATTCTGCGAACTAACGACAGCGGTTTCAGTTGGCAGAGATTGAGCCGCGGCGGACGCAACGACATCAATGATCTTGAATTCTTCGACAGAGACATCGGTTGGGCGGTCGGAGCGAACGGAAAAATCTGGATTACCAACGATGGCGGCGGAGTGTGGCTGAATGTTTATTCCGATGTCGAGGAAAATCTCAATGCGATTGACGCTCTCGACTCCGAAGATGCTTATATTGCCGGCGATAAAGGTACGATTTTGCGAACCAACAACGGCGGTGCATCGTGGGGCAAAGGAATTTCCGATACGCAGGAAGACCTGTTCGGAATTTTCTTTACGAACAGGAATACGGGGTTTGCGGTTGGCTCGAACGGAACTATTCTGCGTTCTACTTCAAAGGGAGCATACTGGGAAAAACTTGTTTCAGGAACGAAATTTTGGCTCGAGGATGTAACTTTTCTCGATGACCAACACGGGATTGCCGTCGGTGATAAGGGAACGATTCTGAAAACTTCCGACGGCGGAAATAACTGGAAAAGCATCAGAACCAATCTCGACAAAAATCTATATGCGGTTGGTTTTTATGACGAAAAGATAGGTTACGCGGTCGGTGCGGACGGTATCATTTTAAAAACTTCTGACGGCGGCGAAACTTGGCGTGATGTTGAATCACCCATTAAGTTAAACCTTTATGCCGTAACGGTTTTCGGTAAGTCGGATGCTATCGCTGTCGGCAAATTCGGACGGGTGATAATTACCAGAAACGGCGGTGAAACTTGGGAAGCTCAACCAAATATCACGAGTAATTCTATTCAGGCAATCGTCTATAAAGGCGGCTTAAATCTGTGGATCGCCGGTCGCGGCGGTGCGATTCTAAAACGCACGAAACCGCTTTCGACAATATCGACGATCTCGCCCGTCAAAGCTCTGCCCGTCCTACGTTCGCGGGAAGGCAAGAACAACCCGAAAAAACGCGAACCGATCATTACGATCACAGACGACGGCGACATTCCGCTTGCTGATCCGCCGAAAGAAGACAATGACTAACGTGGGTTCGGTTGAGAGAACATAACTGTTTTCGCAAACGCACAGCGGGTATTGTTTTCCGTGAGTTCTGCAATCTCGTAAGTTGCGTTAAATCTGTTTGATAATAATGTAAAATAAAATCCTCACGGGCAGGAATGTTCGCTGTCCGGTCTAAATTCCCTTGAAAACAGGTTTTCGTTTTTCCAGAAATGAACGCGTTCCTTCCTTCATATCGGCGGTTGCAAAAATTCGGCTGAAAAGTTCCGTTTCCAACCGCAGACCTTCTTCCAGACTCATCTCCAAACCATTGTTGACCGCTTGCAGGCAGTAACGAATTGCAATCGGTGCTAAATGCGAAATTTTACCGGTGATTTCCAACGCATCTTTTTCAAGATTTTCGGTAGTCGTGATTTTATTTATTATTCCTAATTCATAAGCAGTTGCGACATCGAATTGTTTTCCGATTTGTTGTAATCTGTCCGCCTTTGCCGAGCCGATTTGTTTCTCTAACAAATCCTTGTTCGTGATTTCAAAAATCGCCGCGTCGGAAGCGATACAGAGGTGTGAAGCCAGAACAATTTCAAACAGCAAACCTTTTACTTTATTTTTTACGAGCGTTATCAAAGGTGTCGGAAAATGTCTGATGCGTTCAAGCAGAATTTCATCGGAACTGTTATTTTCAGCAAAAGTTATCTCGTCTGCAAAGGTTAAAATCACCGCCCGACATATTTTATTTGCTTGAATTTCGTCCAAATTTCGGCTGATCTGTTCGGCTGAATCCGCGTTGATAATTGTTATCAAATTTGAGTTATCCACATCCATAAAAAAACGGTCAATCAGATAAGTTTGATTGGAAAAGGAACAAAACACAGTGCGAAAATCACGAATGTCAGAAACGCGATCACTAATCTTTTGGTGTCGAGCGGCGATTCGTCATACGGTTCAGGATGACCGACGCGGAGCATTACACCTAAAATTATCAGAAATAACAACCCGCTCGGACTATAGTAGAGATAAAAACCCAAGGCGGAAAACAGAAGCATCACGGCGAAGGCGATTCTGCCCGACCATTTATGAAATTTTTTACCGAAGACCGCATAAACCGCGTGTCCTCCATCCAATTGTCCCGATGGAATTAAATTTAATGCCGTTACCAGAAGTCCCAACCAAGTTGCGGCGTAAAACGGATTCGGCTGCATTGCCCGGCTTAGATC
The DNA here is from genome assembly GCA_041746675.1 of Pyrinomonadaceae bacterium. Classification (GTDB taxonomy): domain Bacteria; phylum Acidobacteriota; class Blastocatellia; order Pyrinomonadales; family Pyrinomonadaceae; genus Aridibacter. The sequence continues at coordinate 284,532 of JBGTGO010000030.1, read as the reverse complement.
AACTCCGCCGATAGTCGCAAAAATCCGGTAGAGCAGCGGATCGGAAAAAACTATCTGAAGATCATTGTTGATTGCCGAAGTATTGGCGACATTAGCGGGATTCGTTGTTAAAATCGCCAGAACTGCGATGGGCAAGAGAGCGATAAAACCGGCAATCGGTCCGGCAACGCCGATGTCGAAAACCGCTTTTCGGGAAGGCATCGGCGAAACGATTTTGATAAATGCACCGAGCGTTCCCGCCGGACCGATCAGCGGCGGAGTCGGAATAAAAAACGGCAACGTCGCATCGACGCCGTAGATGCGGCAGGCAATATAATGTCCCATTTCGTGACAGATCAGAATAAATAAAACCGACACGGAAAAACTCAAGCCATAAAAACGATAAAAAGAATCCGTCAGAATCAAGCCTGATACTTCATAGATCATTTGCAGATAAAAAAGAGGAAGTGTCGAGATCGTTTGAGAGAGTTCGGTAAAAGTTTGCGGATTAAAATTCGCCAGCGGCGGATGAACTCCGAAAGGCTGAATTACGCCCGCAATCGTGCAGGTCACAAAAGTTATCAGCAGCAAAACAATGTGTTTAAACCAAGTTCGTGCGGTCGGACGCATCGCTTGTCTCTTTGAAAAAAATTGATTGGAAAATTCGTTTATTTCGGACATCGGATTTAAATAAAATTAAAAATCGCAGACCGCAAAATTATTGACTGACAACACTTTGCAGTTTGCGATTTTTTCTGACACAGACGAAAAATGCCTCGCCGTTTTAGATTACTTCTTTTTTTTAATAACTTTTGCCTGCAAATCTTTACCGGGTTTGAAGCGGATTGTTTTACCCGCCGGAATCGGAACTTCCTCACCCGTTCGCGGATTGCGTCCGATACCGCGTTTGCGGGGTTTCACGACAAAAACGCCGAATCCGCGAAGTTCGATTCTGCTGCCGTCGGCAAGTGCGTTTTTCATCGCGTCGAAAAGTGCATCAACGACTTCTTCGGCTTTTTGCTTCGGCACGCCCGTTTTATCTGCTACGCGATTTACAATGTCAATTTTAATCATATTCGGTTCCTTATCTTTTTGAAAATCGTTACAACAATAAACTCAATCGGATATTTGATAATAGTTTCTAACAGCACGGTATGTCAAGATTTTTATTTTGCTAAACTCAATAATTCCATAATTTAACCAAGTTAAAACAGTCACAACTCAAGATTTTATAAAAGATTATGCCGGTTCCGAATTTTGTGCCGTCGAGTTTTTATGCGTATTTTGAAAGGTTTATAAATGACTGATAATCCGCAAATGTTAAATCGAAAAGTTTCTGATATAATCGAATGTTCTACGAACGGACAACAAACTCCTGCGGATAAGCATCGAAAATTGAGTTAGCATTTGACGAACAAATAATATTTTACAGTTATGAAAAATTCACTACGTTTTTTAATTATCACACTTTTAGTTTCTATTTTTTCAATCGCGGTTCTGGCACAGGATGACGATCCCGTGTCGGTTTTCGAAGTTCGTTTACCGATTACGGTCGAAAAGAAAAAGACTAAGAAAAAAGAGAGCAAACTTGTTCCCGGCTTGAAGAAAAGCGATTTCGTCGTTTACGAAGACGGCGTTCAGCAGGAAGTTACGTTCTTTACCGACGAAAATACAAATCCGCCGATCTATGTCGGAGTTCTGATGGATACATCGGTTTCGACCAAAGGTAAATTAGGTTTTTCTAAAGAAGCGGCAGGAAATTTTCTGCACACGGTAATTCAGCTTCGTAAAGATAAAGCGGCGTTTATGACCTTCGACCATAATATTAATCTGCGTCAGGATTTTACCGATAAACTCGATTTGCTGACCGACGCGGTAGATAAAGTCGGTGATACGGGTTCGCAGACCGCTTTTTATGACGCGATCTGGAAATTTTCCGATCAGAAGCTCCGTAATGCTCCGGGCAGACGTGTCATTGTCGTCATCACCGACGGCGACGATACATTCAGCCGGGCGGAGATTGATGACGTAATTGATATTGCTCAACAAACCGAAACGACGATTTTTGCGATCTCGACCAAGGAAGGATTTTTAGGAACAGTGCCGGGTGTCGAAGCCGGAACGATAAAAGATAAAGGCGATAAAAAACTCGAACAAATATGCGAAGAAACCGGCGGGAAGGCATTTTTTACAGGCGATATTCTCGCTCTTGAAAGAGCATTTACGCAGATTTCAGAGGAAATTCACTCGCAGTATATCGTAACTTATCGTCCGGCGAATCAAACTTACGACGGTAAGAACCGCAAGCGTGAGATCGAAGTAAAATTTGCCGATAAAACCGCTACCAAAAAATACGAGATTCGTACGAAGAAGGAATATCGTGCAGTCAAAGACAATCTATAAAAAGAGTTCGGAGAGTTTAGAGAGTTTTTTTTAAGAAATGAATTTGAAAATGATTAAAATAAATAAAATCAGGACGAAGGTACTAGTTTTTTTGATTAGCTTTTTGTTTGTCGGAGTTTCACTTTATGGATTGAACGAGGCAGATGCACAGCAGACGCGGGATGATTCGAAGGTTGCTCCGAGTCCGACGGTTACGCCGATAATTGCGGAGGATGACGAGATTCTCGAAATTGATTCGGAAGTCGTCAATGTTCTCTTTACCGCTCAGGATAAAAAAAACCGGCTTTTGACCGATCTCAAGATAGGCGATGTCAGAATTATCGAAGATGGCGTGGCTCAGGAATTGACGACCTTTTCCCGAAAAGTTGATCTGCCGCTGTCTTTGACGATTTTGATTGACACGAGCCGCTCGCAGGAAAGAACTCTGCCCGAAGAAAAAGAAGCGGCACGGGCATTTGTCGAATCGGTTGTGCGACCGGTCAAGGATGAAGTCGCCGTCGTTACGTTTACGGGCGAAACAACGCTCGAACAGGGAATGACGAGCAACATCTCAAGAATCCGCCGGGCAATTGACCGCGTGCAGTATATTCCGCCGGCGGGAACTATCGGTGCCGGAATCGTTCTCGGAACTCCGCCGATTTCGGGAGGAAATCAGGAAATCGCCGCTTCGACCGCAATTTGGGACGCGGTTTGGGTGACATCGAACGAAATTCTCGGTCCCGCACCGGAAGGCACGCGGCGGGCGATGATTTTGTTGTCCGACGGCGTTGACACATTCAGCCAGAAAAAGCTTAAAGAGGCGATTCAGGAAGCGATCAAAGCGGAAACGGTCATATATTCAATCGGCATCGGTGATAATTATTATCAGGGCGTTGACCGTGGAGCGTTGAATAAAGTATCGCAAAACACGGGCGGACGAGCTTTTTTCCCGCGTGATGAAGCTCAACTCCGCGAGGCTTTTCGCCAGATTCAGGAAGAAATGCGTTCACAATATTTGATTGCTTACGAGCCTTCGAATCAGGCAAAAGACGGCACTTATCGCAAAATAGAGGTTCAACTTACCAATAAGGAACTGACCAGAGATAAAATTAAAATCACGCATCGGGAAGGTTATTTCGCGAAGAATAAAGTTAATGAATAACTCACGAACAATGCGGTAAAATTGATAAATAATCGGAGAGTGAAACAAAAACAACGCTCAAAGCAGCAAACTATTTTTTTCGGTTGAGTGATTCTTGAATGTTTTGGTAGTATCTGGAAATCGTCTTCAAATCTTCATCAATGTTGACTGTATCTTCGGCTAGTTTGAACAAAAGTCGAGCCTGTGTTTCCAATAATAAATGTCGCTTGAGGCGTTCCGGCTCAAATGATAAAGAAGAATTTATCGTGCATAAAATTCTCAGTGAATTCATCTGAACCAAGATTATGGTTACATTTCCGCCCGCATTCTGACGAATTTGATTAAATCCAAGATCGAAATAATCTTCAAAACCTTGCTGTTCCATAACAAACCGCACTTTTCCGTCTTTATGAAAAAAGTTTGGGCAGGACGGACGCTTTGCCAATTCATATAAAATCGCCGTCAGATAATTAACACAGATAACGCCCGTCGTTGTATCATTTACCGCCGGAGAAAGTGCTTTTAAAGCAATGTCAACGATTTGCCGCAAGCCGAAAGCGACATCGCCTTCAACCGTTCGGTAATTATCAATTTCATAATTGCTCGAGATTTCCTCGATCATTTCAAAATTCGGCTTAATCTCTTTATTATAAGAAAAAACTTGCAGAATCGGCATTTCTTCGATGGTAAATTGACCGATTTTTCTTTTAAGTTTTATAAGTAAATCATATTTGACCGCTAAATTAACAATTTCGTGAGCATCAGCGTTTTGAAGATAACCTGTCCCGTTCGCATTGATCTCCAAAAATTCATCGCTTGCAAGCAGTTTTGATGCTTGCTCGTCAATATCATCTTCGTAGTCGCGGACGGGGAAATTCTTTTTGATTTCGGTCAATGTTTCATCGGCGATCAGAGAAATTATCGTCGTTGCTTGAATCGAAATAGCAACGTGATGGATAAAATAAATTAGTGCGGCAATCGCTGCAAAACCCAAAATTATGCCGAACATAACGGAAACTGCCGGAACATAACCGTAATCATTTCCGGCACCGGATTCACGAATTGTCCGTAGAACGATTATGCAGTATCCAAAAATTCCGACCAGCACGCCGAGTACGATTTGATTGCCCGTATCACGCATAAAATTTCGCAAAATACGCGGCGAAAACTGTGTCGAAGCCAGCGTCAGGGCAACTATCGTGATCGAAAAAGTCGTTACGGCAATCGTAATCGTGGAACTTGCAATAACCGCCAGCAGATCCTTCGCACCCGACGGCTCAATCCCGAACATCTGCGGATAATAGCCGAGTTTTTCATCGATAAAATAATCAATTCCAACGAACGCAAAACCGAGAATTACACCTGCCAGCACAATAAACATCGGCACAAACCATAGTGTCGAGATCAGATGATTCCAGAGATTTTCGCTTTTCGTCATAGCTTAAAATTTATATCGTCACGGCTTCCTGATATTCGCCCCAAACTTTGCGAAGACGATGCGAGATTTCACCGACGGTAACATAATTTTCAACGCATTCGAGAATTTTCGGTAACATATTTTCGTCATTTCCGGCAGATTCTTCCAGTTTTGCCAGAGAATTTTCGGCTTTGGTCGCGTCGCGTTTGGCACGCACGGCGTTTGTGCGTTCGACCTGTCCGCGTTCAACCGCTTCATCAACCTTTAATATCGGAATCGTTTCGTCTTCTTCAATGCGGAATTTATTGACACCGACGACGATTTCTTCCTGTTTTTCGAGTGCTTTTTGATAATCGTAAGCAGCTTCCTGAATTTCGCGTTGGACGTAGCCTTCTTCGATGGCTTTCAGCATTCCGCCGAAATCGTCAATTTTTTGGATGTATTCCAATGCTTTTTTTTCGAGTTCGTCGGTGATCGCTTCGATGGCGTAACTTCCGCCGAACGGGTCAACCGTGTCGGCAACTCCGGATTCATAAGCGATAACTTGTTGCGTCCGAAGTGCGATGCGTGCGGCTTGTTCGGTCGGTAAACTCAACGCTTCGTCCATTCCGTTGGTGTGCAAAGATTGCGTTCCGCCGAGAACTGCGGCGAGTGCTTGAATCGTCGTTCGCACAACATTTACTTCGGGTTGCTGTGCAGTCAAAGTCGAACCGGCAGTTTGCGTGTGGAATCTGAGCATCAAGGATTTTTCATCTTTTGCACCGAATCTTTCTTTCATCGTTCTCGCCCAGATTCTTCTGGCGGCACGAAACTTCGCAATTTCTTCGAGCAGATTATTGTGAGCATTAAAAAAGAACGACAAACGCGGTGCAAAATCATCAACTTTCAAACCTGCTTCGATCGCGGCATCAACGTAACAAATCGCATCGGCAAGTGTGAACGCGATTTCCTGGGCGGCGGTCGAACCGGCTTCGCGGATATGATAACCGGAAATCGAAATCGTATTCCAACGCGGCACTTCTTTCGCACAAAACGCAAATGTATCGGTGATAAGTCGCATCGAAGGCTGCGGCGGAAAAATATATGTTCCGCGGGCGATATATTCCTTTAAAATATCGTTTTGAATCGTTCCCGAAACTTTGTCGAAACTCACATTTTGTTTTTTCGCCACGGCTAAATATAAACAAAGAAGCGTCGAAGCAGTTGCGTTGATCGTCATCGAAGTCGAAACTTTATCGAGCGGAATTCCGTCAAAAAGCGTCAACATATCTTCCAGAGAATCAATTGCCACGCCGACCTTTCCAACTTCGCCCAATGCCAGCGGATCGTCCGAATCTAATCCAATTTGCGTCGGCAGATCGAATGCCACACTCAAACCCGTCGTGCCGTTTGCCAGCAAGTATTTATAACGCTCATTCGATTCCTCCGCCGTCGCAAAGCCCGCATATTGCCGCATTGTCCAAAACCTGCCGCGATACATTGATTCTCTCGCTCCGCGTGTATAAGGAAATTCGCCCGGTTTGCCTAAATCTTCGGCGTAGTTTATGTCTTCCGTATTTTTAGGATTGTAATCATTTGGCAATTCGATGCCCGATGAAGTTTCAAATTTTTCTCGTCTTTGCATTGCTCTAATTTAACAGAAAAAGCCTTGAGTCGTAAGTCTTGAGGCTTGAGTGTTTTATTATTTCGCACTGGAATTTGATAAAAATATTTAGAAGAGGAAAAACAATGGCATCAATCAGAAAATCGAAGATATAAAATCTTGGCAAAAAGCACGGATTTTAACCGGAAAAGTTTATAGAATAAGTGCGATAGAAAACTTTGCAAGAGATTATGACTTAAAAAGCCGGATTCGCAGAGCAAGTGTTTCGATTACGGCAAATATCGCCGAAGGTTTCGGCAAGACACTCCGATAAAGAATTCGCAAGTTTTTTGAACATCACCCACGCTTCTGCCGGCGAGGTTCAATCACATTTATATATCGCATTAGATTTGAATTATCTGAATAAAACAGAATTCGATAAACTTTACGATTGGTTAAATGAAATTTGCCGTGTGATCTACGCATTTTCACAACATTTGAGAAAGTCCTGACTCAAAACTCAAGACTTAGGACTTTTGACTAATCTGCAAGTGTCGAGTAAATTCAAATAACGCAGAACTAAACGAATCGCAAATCAAACATCGGCAAGCAAAAATCGAAAATCCCTTGAACTACTTTAATTACTTTACGGAAATCGAGAATACTTTCATCAGAAGACGCGGCAAGCATCTGCTTTTGAGTCCGCTCGATTGGTCTCTGATCGAATCCTGGCAGGAACGCAACATTCCTCTGCGAATCGTTCTACGCGGGATCGAAAGCGTGTTCGATTCAATTGATCGAAACCCGAACCGCAAACCGACGGTTAAATCACTGACTTACTGCCGTGACGAGATCGAAACGCAATATACTGTCTGGTTGGGAACGCAGGTTGGAAAAAGCATTAGTGAGAAATCTTTTGAAGTTGAACCAATAACAGATAAGCTGATGGCAGACACATCAGAGGCGGAAGAACCAACCAAAGTGGGAAGTGAATCAACGCTTTTTCCTAGAGATGTGATTGAAAATCATTTATCAAATCTCGAAGCATCTCTAGCGGAAATTCAAGAAAAGTCGAATGACAAAGTGAAAAATGTTCTGAGAAAAATTCTCGAACAGATTGCGGAACAAAAAGAAAATTACAAAAATGCGGAAACTTTGGAAGATAAACTGAATGAATTGGAAGGTTCGGTCGATGCGGTGCTAGCTGAAACGAAGGATCGCAAATCAGTTGAAAGATTGAAGGAAAACATCGAAAAGGAACTTTTCAAACATAAAGCAACGATGGAAAAAGAGGTTTATGAGCGGACGTTCAATCTGATGTTTTACAAGAATCTGCGGGAAGAATTGAACATTCCGCGTTTTAGTTTATTTTATTTGTAAACTGTGGTAAAAAAGCACTCTGGTTTAAAAACTTGGAAAACAGGAAAAATTATGGAATATCAATCGGGAACAGTCAGCCCAACCGAATGTATTTCGGCGGGTTGGAACAATATTAAAGACAATTACTGGATATTTTTCGGAATAACTCTGGTTGCAATGATTATTTTGGTCGTCCTTTCAATGATTTTCGGAGGCATCAACAGCTTGATCGTCTATGGAATTTCGCTGGCGTTGGGAATTGCAGCACAGGATGCCGGACAGGTCGGAACGGTTTCAACGGCAATTATTCCACAGTTGGCTGGATTATTTATCGGTATCTTTGTAAATACAATTGTTATAACCATATCCGGCGTTCTGTTTTGCGGAATTTACAAGGCACTTTCGCGGCAATCGAGCGGTGAAGTCGCTGATTTCGGCGATTTATTCAGCGAATTTCAAAAACTCAAACCGTGTTTGATCGTCGCGGTTTTTATGTCACTGTTTCAATTCGTGCTTGAATTAACAGGATTTATGGTCGGTATGACAATCGGACTTTCAGCCCTTTCTACGGAAATTCTAACGAGCGACGGCAGTCTGAATCCGGCACTATTCGGCGGACTCTTTTTGGTTTTTATAGTGTTTTTCTTTATTTATCTGATTATCACTCTGATATTTTCCGTTCTAACAACATTTATATATCCGCTGATTTCCGAGCGGAATCTTTCGGGCAAAGAGGCGATATTGACCAGTATTAAAAGCGGTTTGGCAAATATGGGTGGACTGCTTGGGCTATTGATTCTGCTCGGTTTAATGGCTTTCGGCGGTGTTTTATTATGTTTTATCGGGGTGTTTTTTGTTGTGCCGATTCTAGTTGCTGCAATTTTCGAGGCTTACCAAAGCGTTTTCGGCAAGATCGAGAATTTCCGGCAGGATACGCCGCCGCCGCCGCCGAATTTTGACAATCAAGCGGCATATTAAAAGTTAAATTTTTAACAGAAAAAGCGTCGGAAAACATTTTGAATAAGCCGTATAAATTAGACCAAATACTGGAAGTAACCGTTCAGAAGATAATTCCGAACGGTTTGGGTTTGTGCTTTGCCGAAAATCTGACGGTTTTTGTGCCGCTTTCGGTTACGGGCGACAAACTCCGCGTAAAAATCCGTAAACTTCAGGGCAAAACCGCGTTTGCAAAAATCGTTGAAATTTTAGAACCTTCGGAAAATCGCATCGAGCCGAAATGTATCTACTTCGGAACGTGCGGCGGTTGCGATTTTCAGCAGATGGCTTATGAAACACAGCTCGAATCGAAGGTCGGTATCATTCAGGATTCTTTGAAACGCATCGGAAGGATTGATTTTGCGGGCGAAATTCCGATCATTGCGAGTCCGAATGAATATGGTTATCGCCTTCGTTCGCAGTGGCATATCGATTCGCGTCAGAAGAAAATCGGTTATTTCAAGCGGCAGTCACACGATGTCATTGATGCCAAATCGTGTCCGATTCTTGTTCCCGAACTTGAAGCGACGCTCAAAGATTTACAGGAAAATCTGGAATACGAAACTCTCTTCGCCGAACTGATAAACGTCGAAGCGGCAAGCGGTGCCAACGGCAAAGTTTCGGTTTATTCCGAAGAACTTATCGAACCGACTTATGAAATTTTCTATGACTTAAGCGGCGAGAGATTTTACTTCAACGCAAAAAACTTTTTTCAGGGAAATGCGTTTTTGATAAAGGATTTGGTCGCCACTGCCATCGAAAATGCGTCGGGCAGAACTGCTCTTGATCTATACTGCGGAGTCGGATTATTTTCGCTCGCGTTGGCAAACAATTTTGAAAAGGTTCACGGAGTTGAAGCAAACAGCGAAGCGATTGATTTTGCTGCTAAAAACGCCGCACACCAACGGATTTCGAACGTCGAATTTCACGACGTAAGAGTCAAGAGTTTTCTGAACGAAAATCGCTTTGACGATCTTGATTTCATTCTCCTCGATCCGCCGCGAAGCGGTGTTAAACGCGGAACTTTAGAGCAAATCGCTAAACTCGACACAAAAAAAATCACTTATGTTTCGTGCAATCCGTCGACTTTAGCGAGGGATTTACAAATTTTGCTCGAACAGGAATACAAAATTGAAAAAATAACCGCACTCGATTTATTTCCGCAAACTCATCACGTTGAAACTGTGGTTCAAATGAAGAAAGTTGTAAAAGATACCTAACTTTCCGACCGGGAATACTTAACCCTGAGAATAAATTATTAGATAATCCTGTTGATAGAATTGGCAGGAAGATTCGTGCTAAATGCAGCATTTTGGCGATTTTGTGAGTTCAAAAAAATCAGACCGGCATTACATTTGTGTAAATTATTACGCACGTATGGTTTATCTTTGTTTGCCGGATAAGTTAAATATTAATAATGAGTAAAATAACAATTTTTTTGGTCGGCGTTCTAATCGGCGGATTTTTAATTTCCTGTGGAAATGATTCTAAAACGGCAGATAAAACGAATAAAAATGTTTCCGAACAAAACGCCGTAGTCGATGACATTTCCGGGCAAGAACCGACAAACGAAACAGTTTCCAATCAAACGGTTGCCGATGATGCGTCTGTAAATCAGACAGCGACAATTGAAAAAGCGGAAATTCGTGAAGAGCCGAAATCGGGAGTTTACACAACGCTTTCGAACGGCGAAACGCGGATGGTTGCCGAAACGGTAAAATTCGATAAAAACAATTTTACGGAAGTTAAAACATACAGGAAAGTTACGGTTTCTCCGAATAAAAGATTTGCAGCGATTGATGCCAACGGTTTTGAGGAATCGTTTGTTCAGATTTACGATGCGGGAACCGGTAAACTTTACAAACGAACTTACGGACAAACATCCGGTTGGACTGATAATAATTTGATGAAAATTCAAATCTGCAACTTGGCGAGCGAAAAATGTTCCGGCAAAATATCGGTGAGCAGCGACAAACCGTGGATTTTCAAACAAGATGAAAGAGGAACCGTTATCGAAGGTGCGAAAGTGCTTCCGACGAACGATTTTATTTCTAATATCAAGAAAATAAACAGCTTATCAATTTTTGCAGACTTACTCGAAGCCGCAGTCGTCGCCGACGCAATCAAGGGAACCGGTCCTTTTACGGTTTTTGCTCCGACGAACGAAGCCTTTGAAAGACTTCCGAACGGCACAGTTGCTAAACTCCTGCGACCTAAAAATAAGAAAGAATTAGTTGAGATAATCAATAAGCATATAGTTGCGGGTGAATACAATACTGTCGAAATTAAAGACAAAATGACGCTCAAAACAATCGGCAACGACGCTTTAACGGTTTCATCAAATGAAAACGCAATAGTCAAAATTAACGGCAGTTCGACAATCACTCAACCCGACATCTATTCGAGCAACGGCATAATTCAAATTATTACCGAAGTTTTATCAAAATAAAAAACACTTAGTCGAAATAACAGAGTTTTTTCAAGTGGAAAACCGCCATTCTGCAACTATGCTTCAGTTTGGTGTTTAATGTTATTATTACGATTCTGGTAAAGTCTCAAATTACATTACACATCATTCGCAGACTTTAATTCCACTCCAAACACTATTTGCAAAGTTTCTGTTCTTGAGTTTCAATGGTTACATCTAAAGTTTGAGGGTTTTAGATAAATCAATCGCAAGGTTTACTGCTTTTCACAAAACAGTTGCGGAGTTACAGAGTTATAATCAATACGGATTATTTTAAGTTAAAATTTTATGAAAGAAATTACAGTTGAAGAATTGAAAGAAAAAATGGACGCGGGCGAGGACATCGAATTGATTGATGTTCGTCAGCCGGATGAATATGCAAAAGCGAAGATCGAAGGTGCAAAACTGATTCCGTTGCCGGAGATTATTCAGCGGATGGATGAGATTGATAGTTCAAAAGAAATTATCGTTCACTGCAAAATGGGCGGACGCAGTGCGAGGGCAATCGAGTTTCTGCAAGCGTCGGGATTTGAGGGCAATATGTCGAATCTCATCGGCGGAATCACGGCGTGGTCGGACGAAATTGATCCGAGCGTTCCGAAATATCATTAAATAACCGATAACTGATAGGTGATAGCTGATAAGTGATGTTTTCATATTTAGTTATCACTTTTCACTTGTCTGTTATCAGTTGTTAGTCAATTTTGTTGTCGAAAACCCGGCGTGCCGTGTCCGGGCGGACATCGTTTTTAATCAAATTCGTGCCGTCGCTGACGGTTACGTTGTTTGCCGTTAATGTCGTTCCGATTGCTCTCTGGAATTCGGAGATTGATTTGTTTAGATCGGTTTGAGCCTGCAATTCGCGTCCGCGAGCGGTGATTAGTTCGGTTTGCCGTTGGAGGACGAGAAAAAACGTCGTCGTTCCGGCACGAAACTGCCGTTCTTCGCTGGCGTATAATTGTTCGGCGGATTGGCGTGTGGCGATGGCGGAAGCGAGCCGTGCTTCAGCGGAACGTAACGTTTGCAACGAGTTGCGAACTTCAGCTTCGATAATTTGTTCAACTTGTGCCTGTTGATTTTTAATGCGGTCGGCTTGCACCAGAGTTCGTCCGAGATTTGCTTTAGCAACACGGTTTCCCCACGGCAGATTTATCTGCACGCCGACTTGATACGTCGGAAAATCCTGTGCCGCCAAGTTTCCGAGTGAATTCAAATATCCGCCAACTAAATTCGGAGGAACGGTGCTTGTCGTGGTTGTCGGCGGCAGCGGATCGAGTCCGGCGATAGTCGAAAGTTGATTGACTCTATCAGTCAGAGCCGATGTCGTGACACCATTCGTGCGGGTTCTTTCCGTTCCTGCCAAACCCTGCGATGTATAAGTTCCGACCAGATCAATCTGCGGTTTGGTCAAATCACGAAAGTAACGCTTGTCAATTTCATTTATCTCCGAACTCGCTTGCAACTGCGAGATTTCGGGGCGATTTCTCAGTGCTTCGGTCGTCGCAACTTCCAAACCGATCTGCGGAATCTCAAGAATTACCTGCGACACCGGCGTGATCGGACGCGACCATTCGGCATCGGTGCGATTCGCCAACATCATAGTTTTCAGATTATTTTCCGCCCGCGTTACATCTTCCTGTGCCGTGTATATGCTCTGCTCGAAAGTCGTGATTTGCGAGTTGGCGGCGATGATGTCAATCGGAGCCAACGCCCCTTTAGCGACCAGTCTTTGATTACTTTCGAGTTGCAGACGAGCTTGTTTGACGGCATCAATCTGCACCTGCAAATTTCGCAGAGCGTAGGTCAAATCCCAGTAAGCCTGTTCGACCTGAGCGACGACTTCAATCGCTCTCTGGCGAAATTGCGAATCGGTTAATCTCAGATTTTTTTTGGCAATTTCGATCTGACGGCGATTGTTGTCGAACTTTCTTCCGCGAAAAAGCGGCTGCACGTATGAAAATGACAAAGCCGCCGGATATTGCGGGTTCAAAGTCGCATTATTGTTGCTCGTCGTCAGACGCGATGACGTAAAATCTGCCGAATATGAACCGCCGGCAAAACGCGAAAAACCGCTGACACCCGCCGTTCCGAACAGACGTTTCTGCGTTACCGATCCGTTCGTTGCTCCGCCGATGGTCGAAGCGGTCGGCGTGGTCGCACTTTCGTAAAAACTCTGCGTCGAGAGTTGCAGATCGTAAATTCCTTCCGCCGCCCGCAGGTTAAATTCGGAAATTCGCACATCGTTTCGCGTCGCATCAATATCGTTGCTGTTCTGCAAAGCCATTTCGACCGCTTCTTCCAAAGTCAAAGGCATTTGATTCGTATTATCAACACCGATTCTTTCAGCACTCGGCAACGGGCGAATCGGAGCTTCGAAGTTCGGTGCAATCGGCGGCGGATCGTCGGGCAGAACTGCCGGAGCAATACCGCCCGAAGTTCCGATATTCTGCGTCGGCGAAGACTGAATAACGGTATTCGGATTGGCAATTTGTCCGCTCGGTGTAACGCCCGGATTCTGCGGTTGAGTCGGTTGCGAAATCGGTGAAGTCGTTTGATTCTGTGGTTGGTTCGTCGGATTTGTTTCCGTACGGTTCTGCTGGGTTTGATTATTATTTTGCTGCTGAATTTCCGTCTGTTGCCGGGTTTGCGGTTGTGTCGGCTGATTCTGCGGCGGTGTTGCTTGCGGAGTTTGTGCGGACACGGCAAAAACCGCGATTAAAACAATCGGCACAATCGAAAAAATACGTTTCAAATTATTAACTTCCTGAATTTGATTCGGCATAACCATCACTTCCATTTAAATTTTTATCTTCAATTTCTTCGAATTCTTCTTTATTTTGCTTTGAAGTTCTGAACATTCCCGCAAATTTTTCATACGCGGGACGCAGAATGCTGATTCTGAATCTGCTGAAACCGTCGTTGAGTCTTCGTCCGATGTTCGAGTTCTGGGCATCATCGAAGATCGAGTAAAAAACCGGAACTGCCAGAAGCGTTAAAATCAAACATAAGGACTGTCCGCCGACAACCAGAATTCCGATTGAACGATTTGTCGCCGCACCGGCACCGCTGCCGATAGTCAGCGGAATCATTCCGGCGACGAGTGCAATCGTCGTCATCAGAATCGGACGCAGACGGTCGCGGTTCGCCTGAATGATCGCGTCGTATCTTTCCAAACCTTTAGAACGCAGATGATTTGTGTGGTCAATCTGCAAAATCGCATTTTTCTTGACGATTCCGAACAGAAGCAAAATTCCGAGTGCGGAAAATATATTCAAGGTTTGTCCGGCAAGTGCCGTCGCAACAAGTGCAAACGGAACAGAAAGCGGCAAGGTCAGCAAAATCGTAACCGGATGAACAAAAGATTCAAACTGTGCCGCCAAGATCAGATACATAAAAACGAACGACAACATAAACGCGTATAAAAAAGCGTTGTAAGCATTATTTAATTCCTTCGATTGTCCGGTCGCTCCGGTGCGGTATTCCGGCGGAAGTTTTAATTCATCGGCATAGGATTCGAGTTTTTTGAGTGCGTCGGATTCTGAAGTATTCGGCGGAAGTCCGGCGGAAATCGTAACTTGCCGTTGCCGATTCAAGCGGCTGATTGATGCGGGACCTGTGCTTTCTTTGATCTTAACCAGTTTTTCCAGACTGACCGGAACTCCGCTCGTTGAAGTAACCGTAAAATACTGCAAATTATTGCGGTCACGGCGAAATGGTTCGTCTGCCTGCACGTAAACATCATATTGCTCCGTGCCTTCGCTGAATGTCGAGATTTGCTGTCCGGCGGCATAAATGTTCAACGCCTGAGCGACATCGCCCGCTTTGACACCTAAATCCGCCGCTTTTTGTCGGTCAATCACAACCTGCAATTCCGGCGAACCTTCTTCGTTTGAAGTATCGGGATCGCGGAAAAGCGGATCTTTCTCTAATCGTTTAACAAGTTGTTCGCCGTATTGTTTAAGTTTTTCCTGATCCGGTCCGGCGATGTAAAAACCGATTCCCGAACCGCCGCGTCCCAAACCCAAACTTCCTGAAATCGAAGATGAGCCGGAAATATTTACTTTGTAATCTTTGCTCGAATATTTTTTCGTGATTTTTCGGGCTTTATCAATTAGATCAGCTTGCGAAATTTCACGTTCGGCAATCGGTCGAAGCGTCACGAAAATTCTGCCGCCGTTGCCGCCGCCGCCGCCGAAACCGGCTAACACCAGAGTGCTTTCAACCTGCGGCATCTGTTCACGCATATCGCGGGCGATGCGGTCGAGGATTGACTGCGTTGCTGAAAGTGATGTCCCCTGCGGTCCGCGAAAATTTACGTCGAACGCCGATTCGTCTTCATCCGGCAAAAACGCCATTCCAACAAAATTAAACAGCGGATAAATTGATGCGACAACCAAAATGCAGAGCAGAACAACCGCCCATCGAAAACGCATCGAAATTTTCAACAAAAATGTATATGCCCGATCAATTTTGCGGTAAAACCACGAATCTTTAGAATCGGTTTCAGGTTCAAGGTTTAAGGTTTCAGGTTCAAGGTTCAAAAATTCATTGTCCAAATTTTTTTCTAATATTTCAAACCGCTGACTTTCAGATTCGTCAAACTTTGAACCTTCAACTTTAGACTTTGAACTTTGCTTCGCCTTAATCCAACGTGCCGCCAGCATCGGTGTGATAGTAAATGAAACGATCAGCGAAACACCGATTGCCGCCGCACTTGTCAGACCGAATGATGACATAAAACGCCCGACGATTCCGTTCATAAATCCGACCGGAATAAAAACGGCGAGCAGTGAAAGCGTCGTTGCTAAAACCGCTAAGCCGATTTCGCGTGTGCCTTCGATTGCCGCTTGATACGGCGACATTCCTTTCTCTTCAACGAACCGATAGATGTTTTCAAGCACGACAATCGCGTCATCAATCACGATTCCGACCATCAAAGTCAGAGCGAGCATCGTCATTTGATTGAGCGAATAACCGAGTGCGGCGATGACCGCAAATGAAGCGATGATCGAAATCGGAATAGCTAAAGCGGCAATAAAAGTTGTACGGATATTCCATAAAAACAGAAAAACGACCAACGCCGCGAGAAGTCCGCCGATGACTAAATGCTCTTCAATGGCGTGCAGGGAATTTTCAATAAACTCCGACTGATCCCGAATTTTGGCAACTTTGAAATCAGACGGCAAATTCGGAGTGATTTCCGCCATTCTTGCCTTGACGTTTTTGATAAGTTCAATCGTATTTGAACCGGATTGTTTACGAATCGCTACCGAAACCGATTGCACGCCGTTTAGAGATGCCGCCGAAGTTGCGTCCGCTCCGCTGTCGTCAACGCGTCCGATGTCTTTGATCTTGATCGGAAAACCGTTTTTGGTTGCAATCACAATTTCATTAAATTGCTCGATCTCGGTCAGTTTGCTCATCGTCCGCAAACCGAGAGTTTTTGCTCCTTCGGTCAAATCACCGCCGGGAAGTTCGAGATTTTGCGTACGAATCGCGTTGGTTACGTCCGTTACCGCTAAATTATATGCCCGCAGACGATTCGGGTTTATTAAGATTTTGATGACTCTTTCGCGTGAGCCGAAAATCTGCACTTCGCCCACGCCGTCGGCGGATTCGATTCGTTCCTGAATCAAATTCTCGACTAAATTCGTCAATTCAATCGCCGAACGCGGAGCGGAAACCGAATAGATCAAAACCGGACTCGAATCGGGATCGGATTTTCTGACAACCGGCGGATCAGCCGTTTCCGGCAAGCGATTAACGATGGTTGAAATTTTTTGCTGTAATTCCTGATATGCCTGATCGGGATCTTTTTCGAGGTTGAACGTAACCGTTACGTTCGAACTTCCACGCGAAGATGTCGAACGCATTTCTTCAACGCCCGGAACAGTATTGATCGCACCTTCGATGTAGTCCGTAATTTCCGTTTCAATTTCTTCGGGAGCCGCACCGGAATTCGATGTCCGAACCGAAATCGTCGGAACATCAATCTTCGGAAATCGGTCAACGCCGAGCGTAAAAAAGCTAAACCCGCCGATAACCGTTAAAAATAAAACGATAACGGTTGCAAAAACAGGACGCTTCACACAAATTTCAGCTAACCACTGCATAATCTCTCCGGTTCAAGGTTCAAGTAAATCCAAAGTTCAAGGTTTAAGGTTCAAAGTTTAAGGTTTGAGGTTCGAGGTTTTTATTTTAAACATTGAACCTTGAACTTTGAACTTGCTTAACCTTTGAACTTACTTAAACTTATTTCCACGCAATTCCGATTGTTGTAAATACTTCATAAATCCGGCAATTAAACGGCTGGTTTCTTTTAACTTTTCAGATGTTTCCCGAAACTTTGCCTCATTAATATATTTCTGGTCAAAAGCTATATAAAGCTGCGAACGAACTTCCCCGCAAGAGCCTTTAGCAATTGATAGAAAATTTATGAACTCCTTGTTTCCGCTTCGTTCAAAACCTTCTGCGATGTTAGAAAGAATTGAAATTGAAGCACGACGAATCTGATTTACCAAGGCGAAATCACGACAGAATTTTTCATTAGAACTTACCTCATAAATCAACCGCGTAACTTCACGGGCAGATTTCCAAGACTCAATATCCTCAAACTGTTCAATTCGTGCCATAAAATTTCCAGACTAACAACCAAAAACAAACTTTGAACCTTGAACTTTAAACCTTAAACTAATAAGTAACATTCGCTCCTTCATATAATTGGTCTAAATTGCTCGTTGCAACTTTTTCATCAGCATTTACGCCGGAAGCAATTTGATAATAATCGTCTTCTTCGGTTCCGAGTTGGACGACCTTCAGTTTGGCAACATTGTCTTCGATCACGAAAACGCGGTAACTCTGCGTTGCCTGATCGTTGTAAACAGCGGATCTCGGCACGAAAACTCCGGTGTTGCCGCCGTCGCGTGTTACTCGAACGGTGGCGAACATTCCCGAACGCAGAATATTATTGTCATTCTGAATTTGAGCTTCGACAGTTGCCGCCCGGGAAGCCGGATCGAGTGCCGGATTGACCGCCGTTACCGTTCCGGCAAAACGACGGTCTCTGTATGCGTCAACTTCAATTGAAACACCGCGTCCGATGGAAATTTGCGGCAAATCGGCTTCGGCGATCTGAATTTGAATTTTAATCGGATTTGTTCGCAGAATCTTGGCGACGGGCGTTGAAGAAGTTACATATTCACCGACCGCAACCGGGCGTTCACTGATAAATCCTGCAAACGGTGCGGAAATAACCGTGTCGGCAATTGCCTGTTTCGCCGTCGCAATCTGCGTGCGTGCGGCATCAACGGCGGCTTCGGCACTTTTTATCGCCTGATTATTTTGTTTAGCGGCATTTGCCGCACCTTCGAGTCCTTGTTTGGCTGCGTTTACTCTTGCTCGTGCCGTGTCGCGGTTGGTGCGATACTGTTCGTAATTCACCATCGAAATATCGCCCGTTTCAACCAAATCACGGAACCGCTGTTCATTTGCTTCAGCTTGCCGCAGTTCAGCAACTGCCTGTTCGTAATTGGCGTTTGCCTGCCGCACTTCGGGAATTGTTGACGAGTTGAATTTTCCGTTCGGTGAAAGTCCGAGTCGGGCTTCGGCTTGACGGACGGCGGCTTGCGTCTGTTTGACGTTCGCTTCTGCTTCCGCCAATCGCAAACGTGCGTCGCGGTCATCAATTTTTGCAATCGTTTTGCCGCGTCCGACAAATTCGCCGACATTCGCATAAACATTCGTAACCTTGCCCGCGACCTTCGGAGCAATATCCGAGGATTCATCAGCGGTCAAACTTCCTGTCGCCTGAATATAAGCCGGAACTTTTCTGGCTTCAGCTTGACCGACCGTAATCGAAACCGTTTTTTTCTCTTCACCGCCGCCGGTTCTGCCTTCTTCTTCAGCCTTTGAAGAACCGCACGCAGCAACAAAAGTAATTGCAAAAAACACCGCCGCCAGTTTGTATATAATAATCCGCTTCATAAAATAGCTGCCATAAACCAAAACTTAACTTTTGAAAATTTTATAACAATTAGTTTAATAAGTAGAAGAAACCTTATGTAAAGATTTGTAAATCAGTATTTTTGAGGATTGAACAAACAGTTTATCTCTTTTAATTATTTTTCAGCCAATAAGATTTCTTCTGCCATTCTGATGATTTCCATTGTTTCAAAAACTTTGACGCGGCAGGATAGCAATGCTTTTTCCTTGTCGCCGTTTTTAATCCAAACTTGGCAATTCAGACAATCGCCGTTCCAGCAAAAATCGCCGTAGGAAATCGTTTCGACCGATAAGTATTGGAAACATCGCAAAAGTGTATTGTTTTCAGGGACTTCAAAGGTTTTTCCGTGGATTTTTATTTCGATCAGTTTTTCAAAAGGCTCGAAAAGTTCGTTGTTTATTTCCATAGCTTTTATAAATCCGAATCTATTGTTAAACTATTATTTTATATTTAATGGAGATTCAAGAATATATGTCATTAGTAATTTACACAAAACCGGGTTGTCCATACTGCGACAAGGCGAGAAATCACTACACCGAAAACAATATCGAATTTACTGAATACGATGCACAGAACGATAAACAACGGCAGAATGAAATGCTGGAATATTCGGCGGGAAACATTACCGTTCCGTGTATCGTTGAAAACGGCGAATATATTCAGTCGGGTTGGGGCGACGACCTTCGCGGCTGAACGATTGTCATCGAATAAGTCGGCAGTTTGCCGACTCTTTTATCTTTTCGTTCAGTAGATGGTAAAACGCGAACTACTGCTGTTTGCCGACTATAACTATTTTTTCTGAGCACTTGCGTATTTTATTCATTTAGCAGAAACTTATGCAGTTATTTCCAGCCAACGACCGGCAAAGAAAATCATAAATACTTAGTATGATTGGCTCAAAAATTCATCAATACGAAATCTTGAAAAAACTCGGTGCGGGCGGGCAGGGAACGGTTTATAAAGCACTCGACACGAAACTTGACCGCGAAATTGTGATCAAAGTTTTGCCGCCTGAACTGACCGGCAAAACGGCGAACTTCAAACGATTTGAACGCGAGGCAAAACTCTGTTCAAGACTCGACCATCCGAATATCTGCACGATTTACGATTATCACGAAGACAACGGCACGTTTTACATTGCGATGCAGAACATCGAGGGCAAAAATGTGCGGCAACTCGTGGACGGCAGACCGATGGAACTCGAAAGTGCCTTGAAAATTGCGATTCAGGTTTGCGACGCACTTGCTTACGCTCATTCAAAAAATATCATTCACCGCGACATCAAAGCGGGAAATATAATGGTGACGGACACCGGACGCGTCAGTATTTTAGATTTCGGATTAGCAAAAATGCTTCAGGACGAAGTTAATCCGCAAACGCAGGGAATGGATCAAAATGATCTGACCGAACTCGGCATTCCTTACGGTACAGCAACTTACGCCGCTCCCGAACAGGCAAAGGGCGAACTGACCGACTATCGTGCCGATATTTTCTCGACCGGCGTACTGCTTTACGAACTGCTCACGGGAATTTGGGCGTTTCAGGGGAAAACGGTAATTGATGTGCGGCATCAGGTTCTGCACGGAACGCCGACACCTTTGAGCGAAATGCGTCCCGAACAACTGCCGCCGAAACTTCAGGAAATCATCAACAAAGCTCTCCAAAAAGAACCGATTAATCGTTATCAGCGAATTGCGACGATGCGGGATGAACTGCGGGAAGTTTTAGGACAGGTTTCGGGAATGACGATGATGCACAACGACACTTTCAAGCCGCAGCATCTTGATGAACCGCATAATCCGATGAAGCGGGCGTGGGATTGGCTGACCGGCAAAACGCATTCCGACGATTTGCTTTCGATTCAAGTTACGCCTTCGCCGAATTCTTCGATCAACATTACGCCGACCTACACGCCCGATACGACTCTAACCGCTTCCGGTTCGGAAAAGCAGGTCGTCGCCATTCTGCCGTTCAAGAATCTCAGCAAAAATCCTTCGACCGATTTTTATGAATTCGCTCTCGCCGATGCGGTTATTACTGAATTAGCCAAATTAAAATCTTTAATCGTGCGTCCAAGTTCGGTTATTGCTAAATATCAGGGCAGGGAATTTGATGCCCGTGAAGTCGGCAGGGAATTGCAGGTCAATGCTGTTCTAACCGCAAGTCTCATTAGTGCGGGCGAAAAAATCCGCGTTACCGCTCAACTGCTCGACGTTATTTCCGGCGAAATTCTATGGAGCGATAGAATTGATGTCGAAGGCGAGGACATTCTTGCGTTACAGGACACGATTGCCCAACGAATCTTGGAAGGTTTGCGGCTTGAATTGTCCGATCAGGAACAGGAACTTCTCAACCGCCGTCCGACGGAAAACGCCGAAGCCTACGAAGAATACTTACGTGGACGCGACAATTTCGGGAGATTTATTTTCCGCACCGTCGCCAATGAAGACTGCGAAGCCGCGATCCGAAGTTTCAAACTTGCCATCGAACTCGATCCAAAGTTTGCCTTGGCTTACAGCGGTTTAGGATCATGTTACGCCAACCGAATTTTCAAAGGAATGGGCGAAGCGGAAGATTATACGCCTGCTGAATCCGCCTTTAATAAAGCCACCGAACTAGACCCGAATATTCCCGAAGCCCGCGTTTTGATGGTTCTAATTTATATGGCACGCGGCGAAAAACAAAAAGCACGGGCGGAAATAAAACTCTTGCAGGAGCAATTTCCGAACGAAGCACCGATTTATTTTGTCAAAGGTGTTATTCACCGGCTCGACGGCGAATATGAAGAATCGTTATTAAGCTACAAAAAACTTGTCCGGCTCGATCCGGCGGCAAGAATCGTCGCCAGTTACAATCGGGCGAGAATTTTCAACTACAAAGGCGATTATGATCGGGCGTTAAAGGAACTGGACAAAGGTGCTAAGGTCGAACCGAATCATCCGATGATTCGCATTTTCCGTTCGGTTACGCTTTTTCACAAAGGCGAAGAGGATAGAGCGATCAAAATGATGCGTGAAGTTCTCGAAGAAAATCCAAAAATGGACGGAATGCGTCCGCTTTTTGCGATCTTCCTGGCACGCCACGGACAAACCGACGAAGCCCGAGAACAATTGACCGACGATGCTTTGAGTCTTTCGAGAGCCGATCACGATATGGCGTATTGGGTCGGTTCGGCTTACGCCAATCTTGGTGAAAAAGATTTAGCTTTTGAATGGCTTAAACGTGCCATCCGTCTCGGCAACGAAAACAAACCGCTCTACCAAAACGACAAAAGCCTCAAACCCCTCCGCGACGACGAAAGATTTGAGACTTTAATGGAAAAACTGGGAAAATAAAAACTTATTTTATCATTTCAATCACACGAATGCTTGCGTAGTAGTTTAGAAATGAAACAGAATTTAATAATTTTCTATCGAGTTTTACCGACGAATGATAAATATTATCGGGCAATCCTAAAACTTCGATTAGATTTACGAACGGGACCGAGAAAGCACGGGATTTGTAACTTGTAAATTCCTTTGCAAATTCCTTTAACTCGGAATCTGTCAGAGGTCTTTCGTAGGGCGAAACGTCTCCGTTTTCAAAGGGAATTAAATTTCTTATAAACTTGATTACTTTGGAATTTCTGACGGGTTCTTGAAAAATCGCCCGTCCGCCTTTTTTCAGGACTCTAAAAACTTCCTTTGAAGCTAAATCCAAATCCAGATGATGCAGAATCGCCATTCCGAAGACGACATCAACAGATTCGTCCTCAAGCGGCAGATCGTGTGCCGAACCGATTCTGAATTCCGCTTTGTCGCCTAAATTGTGTGCGGCTAATCTTTTTCCGGCAAGTTCGATCAACTCCGGCGAAATATCTACGCCGATAACATTTCCGCCGCGGTTCGCGATCATAATACTGTCATCGCCCGAACCGCAGCCGTAATCCAAAACGGTCTTTCCTTTGACATCGCCTAAAGTATGATAGGAATACTCAAGAAAATAAGGCGTATCAGCCGGAGGATTTAAATATCTTTCGAGTATTTCATCTTTGATCCGCAAATCGGTAAGTCCCTGCTTTTTAACTGCTTCGTCGGCACTTCGCTCGACTTCTAAATTTTCCCATTTTTGTATTTTTTCCGCCGTAGTTTCCATTTTTGTTACCCCGATTATTTATTATTAATTACTCGCCTCACGCGATTTTGGTTTTCGTTGTACTCCCTACGCTATTAAATTTGTCGCTTTCAGCGGCGAGATAAACTTCATTTTCTGCGTAAGCTGAATTACTTATACGACTAATTACCGCCGACATCCGCTAAATTTATGTTTGCACCGACCCGCTTGTTATCTATGCCTTTTGTTATATACGGACTGTTTTCCCTTAGAATGTAATTGCCCGAATCTTTGAAACCGATTTGCTTGACCGAAACCGGATAAAAATTGCCGTTGCCATAATCCGACGCGTTGCCGCCGATAATTATGTTATTTTCGATTATCGAACGCGGAAAATATTTGTTGATGGCACGTTTTCCCGGACCTAAACTGTCGCCGAAGAATCCGTATTCATTGTTGAAAACTATATTATTGCGAAAAATAAAATTATTGACTGCTTCACCGTAAGCATTTGTGATGTTTCCGGTTTGAATGATCGTATTGTTTTCTATTATCAAACCGTCCCATGTCGTAGATTTGAGAAAATTGCCGTTTCCGCCCCATTTTTCGGAGTTAATGTCATCGAACAAATTGTTGCGAATGATTAAGTTCCGCCCGCCTTTGCCTTCGCCGCCGAGAACATTAACGGCGTTGCCCGAACCACGCACGATGTTGTTTGAAAATTCGACATCTTCGATTACGGCATTTTCGCTGCTGTCTTCACGGACGGTAAATAAAACCGCGGTTCCGTCCTGTCCCATCAGCCAATTGTTCGTCATTAGATTGTTTTGAACCTTGATGTTTTTGCCGTTCTTGATCTCGAACAAATTCTTGACAACCCAGTCTTTTCCCTTCCATTCGAGCAGTTTATTTAAGTGATTATTACGAACAATGCAGTTCGTCGGTGTCAGCTTCAGAGGTCCAAATGCACCGCCGAAAATTATATTTTCTCCGGCGGCTTCCAGATAATTATTCTCGATAATTACCGGACCGTCGCCCGACCAGGCGGCGATTGCCTGACTCTCTTCGCCCTTACGTTTGATGTTGGAAATATAACTGTTGACAATTTTTACATTGCGTCCGTTCGCGGCGATTCCGCGGCGTTGACCGAATTCGTTGCCGCCGTGAATATATACGCGGTCGAATTCGATGTGATGCGGCAGGTCTTCGATCTTTGTTTCATCGCCCTTGCCGATCTGCACGATGTCGTATAAACCTTCGATGGTCGGCATAAATTCAACGCCGATGAAGCGGTAATGATGTGAACCGGCGGCGGTTGTGATGACCGGTTTGCCTTTTACATTCGACTCTAATTTCGGCAGCACGGACGCGTATTTTTTCGGATCAATTCTTTTATTCGCGGCAGGAAGCTGCGAATCTTCGGCGGCGGTGCGAATTGTGATAAATTCATCGCCGCTCTTGTTCGGCAGTTCGAACGAACCTTTAAATGTTTCGCCCGCCTGAAGCAAAATCGTGTCGCCGGGTTTCGCCTGATTCAAAGCCTTCTGAAAACTGTCACCCTTGCGAACAAAGATTCGATTACCTTTTATTTCAGGATTTGCAAGATTCAAATCGCCGTCCGCACCGGAAGTTTTTGCCAGAGTTCTATTCAAAACATAAACCGAACCGATGCCGACCGGAACAAGCACCAGCATTATCAAACCGATCAGCCACATTCTTTTCCGGCGTTCCTTCTGCTTCTGCCAATTCGGTTTTTCTAATTTTCTCATAACAGTTTTTTTTCACCACAGAGCCACAGAGTTACACAGAGTTTTTTCTTAAAACTTTTCTTTTTCTTCAACTTTTGACAATAAATTCTCATATTTTTTCAGAATTTGTAGAAAATCCCTGTATTTCCGCTCCGTGTCCTCTGTGGCTAAATGCTCTTTTTGAACACGAATTCATTGCATCCGAGTCCGACTCCGCCGACGCTCATTTTTGTTAAAGTGTAGCCTTTTGATTTATAAAATTCAAAAATTTCGTCTGGCGTAGCAACTTCATACGGATAACCGCCAACCCAGTCAACAATGTCATACCAACGATTCATCCCGCGGGAATTCGTATAATTTTTCCAAAAGTTGAAGAATTCCTGCGGCTTTAATTTGATGAGTGAATCTGCAAATCTTTTGCCTTCTTCGGGCAGAATCGCCAGCATCGCAAACGGCGACTTCAGCGGTTCCGGCAGTTTGCAGTAAGTTTTTTTGATCCAGTGCCAACGCTTTGCCTGAGTTCCGGTGTCGTTGTAAATTGCAATAAAAAGCGTGCCGAAATCTTTTACTGCGATGCTTGCATTATCCAAAGCTTCCCACATCGAACCCGTGTGATGAAGAACGCCCCACGAATAAACGATGTCGAATTTTCCCAGAGATTCGATATATTCGCGGTTTAACGCTGAACCTTGTTCAACCTTCCAATTCGCGTCATCCTCGAAAAATCGGCGTTTTAACTCCTTCGTGCATTCAAAAGAATTCGTGTCAAAATCGAACGAATGAACTTTTGCACCGAGCCTTTTTGCAGCAAGCGAAAAAAGTCCGCTGCCCGAACCGATGTCGAGAAAAGTTTTGCCCTCGAGGTTTTCAACTTCCAACATTTTCCGCAGAGATTGTTCCGCCTGCGAAATTCGCTCGTCGTTCAAAACATCCAGAAAACGGCTCCAATTTTTTCCGAACTCGAACCTTTCGCCTTTTTCTACTTCCGAAGAATGCTGCTCCGCAATTTCCTGTGCTTCTATTATTGCTGTCTTCATAGCAAAATTATTTTCTGGTTTTAGGTTTCAGATGTCAGTATATAGGTTGTTTTCCAAAATCTAAAAAATAACATTCAACATCTTAACCTAGTAATACACCCAATAAACAAAAAATTTCACATATTCGCCGGCAACATCCGTCCAGCCTTTGACTGATAACCACCAAATCCACGGCGGTAGAGTTTGATCGCGGACGGACACCGCAACGATTCCGATTTTCGCATCATTTCCGCAGATTTTTTCAACGATCCACAACGCCCGTTTCGTGTGATACGCGGAAGTAACCAGCAGCACCGATTTCAGGTTGTCTTTTTGAATTTTTTTCTTTAAATTTCTCGCTTCCCAGATCGTTCCGGTAACTTCTCCGTCTAAAATCTCGATGTCATTTTCCGCCACGCCGTTTGCGATTAATTCACGTTTTGCCAGATAAACATACGGCGGATTTCTTTGTTCGATCTGCGACCAACCGGCTTTTACGCCGTCGTCGCTCAATAAAATTTTCTTTGCCACGCCCGCTTTATAGAGCTTTGCCGCTTTGTACGTTCGCTCCTTAAAAACGGAAGAACCGCTCAGAACCAAAATCGCATCGGCTTCTTCAAGCGGTTTTTCGACAATTAAATTTTCAGCCAAAAACGGTGCAAAAACAATCCATCCGAACAACAGAATCAGCAACACTACAATAATTTTAAACTTCCGGCTCATCAGCAATATTTCGACATAATTTCCCGCAATTCATCAACTTTCGCATCCCAACTTTCGTGTTTTATTTCATCGCTGATGATCTCTTTTACAATCGGATTTTCCAAGGCATTTTCGATCTGTTCAATAAAATGTTCGTGATTCGTCCCGACCAAACAATGCTTTAAGATTCGCACTTCGGGAATGTCGGTCGAAACGGTTTGCAGTCCTGCCGCCAGGTATTCACGCACTTTTAAAGGATTTGCAGCAAGCGTTAATTCGTTGATAACAAACGGATTAAGAGCAACATCAAAACCCTTGCAGTAGTTCGGTAAAGTTTCATAAGGTTTGCGACCGAGAAAGTGAACGTTTTTCACATCGTTCAAAATCTTAACTTTTTGCTCCGCGTCAACCGCGATTTTTCCGATTAAAATAACCGAACCGTCTTTGAATTTTTCGGCGATCTTTTTTATCAATTCGTAATCAACCCAATCCGCCAGAAGTCCGTGAAAACCGATAATTGGTTTCGGCAAATCTTTTATTTCCGCCGGAATCTCCGTCGCCTCGTCGAGCGATTTTCTAAAGTGTCTCCAATCCGTTCCGTGCCGGATTATCTGCGTATTTTCGTTATATTTTTTCTTGTCTTGCAATAACTTTTCCGCCGAAACGATGACCATATCGGATTTTCGGAAAAGTTCTTCCTCGATTTCCTTCAAACCGCTCGCCACGCCCGTAAATTCGGTGTAATCATCAACGCAGTAATAAATTATCTCGCTCTCGCCCAATTTTCCCGCTAGTAAGCCCGCCGCCGGATTAAAAACCATATTGAGCGGATTCTCAAACTTCAAATTCCGCATCGCCTTTTTGACTTGCGACAGCAAGAACTTCTGATTGAACGAACGCACCAGCGAACTCCCGTAAGTCGGAATCGCCAGCGGATTCAGCACGAAAATATTCGATTCGACTTCCTTAACAGGTTCGGTAAATCGCTTCAATTTCGTAAAAATCCGTTTCACGTCCTGCGTCGAAGCCGTCGGCATCCGGTTCGCAATCGCATTGATCCAAAGTATCTTATTGTCCTTCGACAAGACCCGCATCAAATGAGTCTTCGACAACGGATCGCCCGTCCAATCGTGCGAAAAACAAAGAATATTTCGCCCACGCAAGATTCCGCTCAGTGCTTTTTCGGGATTGGTTTTTTGTGATATTTCTGCTAATAACATTTGTTTTGTTTATTTATATTTATGCTGAAAGTTCGACTTTTTCATCTTCGAGCGTTTGTCTTTGCCAAATTTCGAAATTCAGTAGAAAGAAAAGTTTTAACTCGTGATTTTCTCCCGAAAAATGCTGTCGGCAAAGTTCCCGAATACAATCCGCATTAAAAATTCCGCGTGATAAAGTTCTTTCGCCTAAAATATATTCATCAACCAAATACTTAAAATCCTCTCGCAGCCATTTTCCAATCGGCACGGGAAAACCCATTTTTTCGCGTGATAAGATTTCTTCAGGCAGAATTCCTTTCATCGCTTCACGCAAAATCCATTTTGTGTCTTTGCCGCGAAGTTTCATTTTGAGCGGCATTCGTGAAGTAAATTCAACAAGTTCGTGATCGAGAAACGGCACACGGGATTCAATTGAAGCCGCCATCGACATTTGATCCTGCTTCATCAAAAGTTCCTGCATATAAGTTTTCGTATCAACATACAAAAGCTTGTCGAGCAATTCCTTTGCATTATCTTCTTCAAACCATTTATTGATAAATTTGTAAGGATTTCTATCTGCAATTTTCGCTTTCGTTTCGTCACTCAAAAGGTCGTTTTGTCTTGATTTATTAAAAATCGCAAAATTATCAAAATACAAATTTTCGACATCAGCATCCAAAGTCAAAAATGTGCGGTTCAATTTTCGATTTAATTTATTCGGTAAAGTTCCAACGCCGGTTTTTACAACACTTCGTAAAAAAAACGGTGTCAAACTTTCATATTTTTTGCCGTATTCCAACAATTTCAAAGCCTTGTAATAACGACCATAACCCGCCATAATTTCGTCGCTTCCTTCACCTGTAAGAACGACTTTAACGTGTTTCTGAGCCAATTCCGAAACAAAATAAAGTGGAACCGATGCGACAAATCCGAGTGGTTCGTCCTCGTGCCAAATCAATTCAGGCAGTTTCGCAAAAAATTGTTCGGGTGTGATTGTTATCTCGTGGTGTTCTGTGCCGAATTTTTCCGAAACCATTCTCGCGTAATGAAATTCATTCGCTTCACGTTCGGCAAATCCGACCGAAAAAGTTTTGATCGGCTCAGTTACCATTTCCGACATCACCGCTGCAATCGCCGACGAATCAATCCCGCCCGACAAAAACATTCCGAGCGGAACATCCGCCATCAGACGCAATTTTACGGCTTCCTTAAATTTTTCCAGCCATTGTTCGACAAATTCTTTATCCGAAAGTTCTTGGTGCTTCGGCTCATATTGTAGATTCCAATATTCCTTTATCGAAATTTCGCCGTCTTTCCAAACCAGAAAATGTCCCGGCATCAAGCGTTTGACATCTTTGTAAAGTGTTTTATCAAAAGAAGTTCCGTGATTTGCAAGCTGATCGGGCAAAGCATCGTAATTTATTTCAGGTTTAACCGCTTTCGCTTTGATAAGAGATTTTATTTCCGACGCAAAAAACAAATTTCCGTCCGCGTCGTGAACATAATAAAGCGGCTTGATGCCAACGCGGTCGCGGGCGATAAAAAGCCGGTTTTCGCGTTCGTCCCAAATCGCAAACGCAAACATTCCGCGAAGTTTTTCGACGCATTCAAAACCGTATTTTTCGTATAAATAAAGAATCGTTTCGGTGTCGGAAGTCGTTTGATAATCGTAGCCTTCGGCAGTTAATTCATCACGATAATCGCCGTGATTGTAAACTTCGCCGTTAAAAATCAACGCGATGGATTTATCGTTATTGAACATCGGCTGATGTCCGTGAGCAACGTCAACGATGCTCAAACGGCGATGTCCCAAACCGATATTTGCCTTGATGTAAATCCCGCGATCATCGGGACCGCGATGAGTGATTTCATCCCGCATTGCACACAAAATCCGTTCGTCAATCTGCCGACCGCTTCGTTTTGAAAATGCTATTCCGTTAATTCCGCACATAATTTGCTGAGTTTTGAGTTCCGTCTTCATTCGACTTTTATTTTACGAACGAAACCGCCCAAAAGTGGGATTCAAGCTTCTAAATATGAATTTTCTGCCGTATTTGCTCAAAACCGCTCACGCTTTGAGCGAAATTCGCAATGCTCGCCAAAGCGTCGATGCGTTTGAGCAAATACAAATTAGCCCGCCCGTTATTAAATCCGTATTCGGTTGTAACCGCCGATTTATAACCCGCTCTAATCGTGGCTTTTTCGACAATTTCATTGAGCGAACCGTTCGGATAACAAAAATGTTCAACCTTTCGTTCCAAAATTTTCTCCAGACGCTCTTTTGCCTGCACAAGTTCAAATTCGAGGTGTTCGACGTTAATATTCGGCAAAATCGGATGCGTTACCGTATGAGATTCGATAGCAACGAAACTTTTATCCATTTCCCTCGCCTGTTCCCAGTTTATCGGTGCAAACTCCGGCGTTGGTTTTTCGGGAATTTCGACCTCCAAACTTTCGGCGATTTCGCTGATGCGAAAATTCTTTTCATTTTCGGGTAATTTCTTCAGAATTGTATTTATTTGTCCCGCCGCTTCGAGTTTTTGCAGATCGTTATGCAGATCGGACTCGACGAATTCGCCGTTTGGATGTTCATACGAGAAAAATCCCGCTTCGCTCGTCAACAATAAGTAACGCATTAAGTCCGTCCACAGCCAGATTTTATCATCGAGAAAATCCGTGATGACGTAGAGCGTCGCGTGCATTTTATATTTTTTCAAAAGCGGAAAAGCGATGTCGTAAGCGTCCGCGTAACCGTCGTCAATCGTAATAATTGTTGGATTCGAAGGCAGTTCTTCGCAATTGATTTTCGCCTCGATAACTTCGTCTAAACTCAAGACGCTGTTATGTTTAGCCAAATATGTCAGATGCGATTCAAATTCATCAGCCGAAATTTTATGCGGATGCGGTTCATCCGAAAAACGATGATACATCAATATCAAAACCTTCCGCGAATTCAATTTATGAAACGGTGCGAATCCGCCGAAATTGTAGATTGTTTTTAATACTTGCTGTTTCACTTTTTTGCTCGGTCTGCGTTTCGCCTGGTTTGTGATCCGTCCGAAAGTTTCTTGACTCTTTACTTTTGCCTTTTACCTTTTTACTTTTTACCTCGAAATCTCTCCTTCAAAATTTTTACCAACTCATCTTTTTCCCGCTTCACCGGCAAGCGATAACGTTTGCCTAAAGTCGTATCCTGCGTCGTTCGCTGTTCGGTTCCCTGTGCGATTTGTTCAATCGCTTCTGCCATCATTTGCGTCGAAGGCTCGATCAGAGTTGATCGAAAATCGCTTAAAAAACTTTCATAATCCAAACCGTACTTACCAAAATCATACTCAAGCGGAATAGTTTTCTGCAAAATCAAATCGCCCGTGTCAACCTTCGGTGCGACGAAATGAACCGTAATCCCGACTTCTTTTTCAGCGTTGAATAATTCCCAAAAAACCGTCGGACCGCCGCGGTACATCGGTGCTAAACCCTGATGAATGTTGATCGAACCCATTCGCGGAATCTCGAAAACCGCTTTTCCGATGATGTTCGTCCCGTATAAAATTCCCAAATCCGCATCGAGATTTTTTAGTTTGTTTTTTGTTTCCTCCGAATGATAATTATCAACGTGAAACAGCGGAATTCCTAATTTACCGGCAGTTCTATCGAGTTCCAGTTGTTTATCCTGAACGGATTTTAGATCTTCCGCACCTTCTGTTTCACCGCCGAAAACTTTTGCCGCCAATTTTTTGAAAGTTTCCGAATAGCCGTCATACTTTATCGAACGCTCAAATCTTTGTCGAAAAGTCTTTTTCGGCTGACGTGCTTTTTCGACGTAAACACCGACAATTTCAACCAGATCGCTGCCGGACAAAAGTTCCAAAAGCCGTTCCGAACCGCCGTGAGTTAACATAAAAACTTTAAGTTTTGCTTGATTCATTACTTTAGGAATTTGAGGGTATTTGAAATGTTTTCAGGAAAAGTTTTTAGGCTGAAACTCAGGTTTTTTTCCAATCGATCTTTCTTTGCCGGAAAATAAAACACGCTCGTAAAGTTCGATCACATCACGAATATTTTTTGAGCCGTCCTCGGTTGAATTTGAAATTTTTTTATCCCGAGTCAATTCTTCTCCAATCGCAATTTCCAGAGCTGCGGTGTCCTGCATCGGAACCAGGTGAACACCTTGCGGACGCATTCCGTTATCTGTTGTAATAACAGGAGTTCCGAGAAACAAAGCCTCACGAATGGAAATCGCATCGCCGTCAAATATCGTCGTACGAAGCAACACATCCGCCATTTCAATCAGATGCAAAACGATATTTCTATCAGTATCACCCGCCAACAGAATATGTTCGGCATAAGATTTTGAAGCAATCAATTGTTCCATATTCCGTCGCAAAGAACCCGAACCGATTATCACCAGACCCGTCTGCGGATATTGCTCCAGCACTTTTTCCATAACCTCAATCTGTTGCGGCAAATCGTAATCGGTTTCAAGTAAACTGACCGTGATCAGAACCTTTCTGTGAACCTTCCAGAAATCTAAAAATTTCTGCGGAATCACAACGCCGATTTTCGGTTTACTCAAATTATATGGAAAAATCAATTTTATCTTATTAGGTTTTACACCGAATTTTTCAAACATCCCGATCATCAATTTGTTGACGACAATTATTTTATCAAATCGGCGAAAAGCTACGCCTCGAAATGTTCGGTAACCCGCACTTTGTCCCTCGATGGAACCCGGATAACCGCCGGAATGAAACGTCATTACTGATTTTCCGCGGGCAATCAATCCGCACATTAAGATTAATAACTGCACGCGAAACGGCACACCGCCGCCGATATGTAAGTGCAGAATATCGTACTTCAAAGTAGAAATAAGCTTGAGCAATTCAAGCGGATGACGCGGATGATACACATTTTCTTCGTCGCCGATAACCTCCGATTTCGTGATCGAAATAATTGAAGATGAATGCCCGTTTTCCAAAAGTTCTTCTTGAATCGCCTGCATATTCGTCTGAACCCCGCCCCGCGGCGGCGGATATGGTCCAAGTTGTAAAACGTGCATCTTCATAAATTCAGTTCGGAGTTTAGTTATTTGAACTTCTGCGGATAAACTGTTTCATAAAATTTCTGTGTGATTGTTAATTGTATGTGATTTTCGGAGAAAAATAAGCGTAAAATCAGAGGGCAGGGAACGCCGAGACATTTTGCATTGCGTTCAAATATAAAATCTCACGAAAAGGGCTCGTTTGTCAATTTTTAAACAGTTACAAACAATACATTTTGTAGATCTCTGAAATTTCAGCAAAGTTTTTTATTTAACGGAATCTGTCGAACAGTTTTTGATTTCTAACGGCTATTCGATGTAATACTGTGATAAAATTGAAGTTATTTGTCCGGCGACGAAATTTTGCTTATTGGTTGCTAAATCCGCTGAAAAAATAAAGTTTTGCCGACGCAAATCTGAATCAAAAGTGAAAAATCCGATCAAGAACATTAAGGCAGACGGTTTTCTGTTAAAGGTATCAAAAGTTTTTCTTATACTTTTGCTGATGCTGTCCGGTGCTTTTGCACAAACCGAGCCGAGTATTGAAGAAAATATTTTTCAATCGTCGAAAAACCTGCATCAGTGGGGAAATATCAGTTCGTTCAACGGTTTGCCGTCGGAACGGGTCAATGCGATTGCTCAGACGAAGGACGGATTTTTGTGGTTCGCTACCGACAACGGTTTGGCGAAGTTTGACGGCAGACGGGTGCAGACGAATCTTTCGACCGGACTTTCTTCACTGCGAGTTCTATCGCTGCAAAACGATGCGGAAGATACGCTTTGGATTGGGACGGAAAAAGGTGCTTTTTACTACGAGAACGGTTTTTTTCAGCCGGTTCAAATAACCGCTGACAAAGAGATTAACGCAATTTATATTGGTTCCGCGAATATTTTCTTGACGAATCCGAACGGCACGGTTTTTCAAATTAATAAAGAAGGTGAATCCGTTAAAGGTAAAATAATTCTGGAAAGTTCGCTGCCGATTCGCAGTATTTCCGAGATTGGAAACCAGCTTTTTGTCGGGACATTCGACAGCGGGTTACAGAAGATAAAAGACGGCAAAGCGGAACAGATTCTGACTCGTCCGCGACCTTTTTTTATCAACGTAATGGCAAAAAAAAGCGTCGGGGAAGTTTGGTTCGGAACGACCGCATCGAGCGAAGGAAGCGGACTTTTACTGACCGAAAACTTTCCCGATCTGCAATTTATCGGCGAAAAATTAGGAAATATCAGTTCGATTGCCTTCGGTGAAAATAATCAAAACTGGATCGGCACGGACGAACGCGGTGCGTATCTGTTCGACGGGCAGAAGTTCAATAAAAGATTTACGTTTGAAAATACATCCGGCGGTTTGCGTTCAAACAAGATTTTTGCGGCATTCGTTGACCGCGAAGGCGTGATCTGGTTCGGAACGGAAAAAGGTGTCAGCCGCTACGATCCGAAAAGTCCGCGAAATGAACGGATTTCCGATGATGTGCAGAGCAATTTTGTACGCACACTGTTTCAGTCAAATGATGGAAAAACCTATGCCGGAACATATCGCGGGTTGTATGAACTGGATGAACCGGCGGGAGTCTGGCAAGCGGTTCGCGGATTCGAGAATCGGAGAATTTACGCGATTTCGAAAACCGCCGGCAACAATCTTCTGGTCGGTTCGGCGAGCAGTCTGACGGCTAAAAATTTATCGGGAAGTAATCAAATTGTGAGCCGCCTTGCTGAAGACAAAAGCATCCGCGACATCGAACAGTTTCAAGGGGAAACATACTTTTCGTCGTTCGGCGAAGGTTTGAAAAAAATCAATGAAACAGGCGATTCGATCATTTCCTCCGAACCGAACATAATCAGTATTTATAATGAAACTGACAAGAATTTGTGGTTTGGAACGATCAACAAAGGCGTATTTGTCTTTGACGGCAAAAGTATTTTGCAGAAGCCGGAATTAGAAGAGTTGAAAAAAGTCGCCGTAACCGCCATCGGCGGAAATGAAGCGGACGGAATCTGGTTTGCTGCCGACAAAGGATTGTATTTGCTGAAAGACGGCAAATTACAGCTTGTTTTGGACAAGCAAAACGTGCGTGACGTGTTCACCACAAGAACCGCGAAAACAGATCAACTGCAAGTCTGGTGTGCGACTGAGAACGGTCTGTTCAACTTGATCTTCGACGAAAATTTCGGCTGGATTTCCTCCCGTATCGACATCGAACAGGGACTTGCTTCGCAGAATATTTTCGCAATTCTGCCGGTCGCTGACAGCTCGATTCTGATCGGAACGAATCGCGGTGTCATCAATTATTCGATCACTGAAACACGCCCGCTGTTAGTGCCGAACCGGATTCTGAGCCAACGTATCCATCAGACGAACGAACTTAAAACGGGCATCAATCTGAATTATCCGCAAAACAGTCTGTCAGTAGATGTATTGGCGATCAGCAGCCGGACTTTTCCCGAACAATTTCAATATTCGTTTCTTCTTTTTAACGGAAATAACGAACTGATCGACAAAAAATTCTCCGAAGAATCGCAGTTCTTGATGGACAAACTCGAACCTGATACATACCGCGTCGAAGTTCGTGCGTTCGATAAAAATCTGCTCGCGTCCGAACCGCTGACTTTTAATGTCAAGGTCGAACAAGCACCGTTTCCGTTGATCGCCACCATTCTCGGAGTGCTTTTGGTGATTGCACTTGCCGCTCTGTTTTGGGCGTTTTTCTCGCAACGCAAAATTTTCCAGACGAGTGAGGAACTAGCCCGCACCAATAAGGAACTAAACAATGCCCGCTTGAGTCTTGCCAACGAAGCCGAACGCGAACGCCATCGCATCTCGCGTGATCTACACGATCAGACGCTTGCCGATCTGCGGCATTTAATCCTGATGACCGATGAGGTGGAAAGCGAAGAAGCCGGAAAATTCCGTACGGAAATCGAAAGCGTATCCGATGAGATTCGGCGGATTTGTGAAGATTTGAGTCCGTCAGTGCTTGAAAATATCGGATTCGCCGCCGCTCTTGAATGGGCTTTGGGGAATTCGGTCGAACAGGTTTCACAGGGGCGGAACATCGAACACGAATTTCTCGCTCCCGAAAGTCTGGAAAACAATCTCGAACTGACACGCTCCGAACAACTGCAAATTTACCGCATTGCTCAGGAAGTTTTAAACAATATCGTCCGTCATTCTGGAGCAACCAAAATAATTATGAGTGCGGAGATTTCAATCGAAAAAGGATTTCTCCTGAAAATTCAGGACAACGGCATAATTTTCAATCCCGACAAAAGCAAAAAAGGTCGCGGACTTGCCAATATCGGTGCGAGGGCAAAACTTATTGAATCCGATATTCGCTGGAAAAAATCGAAGGATAAAGGAATGATCTTTACATTGGCAAAGATTTGAACTTTTTGGTCTGTGAATTAAAAAGACTTTATTAAGGAACACAAGCAAAATGACACATTCACAATCAATCGCAAAAGTTTTCGTTATCGCCTGTTATATTCTATTGATTCCGGCGGTGGCGGCGGTGTTGTTTTCGATGATGTCGAATCTGCTGGATGCCGCAGTTCCGATTGTCGCGGGGAGTTTCGGAATTTATCTGCTGATGGGTTACAGAAAACACAAAGCAGGAGAATTAAGTTCGAGCAAGGTGTCCGCACTCTGGTTCGGAACAATCGGCTACAATTTTTTGCTTTTGATTCCGCCGACGATTTTTATGTTCAGCCTAAAATCTCTTGGCGAGATAAACTCAACGATAACATCCGGCGGCACTTTCGCATTGTTATATTTTGCTTTGATTACGTGGCAGATTCTATCGATTCTGCTGGCGGCAAGTGCTTTGTTGAGCAATCGGAAAATTACTTGAAAAAACGGTAATGTCCCGTTACCGTCCAGTCGAACAGGCGGTCTTCGAGCGAAGTTCCGCCGCCAATGTTATGAATTATCAGATAGCGTTTTTCCTTCTCGTTCCAGATGTTTGAAACGAGTCCGATGTGCGTCATTCCCTCACCGTTCAAGTCCCAACTGACGACATCACCCGGTTGATAATCTTCGCCAATTTCAGTGATTTTTTCGGCTTTTCCCTGGCGTTCAAAAAAAGTTTGCAGATTCGGCACACGGCGGTGGTCGATGTTCGTGTCGGTCTTTTTCAGTCCCCATTTCTGCGGATATTTCGCAAAATTTACGCTCATATCTTCGTGAACTTCCTTCTGCAGATCAATCCCGGCATTTCTGAACGAACGAATAACGACATCTGTGCAAGCACCCGTTTCCAAAGGCACATCACCATTCGGATACTTAATCGAATAGTATTTCTGCGTGTAAACTGCCGTAGTTTTTAACTGCTCATTCGCACTCGTCAGAATTTTGCGGATTTCCGGTGATTTTATCTCGTCAATCTTTGGTTTCTCAATAACTGAAGATTTTTCGAAAATCGAAATGTCCTTAGCGAGTATGGTTACACTATCGCTTTTGCAGCCGACAAAAACAGCGACCGCTAAAAATAAGTTTAACTGAACAATTTTTTTGAAGTGTGTCATCTTAGTTTCCTATAAATACTTGTTATCAGATGAATTAGAAGCTGTAATTTATAAATAAGATGTATCTGAAATAAGAAATACGACGGTCAAAATCGGGCGGGCAGGCAAATTTAATTTGACAAGGGTTTGTGAAAACATATATTTTATACATACTTTCGGACTTATACGGTTAAATTACTCTTTCCCAAGACCTTAATAATTCCGTTATCTTAAAAATAAAACCAAATAAGAAGGAGACAAACGGCTAATGAATAAAATGCGTTTTTTTGTAGCTTTTTTAAGCTGCACGGCACTCGGCATATTCGCTCTGGCTATCACACACACAGCGAAAACCGACGTGGTTCAGGCGAAAGTAGTTAATGTCAAAGGCGATAGAATTTGTGCAACGGATCACGATCCTGAACGAATTGCGAGAGCTGAAAAAGATTTCAAAGAAAAGAAAATCGCCAAAGGTCTTGCAAAAGGTAACGAGAGAAAAGGCGGCGGCGGCGGAAGTCCGACACCGAACCCGACTCCGACACCTCTGCCGCCGATGGGAGGCATCATCAACGTCTATTTTCACGTTGTAAATCAAGGTTCGGGAGTTTCCAACGGCGATATTACAAGCCAAATGATTGACAGCCAAATAGATGTTTTAAATTCCGCTTATGCCCAGTATAATTTTTCATTCAATCTGATTTCGGTTGACCGCACAACCAACGCTACTTGGTATAACGGTTGTTACGGTGCCGCGGAAGCTCCGATGAAAACCGCACTTCACCAAGGTTCGGCGGACGATCTGAATGTTTACACCTGCAATCCGAGCAATGGAATTTTGGGTTATGCAACATTTCCTTCAAGTTACAGCAGTCAGCCGATTCTGGACGGTGTAGTTTTGCTCGATCAAAGCTTGCCGGGCGGAAATGCCGTACCCTACAACGAAGGCGACACGGGAACTCATGAAGTCGGACACTGGGCGGGTTTGTATCACACATTTCAGGGCGGTTGTAACGGAAGCGGTGATTTCGTCGGCGATACGGCGGCGGAAAGTTCACCGGCTTACGGATGTCCGGGCGGAAGAGATTCCTGCCGCCGCGATCCGGGTATCGATCCGATCACAAACTTTATGGATTACACGGACGATTACTGTATGTTTGAATTCTCAAGCGGACAAGGCACGCGAATGGGTGAGCAATTTGCTGTCTATCGGGCGAATAATTAAGCCACTCGCTTAAGTTAATATAAGGAAAAAGACGGAATTGTGTTTCCGTCTTTTTTCTATTTA
Organism: Pyrinomonadaceae bacterium; assembly: GCA_041746675.1. GTDB lineage: Bacteria > Acidobacteriota > Blastocatellia > Pyrinomonadales > Pyrinomonadaceae > Aridibacter. The sequence continues at coordinate 245,624 of JBGTGO010000030.1, read as the reverse complement.
ACCGAAAGCCACTCTCTTATATCTGCCCGCATTTCATTAGTGATTTCGTGTTTTGCTTCGTATTTCAAGGCTTGAAAGTTTGGCAGGCAATCGTTTAGTTTCTGCTCGAATTCTTGAAATTTTTCCAGCGGATAAAATTCATCGTCGTCACCGTATAAGTATAAAGTTTCGGCTTCGGTCGGTTGATAAAGTTCGCTTGTTTCCAGGTCCGAAGGAATTCCGCCGCTGACTCCGATGATGCCTTTTAAAGTATGCGGATTTGTTAGTGCAAAGCGGAAATTTAACGCACAGGCTTGTGAAAAACCGTGTAAAAAAACCTGCGATTGGTCGATAATCTCATCCGCCGCAAGTTTTTCGATCACATCTAAAATGAATTTATGATGAAGGGCGACGGATTCTTCCGGTTTGAACGGTGTCAGCCAACCGAAAACGGGTTTGAATTCGCCCGCATCGGTTTTGCGGAAAAATTTGTTCGGAGCCTGAATCGAAACGATGGCGAAATTTTCCGGTGCGATCAGTTTTGCTTCCCGCATCATATAATGTTTATGGGCGGCGTAGCCGTGTACGGTAATCAAAAGCGGTGCGGGATGCCCGGCTTCGGCGGGAATGTGCAGATCGTAGTAAAGTTTGATCTCGGCGGTTACGGATTCGTCAATTTTCATCATATAAGCAATTTAACCACAGATAGATGCAGATAAAAACCGCTCAAAAAAAAATAAATCCGAACGTCTGATGCAGGTTTTGTGTGTGTATGATTGTTTAACGCGGCTAACTCGCTAAACGTTCGCGGTCGATTTCGTAACGCTTGATTTTCAGGTAAAGTCCGCGGCGGGTTACATCCAATTCTTTAGCGACCCGCGAGATATTTCCTTCATTGCGGCGGAGAGCGTCCATAATCATCTGTTTTTCGAGTTCGCTGACGGCATCTTCCAAAGTCGAGCCTTGTGTGCCGATATTATAAGTTCCAACCGAACCGGAGTAAGACATAATCGGCGTAACATTTGAGCCTTGCAGCGGTATCAGCGGCGATGCGTTGCGTTTGAGTTCGGGCGAAAGATGTTCGGGCGTAATCACTTCGCCGTCCTCGGCACGGGCGACGATTCGCTGAACTTCATTGCATAACTGCCGGACGTTTCCTTCCCAACTGCACACCATCAGCAGATCAATTACCTGCGGTGTCAGATGAATATCGCGTTTGTGAAATCTGGTCGAATAGTGATTGACGTAATAATTGACAATCGGTTCGATCTCCGAACGCCGTTCACGAAGCGGCGGAACACGCAGACGAATGACATTCAAACGATAGAATAGATCCTCGCGGAAAGTTCCGTTTTTAACTTCTTCCTCGAGATTCATATTCGTCGCCGTGATAATCCGCACATCGACTTTTATCGGATGTTTTTCGCCGAGCGGCTGAACTTCGCCTTCCTGCAAAAATCTGAGAAGTTTCGGCTGCACATCGAGCGGCAAATCGCCAACCTCATCAAGAAAAAGCGTTCCACCGTCGGCAGTTCTGATAACACCGGGCGAATCTTCGGTCGCTCCCGTGTAAGCTCCTTTTCTATAACCGAACAGATGTCCTTCGGCTAATTCCTTCGGAATCGCGGTGCAGTTGAACGGCACGAAGATTTTATCGCTGCGGTTCGATGTTGTGTGAATAGCCCGCGAGACGAGTTCTTTTCCCGTTCCCGATTCGCCCGTGACGAGAACGGTGACATCGGACGAACGGATTTTATAAACTTCCTCGACGAGATCGGTCATTGCCGGACTTGAATGAATAAATCCGGGCATCAAACTCTGCGATGTGAACGGACTCGTTTCCTGTTCGGTTCGCTGAACACGATCCCGATCCCGCAAAGCACAGACATCCAATCCGAGTTCAACCACCCGCAGCAGCGGTTTGATCTCGCTGCCGTTTAATAATTTTGCTCCGGCGTTCGGATAGATCAGCAGAACGGCGGGCGGTGCGTTTGATGTTTTCAGCGGAAAAACCATGATGTTCTTAGTTTTTGAAAATGTTTCAAAGTCCTGTGCCGCACTTGCCTGATTGAAATGCTCGATCAATGCCGCACTTTCTCCTGCCGTGTAGCCGTGGGCGATGAACGGATAAAAGCGGTTTTGTTCATTCAGTTCGGCGATAATTATTTTGCGGGCTTTACTTTCCTGTTGCAGAATCGAAGTCAATTCGCGGAAAAGCAATTCACGCGAAGCGGTTGCTTCAGCCAATCTCTGCATTAAAAGCTGTGAACTTGCCGAACTTCCTTCGTCCTTCGTTTCAACCGAATTGAGCCGTTCGATGTTTTCTTCGGAAGATTTATATAATTTTTTGACACCGAGTTTGCGGAAACTTTCGCTCGCAGCGATAAAATGTTTCGAGGCTTGCTGCGGTTGTGTTTCGGCTATCGCACCGCCGATCAGATATTGTGCGAGGGCAATGTGATACACATCTTCCGCCGTTTCAAAAATCGTCAGGCTTCGTTTGAAATGATGTCCGGCGGCTTCCTTATCGTTTAGTTCGAGAGCAGCTAAACCTTTTATCCGCTGAATATTACCGATAATGAACAAGTCATTCTCAGTATTATTTTCTTCGATCGTTTCCAAAACTTCCTCAGCCTGCCCGAGTTTTCCTTCTTTCAGCAACGCTTCGGCAAGCACCAGACGAGTCATATCGGAGTATTGTCCTTCGCCCATTTCTTCCGCAATCGCTATGCACTCCTCGGCTATTCTGCGTGCTTCGGAAACTTCACCTTCGGCTAGATAACATCTTGCAAGCGTTCGCATCGCTTGAATTATGTATGTTTCCTTTTTGCGTTTTCCGGCAATGATAATCGCATCTTCGGATAATTTCTTTGCTTCTTCGATCTCACCGCGGAGCATTTTCAATTCGGCAAGTGAGTCCATAACCGCTGAAATATGAGCATGATCAATTTCGTAAGCTATATCCAGAGCGTTCTGAATAATATTTTCCGCCTTCGACCAATCACCTAAAAGAATCAGGTTGATGCCGAGATTATTGTAGGCGGCGGTGGTCTGAACTTTGTGTTCGGTCTGTTTGAAAAACTCGATGGATTTTTCCAGACATTCAATGCCGTCGCCCGGACGACGCAGAAACCAATATGCTCCCGACATATCGGAATAAAGTTTGCCAAGCAAAAACGGTGCGGAATGTTCGCCGATGATCTTGATCGCTAATTGATAATGTTCGACCGCTTTTTTGCTGTCGCCCTCGTGACTGTATGCTCCCGCAATTTCCTTGTAGGCTTCCGACATTCCCCACCAGTTGCCGTGTTCACGATAAAAACTCAAACCCTTCATCGCATTGTCGCGGGCAATCGGAAATTCGTTCAATTTGCGGTAAACTCTGGCAAACGCAACATACGTTTCGCCGAGCAAATGCGTCAGATTATCCTCTTTGGCAATCTCCGAAGAATAATGTAAAAGTGCGACCGCCTTCGGATGTTCGTTCAGATTATTGAGGGCAAGAGCGAGTTGATTGATGATGATGACCCGCGTTGCGGTTTCAAGTTGACCGAGAATTTCTTCGTCATCGTATTTGTCCAGAATTCCGAGAGATTCCTTATATTTTCCGAGTGTTTCAAATGTATATGAAAGTTCCCGTTCGAGAAGTGCCTGGTTTTCCGGCGAAACCGTATATTTTTCAAGCGTTTCGGTCAGAATTTCTTCAGCTTTGCTCGAAACTCCTCTGGTTAATTTGTCTCTGACCTGTTTAATAATTTCAGACACACCGGCATCCGCCATCCGCATTTTTCTCGGCGGACGCATCTTCGGTCTGATCTCGAAATTAGAGATGTTGCCTGAATCTTTCCTGTCTGTAGTCAGATGCAAATCTTCATTCATTTTTTAATTAGATGAGAAATGATTAATGAAAACAAGATTTCACTAAATAAGTTCCGAGAAATTAAAGGGGGAGAATAAATTCTTGGAACACGAATATTTGTATGATTATTGAAATTTAACAGAATTTATCCGGTAAGTCTATATATTTTAAGACCAAATGTGAAAACAGGTTGGACTGCCGATTAAATTTTATGACATTCTAAGCTATAATATACAAGGAAAAAGTGAGAGGTAAATAAAACATTGACAGCAGAAAAAAAACGTCTTGACGAAGCGGTGAAGCATAAGAAGGATTGGAAACTTTGGGGTTGTTACGTTGCTGAACGGGCGTGGGGAACGGTCCGTGAAGATTATTCGGCGGAAGGTTCGGCGTGGAGTTATTTTCCATTTGAGCAAGCTCATCAAAAGGCTTTTCGCTGGAATGAAGACGGCATTGCGGGAATCTGCGACCGTAAGCAAAATTTATGTTTTGCGGTTTCGTTCTGGAACGGCAACGATAAAATTATCAAGGAAAGATTATTCGGTTTGTCCGGTCCCGAAGGAAATCACGGCGAGGATGTCAAGGAATATTATTTTTACCTAGACAATACGCCGACGCATTCCTATATGAAATATCTCTACAAATATCCGCACAACGAATTCCCTTATGAAGAACTAAAAAAAGCGAATAAAGACCGCAGTAAAAATGAATCCGAGTTTGAACTGCTGGACACGGGAATTTTCGATGCTGATGAATATTTTGATATTTTCATTGAATACGCCAAAGCGGATTTCGACGATATTTGCATAAAAATCACGGCTCATAATCGCGGTGACAAAGCCGCACCGCTTCATATTTTACCGACGGCTTGGTTTCGTAATATTTGGTCTTGGTTTGGAAATGCGAAAAAACCCGAATTAAAAGTTGGTCAATTAAATGCGGAAAATCTTTCACTGGTTGAATTTGAAAACGAACACGGCAAAAGTTCGCTCATTCTAGCCGATTCCGAAAATTTGCTTTTTACTGAAAATGAAACGAATTACAAAGCACTCTACAAGGGCGAAAATGATTCGCCATATACCAAAGACGGCATCAATAATTTTGTCGTCAACAACGAGAAGAACGCAGTAAATCCCGCCGAAACCGGAACGAAGTTTGCGGGACACTACGCCTTCGAGATTAAGGCAAAATCAAGCGAAACGATTTATTTGCGGTTCAAATTCAACGATGAAAAAGTAAATATCAAATCCCGGGAAGCGTTCGTTAAAGACTGCGAAAAAGTGTTTGATAAACGTATCAAAGAAGCCGACAAATTCTACGACTCAATTACGCCTGATTCTTTGAATGATGACGAGCAAAACATTATGCGGCAGGCATCGGCGGGAATGCTCTGGACAAAACAATTTTATCATTACGAAGTAAAAAACTGGCTTGACGGCGATCCGGCTTTTCCGCCGCCGCCGAAAGAGAGAAAAGACGGCAGAAATTCCGACTGGCAGAATTTGTATAACGACGAAGTTCTCTCGATGCCGGATAAATGGGAATATCCGTGGTTTGCCGCGTGGGACACGGCGTTTCACTGCATCCCTTTGGCGATGATTGATCCTGATTTTGCCAAGCGTCAGCTTATTTTGCTCCTGCGTGAATGGTATATGCACCCGAACGGGCAAATTCCGGCTTACGAATGGGCTTTTAGTGACGTTAATCCGCCGGTTCACGCGTGGGCGGCACTCCGCGTCTATAAAATCGAAGCCAAACAAAAGGGCAAAGCCGACCGCGTTTTTCTGGAAAGAGTTTTTCACAAACTTCTGCTTAATTTTACGTGGTGGGTAAATCGCAAGGACGAAGAAGGCAACAATGTTTTTGAAGGCGGATTTTTGGGGCTGGATAATATCGGCGTGTTCGACCGCAGCTCCGATCTGCCAACGGGCGGACACCTCGAACAATCCGACGGCACGAGTTGGATGGCGATGTATTGCCTCAATATGCTGGCGATTTCTCTCGAACTTGCCAAAGAAGACAAGGCTTACGAAGATGTCGCCAGCAAATTTTTCGAGCATTTCGTGCATATTTCCGACGCGATGAACAATCTCGGCTTGGAAGATACGGAACTTTGGAACGAACGTGACGGATTTTATTACGACGTACTGCATTTTGACGACCATAAAAATATTCCGATGAAAGTTCGTTCGATGGTCGGTTTGATTCCGCTTTTCGCCGTCGAAACTTTGGAAGAAGACTGGCTCGACAAACTGCCTTCGTTCAAAAAACGCACCGAGTGGTTTCTTAAAAATCGTCCTGATCTAACATCCGAAATCGCCTGTATGTCGGATGAAGGCGTAAAGGGTCGCCGCATTTTGGCTATTGTTAGTAAAGACCGTTTGCAGCGAATTTTGCGGACGATGCTTTCCGAAACCGAGTTTTTGTCCGATTACGGAATCCGTTCACTCTCGCGTCATCACAAGGAAAATCCGTACACTTTTGAAGCCGGCGGCAATAAATGGAAGGTCGGTTATGAACCCGGCGAATCAACTACCGGAACCTTCGGCGGCAATTCGAATTGGCGTGGTCCGGTTTGGTTTCCGGTTAATTATCTATTGATCGAATCGCTCCAAAAGTTCGATTTCTATTACGGCGAAGATTTCAAGGTCGAGTTTCCAACCGGTTCGGGCAAAATGCTCACACTCTGGGAAGTTTCGCAGGAACTCGAAATGCGTCTGACCAAAATTTTCACCAAAAACAGCGACGGAGATCGGGCGGTCTATGGGAATTCAAACAAATTTCAAACCGACGAACATTGGAAAGATTACATTTTATTCTACGAATATTTCCACGGCGACAAAGGCTGCGGACTCGGTGCCAGCCACCAAACCGGTTGGACTGGTTTAATCAGCAAACTCCTCCAACAACTCGGCGAATATTCAAAAGAAAAAAGCGGTCAACACATCGAAACCGCCGACATCGAAGGCAATGACGGTCAAACCGAATCAATCGAGGTTTGAGGAGAAATTATTAACAGGGATGAAGAGGATTCACAGGGATTTTTAAGAGAATTTTTATGATGTATAAAGAAATCACGGGGAAAATTTTGGAATGTTCTTTTGAAGTTATCAAAGAATTAGGAATTGGCTTTGTTGAATCGGTTTACGAAAAGGCTTTGTTTGTTGCATTAAAACAAAAAGGATTGAAAGCTGAAAGACAAGTTCCGTTAAAAGTAAAATTCCGTGATGTTATCGTCGGAGAATTTAGTGCTGATTTGTTGGTCGAAGATAAGATAATAGTTGAACTAAAAGCCGTCAGCAGTTTTGTCAACGAACACTTCGCTCAACTTATAAATTACTTGAAAGTAACCGAACTCGAAGTAGGATTGATAATAAATTTCGGAAATGCAAAATTAGAATATCGCCGTTTCAACAATAAATTTTTAGACAAATCGGAGAACATTCGAGACTTTCTAAAATAGTTTAAAAATCTCTTGAAAATCCCTGTGAATCCTCTTCATCCCTGTTAAAATAAAAAATTATGAAAGCAGTAGCAGTTACACCAAAAGAAAAAAACTCGGCAAGACTTGTCGAGATGGATAAACCAAAAGTTTCCGACATTAAAAACGGCAACGGTGTTTTGGTTGAAGTTTTGCGAGTCGGGGCGTGCGGGACGGATCGTGAGATAAATAATGCCGAATATGGAACTGCTCCCGAAGGTGAGGATTTTCTGGTGCTGGGACACGAAAATTTCGGGCGTGTGGCGGAAGTCGGCGAAAATGTGAAGGATTTGCAGAAGGGCGATTATGTCGTTGCCACGGTTCGCCGTCCGTTCGGACACAGCATTTACGACACTATCGGACAGCAAGATTTTACGACCGATGCGGAATATTGGGAACGCGGAATTTCGCGGATTCATGGTTACTGGGCGGAGTTTTACGCGGAAGATGCGGAGTTTTTGATAAAAATTCCAGAGAAAATCGCCGAAGTCGCCGTTTTGCTTGAACCGCTTTCGATTATCGAAAAAGGTTTGAAACAAGCCGACGACATTCAAAGACGGCTTGATATTTGGCAGCCGAGAACTGCCGCCGTTTTAGGAACGGGAAATGTCGGTTTGCTGACAATTATGGTTCTGCGTCTGCGTGGTTTTGAAGTTCACGGCTTCGGTTTGCAGGAAGCGGAAGGTCACTTAAACGCTGACTTAATCAAAGACATCGGTGGAACTTACGATTCGACGAAAAAACTTTCCGTCACCGATTCAGTCAAGGAATACGGCGAATATGATCTGATTTTTGAATGCACCGGATATTCGCCGATAATTTTTGAAGCGATGGAAACTTTGAACGAAAACGGCATTTTAATTCTCGCATCCGTCACCGGCGGCGACCGCAAAACCGACGGCGTTCCATCCGACAAGATAAATCAGGAATTCGTTTTGGGAAACCGCGTAATGGTCGGCACGGTCAACGCCAACCGCGAACATTTCGAGATGGGTGTCAAGGACATCGCCCTCGCTGAAGCAATGTTCCCCGGTTGGCTCAAACGAATGATGACGCACAAAGTTGAAGGTTTGGAAAATTACGAAAAAGTTTTCGACATCTTGGAAAACGGCGGAGATTATAACGCGATCAAAACTTATTTTGAAGTTGCGAAGATATAATGACGGAAGATATTTAAGTTTGTCTTAATCTCAAAAAATATTGTCTGACTCAAATAGTCGCCAACGGCGACCAAAACAATAGCCTATGGTGCAGGTGTTTCGCCGAAGCCATAGGAATAATAAAAAGGTAAATGCCGTCGCTGAAAGCGACGAACAGAATATGCCGCAATCAATTTTCAAACAGAATATGCCGCAATCAATTTTCAAAATGTTGGCTCATATCGTTTTTTCAACAAAGAATTGTGCCGATTTGATTCATCCCGAAACTGAAAATGAATTGTTCGGTTATATTCACGGAATTGTCGAGAATAACAAAGCGAAATTAATCATCGCAAACGGCACGACGAACCACATTCATTTATTAGTTTCATTACCGAAGAAAATTGATATTCCAGTTCTTGTCGGAGATATAAAACGAGATAGTTCAAGTTGGGTTAAAAAACAGAATTCACAATTCAGCAATTTTTATTGGCAGAGAGGTTACGGAGCATTTTCGGTCGGGCAATTAGAAATTGACGTTGTGAAAAATTATATTGCCAAGCAGAAAGAGCATCACAAAGAGAAAGATTTCAAGACGGAATACAGAGGATTTTTGAGAAAATACGATGTTGAATTTGATGAGCAATATGTTTGGGATTGACGTTTGGTTGTTGCTCACTTTCAGTGAGCGTGTGGTTTGATTTTGTTTCCTATGGTTTCGGCGAAACGCCTGCACCATAGGCTAATATGTTGGTCACCGTTGGCGATCTCTGAACAAAAATAATATTGAGTTAATTTTTATAAAGTTCTCAATTGGACTTTTAATAATAGTTTATGTTACTAGAAAAATATGAGTTTGAATTATTTGCTGACTATAACCAATTTTATTTACAAGATGAGAAAGCAGATGGAGATTTATCTGATAGTTGGACAGAAAAAGCAAATGAGATGTTACTAGCAATTACTAATGGAACGATAGGAGTTGGAACTGTGCGAAATATGGATGTTCCAGTCACAGTTGAAATTCACGATACTGAGCCAACCGAAAATTTAGAATTGTGGGATCAAGTTAATGAATGCAGTATAGAAATTCCTTCTGGTAGAATTGTAATTGCTGGTTGCACAGACTACTTTCCTGAAGCCTCCCGCATTGAAGTTGAACCTGCAACTTATCAAGCAAGAATTTACTATGGTGATCTTAATATTTTAAGTGAAGATGAATTGGAAGGTAATGACAATTACAAAATTGCACTATGGTGTGGTGAGGTAATTAAACCAAAAATTATTAAACAAAGAATTAACAAAGATTAATTGAATTTTATTTGAATTTAAATGTCGTTAGTGCGACACAAAAGAAAATTATGTACTGAGCAAAAAAGCGATTCTTGAAACGGAATTGCAGAAAATACAAGGGTAATTTAATTTATTGAAATCTTGAATACTATATTAGAATACAACTTTGTTTCAGTAGCCATTGACAATGGTGTTTTAATTGTCGGATTTGCGGATGCTCAATTTGATACGCAAAGCTATTTGGTATTTCAAAGAAGTTTGGATGAAAATGAATCTGATGAAGATGTTTATGTCGAGAGAGATGAGCAAGGTCAAAGCAATTACGGTGGCATAGAGAAGTTTATACTGCTTCGTGATAAAGCGATAATGAAACTTAATTTAGAAACATCTGAATGGTTAGCAGTTGAGCAAGAAGTTACAATAAAGTTTTCCGTATCGGATGAAATATTTAAAGAATTATTATCAGGTTTTGATAGATTATTTTTTGGCAAAGAAATACTTGAAATTAAATAGGAAATTATAAAACAAAAAATTATGTATGGAGCAACAAAAGCGATTCTTGAATCGGAATTGCAGGAAATAAAAGAAGCGGGAACTTACAAGAACGAACGTGTTATTGAAAGTCCGCAGGATGCGAAAATTAGCGTTTCAAACGAAGAAGTTTTGAATATGTGTGCGAATAATTATCTCGGTTTGAGTGATGATTCGCGAATTATTGAAGCGGCGAAAAACTCTTTTGATGATTGGGGTTACGGATTGTCGAGCGTGCGGTTTATTTGCGGGACGCAGGCGATTCATAAGGAACTCGAAGCGAAGATCAGCGAGTTTTTGGGGACGGAAGACACGATTCTTTATGCGGCTTGTTTTGATGCGAACGGTGGATTGTTTGAACCGCTTTTTAATGCGGAAGACGCGATCATTTCCGACGAATTAAATCACGCGAGCATTATTGACGGCATACGGCTTTGCAAAGCCGCCCGCTATCGTTACAAAAATAACGATATGGGCGACCTTGAAGCAAAATTAAAAGAGGCAAAAGAAAACGGTGCGAGGCAGATGATTATTGCCACGGACGGTGTTTTTTCGATGGACGGCTACATTGCGAATCTCAAAGGCATCTGCGATTTGGCGGAAAAATACGGTGCTTTGACGATGGTTGACGATTGCCATTCGGTCGGATTTATGGGCAAAACCGGACGCGGCACGCACGAACATTGCGATGTGATGGGCAGAATTGACATCATTACGGGAACGCTCGGCAAAGCACTCGGCGGTGCGATGGGCGGTTACACTTCGGCGAACAAAGAAGTTATTGAAATGCTGCGACAACGCTCAAGACCATATCTTTTTTCAAATTCCGTCGCACCTGCAATCGTCGCCGCTTCGATAAAAGCACTCGAACTTTTAACGGAATCAACCGAACTGCGAGACAAACTCGAAGCAAACACAAAATTCTTCCGTGAAGAGATTGGAAAAGTCGGCTTAGAAGTTTTGCCGGGAACGCATCCAATCGTTCCGATTATGTTTTACGATGCCGAACCTGCCGTCAAAATGGCGGAATCGCTGATGAAAAAGGGTGTTTATGTCATTCCGTTTTCATTCCCGGTTGTGCCGAAAGGAAAAGCACGTATCAGATGCCAAGTTTCCGCCGCCCATTCGATGGAGGATTTGAAATTTGCGGTTGAGAAATTTGCTGAGGCGAAAGAAGAATTAGGAATTTAAAAGAACGTCGGTTCGGGATAACATTTTATAATGAAAAGTTCTAATCCAATTCTGAAATATCGCATCTTTGGAGGGCGGAAACTCCTGTCTGCAAATATCTTATTTTTAAATGCCGGATGAGAACGATCAATTTAGGTTGTTTTAAAGCAAAACGTGCGGACACTCCTGTCCGCACCTCCGGTCGGAGAACAATACTTTTTTCTTTATCGAACTGACGTTAAATAATATAGTGATTTGATTTTGCTTTCTATTTTTGCAAGATTAAAATAATGGTTTTCTCCTCAAATGTTTTCTTAAATGCTCTGATCGCTGTGTTCACAGCCGGTTTTTTAGCCACTACGCTCGGAGCAGTGCCGGCACTTTTTATAAGAAAATTAAACAAAAAACTAAACAATAATCTTTTGAGTTTCGCCGCCGGGGTAATGCTTGCCGCCACGATTTTTTCGCTTTTGATTCCGGCGATTGATGAAATGAAAAAGAGCGGCGAAACTGTTACGTCGGCTGTTCTGAAAAGTATTCTGTGCCTATTTATCGGCGGTTTCATACTGTGGATCATCAACAAATACGCCCCGCAGCCGTATTTTGAAAAAGGACAAGGCGAAATAGATTCAAAAAGTCTGCGAAAAGTATGGCTGTTTGTCATTGCGATTGCCATCCATAATTTTCCCGAAGGTTTGTCGGTTGGAATAGCGAACGGATCAGGTGATTTCAGAGCAGGTTTCGGTGCGACCTTCGGGATTGCTCTGCAAAATATTCCTGAAGGTTTAGCGGTTGCCGTCGCTATGCAATCACAGGGCTATTCAAAAAAATACGCTTTCGGAATTGCTGCTTTAACGGGTTTGGTAGAAGTCTTCGGCGGCATATTCGGGGTGTCGGTTTTGTTAATTTCGGCAAGCATTTTGCCGCTGGCACTGGCTTTTGCGGCAGGGGCAATGCTGTTTATTATCTGCGACGAGATCATTCCCGAAACACATCGTCCCGGATTTGAAACGGGAGCGACCGCCTCTTTGTTTATCGGATTCGGATTGATGATGTTTCTTGATGCCGTTTTTGCTCAATAACGTCAGTTCGATATAAGAATTTTTGCCCGCGATTAAACGCGAAATGCACTAAAAGAGATCATAGTAAGTTAGAATTTCAATCTTCTTCTCGTGGTTCGTGGATTTCGTGAGCAAATTCTCTGTTTTCAAATTTTGATCTAGCTATCTCGAACTCACGCTGTTTTAAGAAGAAAGATCAATAAATATTTCCATAAATGCGTCCTGTCATTTATTTTCTTATCTGTGTTCATCTGTGGACAATAATTCTTTTTTATTTGCATTATTTCACGGGCAAAAAGTTATGAGCAAATTCGTCGAAAATCACGATTTTAATCAATTATTACTCCGCGATAAAACGACGGATTATTTGCCGTGGATTTTGATGGCGTTGGTTTTGGTTGGGATGGTTTTCGCTCTTTGGTTTAACGGACGAATCTGGTGGTGCAAATGGGATTCGCCCGTTTATATTGCGACGCTGGACGCTTGGAGCAAACACACTTCGCAGCATTTTTTTGATCCGTATGCGGGAACTCACGTTCTGCACGGGTTCTTGTTTTTGTGGGTTTTGAGTTTGATCGTTCACACGATTCTGGGCAAAAAACTCTCATTCGCGTGGCTTTTGTTTTTTGCGGTTCTGGCGGAGTCGGCGTGGGAAGTTTTTGAAAATTCGCAATTTGTCATCGAACGCTACCGCGAACAAACGGCTTCGCTTGATTATACGGGCGATTCGATTGCAAATTCGTTTGGTGATATTGTCGCGTGTGCGGTCGGTTTCGTCATTGCATATCGGTTAAAATTCCGGCTGACGTTATTGCTGTTTATCATTATCGAAATAATTCTGCTCGTAACCATCCGCGATAATTTGACGCTGAATATCATAATGCTGATTCATCCGATAGAATCAATCAAAGCGTGGCAGACGAACGCAGCGGAAGCGGCTTTTTTGATTCGGCAATATATGAAATAATAATTTTGTAATTTGGTAAAGAATAGAACGCGGATGACGCGGATTCGGCGGATTTACGCGGATTTTTTGGAGTTATAAACTAACCTCGAATAAAAATGTTTAAAAGGCGAAGCACGAAACTCGAAAGGATAGACACGGGCGATTATACGGCGGCGGAGTATGACCGTTTTTTGTCGGATATACGGCTTGTCAATCGGTTTGCGGGCGACAACTGGGCGTTGCAGAAAACGCTTCTGCGTGATGTTAAAAAGCAAAAACTAAAGGAGTTAAAGGTTTTAGATGTCGGTGCGGGTTCAGGCGAATTGTTACGGACGATTGCGAATTTTGCCCGCAAAAACAAAATCGAAACGCAGCTTTGCGGACTTGAATTAAACAAGCGTTCGGCGGAATCTATTGTCGAAGAATCGGTAAATTTCGACGAGATCAAAGCGGTTCGCGGCGATGCTCGGCAACTTCCGTTTGCCGATAATTCGTTTGACTATGCAATCAGTTCGCTTTTTACGCACCACCTAAAAGATGAACAAATCGTGCAGACTTTGCAGGAAATGAACCGCATCGCTGCCCGCGGAATTTTTATTATTGATTTACATCGTCACCCCGCCGCTTACGGTTTATACAAAGTATTTTGTGCCGCTTTCTTCATCAGCCGGCTTGTCCGCGAAGATGGTTTACTTTCGATTTTGAGAAGTTTTAAAACCGATGAATTACAATGTTTAGCGGAACAAGCCGGACTGAACAATTCAACCGTCGAAAGATATTTTCCGTATCGGCTCGTCTTAAAAGGAAGTTGATATTTTATTTTCCGCTGCAAGTTTTTCAAGGTGTGCTTCGACTGATTTTTCCGCTAACGGAATGAGCTTTTGGTCTAATCCCCGATAAACTTCCGCGACGATTTCGCTGGATTTTTTCGAGCCTTGCTTGAAGGCTTGCAGAATTTGGTTTTCACGTTTTAACCGATGCTCGATATATTCTTCAATTTTGCCTTTTGCATCGAACACCGCCGCACCGTGCGAACCGCATAAAAAATTCAATTGCGGCAGATTTTTTAGAAATTCGAGTGATTGCAGATAGTCCGACATATTTCCTTCCGGCGGTGCAATGACGACCGTTCCAAGTCCGACGACGTTATCGGATGACAGCAGAAAACCGAATTCTTCATCATAGAAACAGAGATGTCCGCGAGCGTGTCCGGGCGTATGCAAAACCTGCAGATCAAACGGTTTATCGTCGGCATCAAAGAGCGTAAAAACGCTTTCATTATCAACGATTTTGTCGAAATAGTCATCGGCGTATTTGCCTAAACTTTCAAATGTTTTAATATGTGCGGAAATAAAAACCTGCTGTTGATATTTGTCTGAAAGATACTTCTGCAAGGCGACCTCGCCGCCGAGATGGTCTTGATGCAAATGCGAAACGACGATTTCCGTGCAAATTCCGCCGCTTGCGATAAGTTTATCAACTACGGCAAAAAGTTTTTCCCGTTCATCCTTCTTGCGTGCTGCCGCATCAATTACGGCAAACTCTTTTTTGCCGACGATAAAGCAGTTCGTATGCGTGGCGGGCGGCAGAGTTTCCGTGCGTAACGGCAAGCAGATGACACGGGAATTTAGTTCGATGTAATCTATATTGCCTTTTTTCTCACCTGATTTTTCCAAAAGATTTGCCGCAACTTCTTTAACGTCCGTATTTTTTGCCAATTGCTGAATCGCAAATAGAACCGGCGGTGCGATCAGCACTTTCGAGCTTTTCCAAAGTTCCAGAGCCTTCGCGGCTTTGATAAATTCGATTTCCTGCAATTCCGTGACTGCTTGATAAGGAACTTGCTTCGGCGGACAAACGGCAACAAAAAAATGGGTCTTGAAACGAATCGCCGAAAATTCAGGAGTTATCCAAAATCCGGCATCGCTAAAATCTTCGGCATCAAGCCATAATCCCCACAAATCCAGCACTTCAGCGAATGTGCTTCTTCCCGAAACTAAGTCATCGTGCAGCGATTTTCGCTGACCTTGCGTTAGTTTATCACCGTTTCGCACAAGCAGAATTCCGACTTCCTCGAACATTTCGCGGGCGGCACAGGCAATAAACTTCGCGGTTTCAGCACTAACGCAGTTTTTGACTTCGGTCTGCGAATCACTCTCATCAACTTTTCCGCCCGGAAAACCGTGAAATCCGCCTAAGAATTTGAGTGCCGGATTTCGCCTTGCCCATAAAACTCTACTTGAGTCTTCATTCAAAAGTATTACTGCCGCAGCATTTCTTGGAGTTGCAATTTTTTGTTTCACTTCTGCATCTTAACGCATAGATTGAATTTATAAAAAACGAACGGCTTTGAAATCTTACGTTTTATTATTTGAATCCATTTATTGGAAAATATCGAATACGTTATCAAGGAATAAATTTTGTAAATTAAATCTGTTTATAAATTAAAAACATTCTTTTATTTGAAATCCGGGTTTCCGAGGTTCATAATTAACGTATACGGGAATTTTGACCGGATTTTTTAAATTTACATGGATGATGTTCTTTATTAAATAGTACTAAACACAGATTAAGGGAGAAAAATTATGAGAAAATTAACATTAGCGGTTTTTGCATTGGCATTGACTTTCAGTTTCGGAATAACAAACATTTCAGCACAGGATGAAATGAAGAAAGACGACAAAATGAGTGGTCGTAAAATGCAGAAGATGAACAACCCGATGGTTGGCGGTGCGATGATGTATAAAAACAAAGACATCATTGATAACGCTGTAAATTCAAAGGATCACACGACTTTGGTCGCAGCGGTCAAAGCAGCTGGTTTGGTTGATACATTGAAAGGCAAAGGACCTTTTACTGTATTTGCACCGGAAAACAGTGCATTTGATGCATTGCCGGCAGGAACGGTTGATACGCTTTTAATGCCGGAAAACAAAGATATGCTGACGAAAATCTTGACATATCATGTCGTTGCCGGAAAATACAACGCCAAAAAAATTATGAAAGCCATCAAGAAAGGTGACGGAAAAGCGATGCTTACAACCGTTCAAGGCGGAATGCTGACAGCAATGATGGAAGGCGAAAAACTCGTTTTAACCGACGAAAAAGGCGGCACGTCAACAGTTACAATCGCGGATGTAAAACAATCGAACGGTTACATTCACAGTATTGATTCTGTTTTAATGCCTAACTAATTTAATTTATTTGACTAAAGAAAAAGCCGTGAGTAATTTTATACTCACGGCTTTTTTCGTTTAAGATGTTTTTGTAACAACTACATTTTCTCTTTCATTTTCATACTATCCTTCATCATATTCATATCCATCGAATAGCTTTTGAAAATCGTTTCGATCCACGCGTCGGTGTTGATAAAACCTGAACCGGCTTCCTTGTATTTTGCGGGGAAACCGGCTTTTTTGATGTCGTCCAAAGATTTTCCGGCTTCCATCTGTCGGCGGACGATGAGCGTCGTATCAATCAGCATTTCGTTGTAGCTTTTCAAATCGTCCATCTTTGAAACAGGACCGTGTCCGGGAATCAGCGTCGCGTCTGCCGGAATCATTTGAATCAATTCGCCGATATTTCGCAGTAATCCGGGAACACTGCCGCCGCTTTCCAAATCTACGAACGGAAAACGTCCGGCGAAGAATTGATCGCCGAGGTGAACGACGTTCGATTTAGTAAAAAACAAAACCGTGTCGCCGTCGGTGTGAGCGTGGTTAAAATGAACGGCACGAATTTCTTCGTCGTTGAAGAAGATTGACATTTCATTTTCAAAAGTAATCATCGGCAAACCGATTTTTGGTGTCGGTTCGCGTTTTTCGCCGCGTGATACGGTCGTATTGAGCAGACGATTGCGGACGTTGCTGTGAGCGATAATGACCGCATCTTTTCCAAATAGAGTATTTCCACCCGCGTGATCGCCGTGCCAATGCGTGTTGAAAACATATTTCGGCGTGTCGCTGCCGAGTTTTTTCAGTTCGGCTTTGATCTGCGGCACGATTCTTTCAAATTGCGTGTCAATTATCAAAAGTCCGTCCGAACCATAGGAAACTCCGATGTTTCCGCCCTGTCCGAAAAGTGCGTGAACATTGCCGCCGACCTTTTCGAGTTTGAAGTTCTGCACTTCGTTTTTATGATAGTGACTGCCTCTGATCGAAGACGTGTGTGCTAAAGCACTCGTTACAAAAATGCAAACGAACGCCGTTAAAGTTATAATTTTTCTCATAATTCTCCTTGTTTTAATTGTTTAATAGTTGGTTAAATATTATCACGCTCATTTTGTTAGTGCTGAAAACGGTTCTTAAAATTCCGTTTTTTCTAAATCGAATAATCAAACAAAGCGTCCGGGATTTTTTTGATTATCGGAATTTAAAAAAGGATTCGACGCTTTTTCGCGTCCGATGGTCGTTTCTCCGCCGTGTCCCGAATAAACCGTAAAATCATCGCCGAGCGGTAAAATATGCGTGTTGATAGAATTCAAAAGCTGTTCGTGCGAACCGCCGGGTAAATCGGTTCTGCCGATTGAATCTCTAAAAAGACAATCGCCGACAAAAACTTTTCGGTGCGATTCTTCCACTAAAATAATGTGTCCACGGGTGTGTCCGGGACAATGCAGAATTTTGAAACGCAGGTTTCCGACCGCGTAAATCTCGCCGTGTTCCCAGTTTTGCGTCAATTTTGGCGGATTTTCATATTTCATTCCGAGAGCTTCGAGCTGAGCAGTCGGCATTCCCAACGCGAGCGGTTGCAACGGTAAATTGTAATAAAGTTCTTCGTCATCTTTGTGCAGTAAAATTTCCGCCTTCGGAAAAATTTCGTGCAGTGCGAGCGTTCCGCCAACGTGGTCGAGATGTCCGTGTGTCAGAGTTACCGCCTGCAATTCATATTCGTTATCTCTAACAAAGTCAACGATTTGCACTGAACCTTCGCCCGGATCAATGCAGATCGCTTGGTTTGTTTCTTCGCAAACGACGACTCGCGTGTTTTGCTGAAAAGGTGTCAATATAAATTTCTCAACTATCATTTTTCGCTCAATTTTTCCAAATGCTTTTCCGCATCGAAATCATCCGTTTTTCTGTCCTTTAAAATAAACAAAATTGCATCACGATAAGTTTTCGCGTTCGGTTTTCCGCTGAAACACGGTGTTTCCAAATCCGTCAAACTCAGATAACTGTGCAGACAACTCATCAGCATCCACAGAAGCGTTTCCTCCGCCGTGTCGCCAATCGGATTATGTTTGCGGATTATTTCGCGGTCTTCGTAAATTCCCGTGCAGATTTTTGCAAACTCCTGTTCGGTGATTTTTGTCGGTATCTTAGATTTCATCGCCCGTTTCATACATTAAATAATGAGTTTCGACCATTCCAAGTTTTTCATAAACCTTCTGAGCGTGCGTGTTTTCCTTTTCAACGTATAATCTGATCCCGCAAATATCGCCTTTTTCGTGGGCTTTTTGTTTGACGAAATCATAGAGTTGCGAGTAAATTCTCCGACCGCGACCGGCGGGCAGAATATAGACGCTCTGAATCCACCAGAACCATTTGTTTCGCCAATCGCTCCATTCAAAAGTTATCATTAAACCGCCGATAATCTCATTATCCGCGTTTTCCGCAACAATGTAAAAACCTTTTGTTTCGTCATCGAAAACCGCCTCGACTCCGCCTTTTATCAATTCGGCTTCGAGCCGTTTTCCTTCCGTTTCGAAAGCCATCGCCTGATTGAATTCGACCAATGCCGCCGCATCTTTTTTAACGGCGATTCTGATTGTAATATCTTGATTCATAAGTGTTTTGTCTTGACGAAACGAAGTTCGCCAACTAATCTAATATGTTTGCTTGCTAAAGCAAAAGGAAATTATATGAAACTTCGCATACTTTATCACGGCAACTGCTTCGACGGCGTTTCTTCCGCCGCAATTTTTACTAAATTTTATAAAGCGAAAATCAACGCGGAGGCGGAAGTCGCCTACACACCGACGATGCATCGGGCGGGAAACGCTTTCGATGAAGCACAATTCGACGGCGACGAAAATGCTATCGTTGACTTTAAATATTGTGCCGATGAACGGCTGACGTGGTGGTTTGACCATCACCAATCAGCGTTTTTGTCGAAGGAAGATGAACAGCATTTTCTGAAGGACGATTCGGGCAAAAAGTTTCTCGACACGACCAGCAAATCGTGTGCGGAATTTATCGCCCGCGTCGCCGCAGAAAAATTCGATTGGAAAGACGAATCGCTTGCCGAACTGATCGAATGGGCTCACATTATTGACGGTGCGTTATACGAAGATGCGGCTCAGTGCGTTGAACTAAAATCATCGGCGTTAAAACTGATGCAGGTCATCGAAGGCGAAAAAGAACCGCAGTTCATCGAACGCATTATCCGCAGTTTAACGGAAAAATCGCTCGATGAAATTCTGGAAAGTTCGGAGATTCAGGCACGTTTGAAACCGATTTTAGAACAGCACGAAGCAACGGTCGAACTGATAAAAAATCGTGCGGAATATTCCCGCGGCGTGGTTAGTTTCGATCTGACCGACAAGGAAATCGAAGGTTACAACAAATTTATTCCGTATTATTTTTATCCGCAGACGACCTATAATGTCGCTCTGACGCAGGGCAAATACCGCACGAAAATTTCGGTCGGTTCAAACCCGTGGTCGCCGCGTCCGCGAACTCATAACATTGCCGAAATTTGCGAAAGCTACGGCGGCGGCGGACACGCGGTAGTTGGTGCGGTTTCGCTTGCTCCCGATGAACTCGAACGCGGCAAAAAATATATGAAGGAAATTATCGAAATTCTGCAATTCGATGAAGATTAAGAAGAAAATAATTCACACGAATGAAGACGACAAACAGGAATTTAATTTAGTTCCTCCAAGAAATATCTGTTTATCCTCTTGATCCCTGTTATAATTGAAAAGCTAGAAATATAAGTTCAGAAAAAAGTTATGCCGACGGAAATTCCCGGACGAACCGCCGCATCGAAAAGTCAAAATGCAACTCCGCCGCAAAATTCCAGGCAACGAGTCGTCAATCAATCCGTTGATTCGATTATCGCCAGAGTTAAAAATGAACTTCAAAAAGTTGATGAGATCAAACCGATAAAAATTTTGCGAGGTCGGCTCAATGTGAGTCTGCGGGCGGCGAAAGATGCGGTTGAAGCGTTAAACGCGGTGAAAATGTTGATGTTTCGCAATTTTTCAATCGGTAACAAAAAGGTTAAATAAAAATTATGAGCAGTGTGCAGTTTCAATGTCCGTCGTGCTTCAAGAATTTGCAATATGCGAACGGTGACACGCCATTTCAAACCTGTCATCACTGCCACGGCAAAATTATTGTGCCTTCGACCGCCGTTCATCAGGTTGAGATCGTCGCCGCCCGTCCGACCGAATTTGCGTTGCGTGAGCAAAAAGATTTGAAGTTAGCCGAGATTCAAAATGAACTTAACGCGGGCAGAAAAATTCAGGCGATCAAAATTTTCCGCGAAACTTTCAACACGGATTTAATCACGGCAAAGGAAGCGGTCGAAGGACTGGAAGCAAACCAAAACATCGAAATTTCACGATCCGATCTGCGTGAAAATTACGCCGCTTTGCAGGAAACTAACCTGTCGGCGACTTCGAGCGACCAACTGACTCAGCAAGCACAAAAATCGAATATCGGACAACTGATTATGACTCTCATATACATTGCCATCGGCATCGTTATTTTCCTGTGGCTGATGGATTGATTATCACAATTAAACTTCTGTCTGGTTCTGACTACAAAAAATGTTGCATTTTCGCATTGCTTTTCTGTATCATAAAAAAGCATCGAGCATCAAAATTCCTGAAGTTGTAACCCTTAATCCAAATTCTGCAACTTTTTTCTCATCTGTTATTATCCGTTTGTCTGAAGAGCGGCATAAATTAAAAGTTTTTATGAGGTATAAAAATTATGTCTTTCCCTAAAAGTAAGCAAAGTATTATGCTTTTTTCCGTATGTTTGGTCTTTGTTTTTGCACAAATCTCCTTTGCCGTCAGCGGCGGCGGCGATGAAGAATGGCGACCTGTTTCTCCCGATGAACTGGCAATGAAGAAAGGTAAGGTCGAAGTTGACGCTGATGCCGAAGCGATTTTCTGGGAAATTCGGATAAATGACAGTTCCGACTCGAAGCTGACACTTGAACATTATGTTCGCGTGAAAATCTTAACCGAACGCGGTCGTGAAAAATACAGCAAATTTGATATTCCTTATTCGAAAAGGATGAAGATTAAGAATGTTGCAGCAAGGATTATTAAACCTGATGGTTCGATAATTGAAATTTTAGACAAGGATATTTTCGAGCGGGAGATAGTTAAGCTTAATAAAGTTAAAATTAAAGCTAAATCTTTTGCTGTTCCCAATATCGAACCCGGTGTGATTATCGAATATAAATATCAGGAGATAATCAAAAATGCCGGTGCGGTCGGAATGAAACTCGCTTTTCAGAAAGATATTCCGGTGCAGAAAATATCCTATTTCTACAAACCGAACAATAAAAAAAGTAAGCCGAGATTTCAGTCCTATAATTTTACCGACACCAAATTTATCGAAGATAAAAAGGGTTTCTATCTTGCCGAACGAACTAATGTTCCTGGATTTAGGGAAGAAGCATATATGCCGCCGGAAGATCAAGTTCGTCCGTGGATGCTTTTGCAGGGATTAGATGTCACTTTAACCGGTGCTTCATACAATTCATTTTCATTCGTGATAAAAAACCCAAGCAATCCGGCAAGTTTCTGGGCAGCTTACAGTGCCGAAAGAAAAGGCTTAACCAAATTGGTCTTCGATGCCGATAAAGATATTACAAACACGGCAAAACAGATAACAGCTTCGGCGAAAAATGATGAAGAAAAGCTGAATCTGCTCTACGAATTTACTCAGAGCCAAATTCAAAATACTACTTTCGATACGACTCTGACCGAAGATGAGAGAGATAACCTGCCCAAGATAAAATCACTCAGTGATGTTTTAAAGAAAAAACAAGCCGCTTCCGCTTATCTTGATATGATTTTCGGAGCGATGGCTAATTCACTGGGATTTGAAACGAAAATCGCATTTTTGGCTGATCGCAGTGAGATTTTCTTCGAGCCGAAAATGACCAATGAAGATTTTATCAATCCCGGAGCGATTGCCGTCAAACTCAATGGACAATGGAAGTTTTACAATCCCGGCTTGAAATTTTTGCCGAGTGGAAAACTTGTCTGGTATGAAGAAGATGTCTGGTGTTTACTGATCGGTGACGGTGATTACGGTTGGGTGAAAACTCCTTTCAGCGGAATTGACGATACGAATTCCAAGAGAACGGCGGATGTCAAACTTCTCGAAGACGGAACTCTGGAAGGTACGGTCAAGATCGAATATACGGGACACAGAGCTTTGACGAAAAGACTGGATATGTATAATGAATCGGAAAATAAACGCGAGGAAGACTTAATCGGCGAAATAAAATCCCGCATCAGCACCGCCGAAATTTCTAATGTTTCGATCACTAATCTGGACAATCACAAGTTGCCCCTAATCGAAAAATACAAGTTTCGTATTCCAAGTTATGCACAAAAAACAGGCAAGCGAATGTTTTTTCAACCCGGTCTTTTTGAATACGGAAGCAATCCCGTATTCGCCACGGCTGACAGAAAATACGACATATATTTCAATTATCCGTGGTCGGAAACCGATGAAATCAATATAAAATTGCCCGAAGGTTTCGCATTGGATAACGCCGAAGCTCCGGGAGAAATCGGAGATTCGGGCAACACCGGCAAATTGTCAATCAGAATCAGCGTTGACAAAGCGAATAATAACTTGATTTATAAACGCAGATTTCATTTTGCCAATAACGGAAGTATGGTCTTTCCAAAAGCTTCATATGAACCTCTGAAAAATTTGTTTGACGAGTTTCACAAAGCGGAAATGCACACAATAACTTTGAAAAAAGAAGCTGTTGAATAGTTCACTGGAAACCGGACAGTCTGCGAAAATTACAGCGAAGACTGTCTGGTTAAAATTATGGTTTTTCAAAAATCATCTGACTGGTTTTATAATTAGAAAGTATGATTAAAAAACCGTTACGTACTTTCCCCGGAGGTTTTTATGACTCGATACACTCACTTTTTATCAATTTGTCTAATCGTTTTAGCAGTGAACATTTCCGCTTTTGCATTCGGCGATAATTTGCCCGCGTGGTTAAAACAGGCGGCTTCGGCGAAAACTCCCGCTTATGAAAAAGATGTTCCGGCGGTCGTGCTGCACGATGAACAGGAAGTTACGGTCAATGACGACGGCAAAATCGTAACCATCGAACGATACGCCGTCAAACTTCTAACCCGCGAGGGCAGAAACTTTGCGGTCGCCCGGGCGTTTTATTTCGTTAGTGCGGGAAAGGTTCGCAACATCGACGGTTGGGTTATTTATAACGGCGGTTCAAGTAAGGAATACGGTAAAAAGGAAGTTCTCGATGTCATCTCCGATCCGGACGATGTTTATAACGAGGGACGCATCAAAGTTATCGACGCTTCGAGTGATGTCAACGTCGGCGACGTTTTCGGATACACCATCGAAACGGAAAATCCGCCGCTTTTTTATCAGGATATATGGCAGTTTCAAAGTCGCCTTCCAACAGTAACTTCGCGTTATAAATTAAATATTCCGTCAAATTGGAAGGCTTCAAGTCTGACGTTCAATCACGCCGACGTGAAACCGAACATCAGCGGCTCGACTTATACTTGGCAATTGAACAATCTGCAACCGATTCCGCCCGAACCGATGAGTCCTTCAGTCAATAATTTAGCACCTTTTATGGCGGTTAATTTTACGCCGGATGATGTGAATAAAGGAATTAACCGCACTTTCGATAACTGGCACGAAGTTTCAAAATGGGCGAGTGGTTTGTATGATCCGAGCGTTGTTATCAACGACGAAATCGCCGCGAAAGCAAGAGAATTAACGGCGGATTCTAAAACCGAACTTGATAAAATCAAAGCTATCGGAACTTATGTGCAGAACTTGCAGTATATTTCGATTGACATCGGCGTTGCCTACGGAAACGGTTATCGTCCGCGTCCGTCGAATCTCGTAATGAGCCGCGGTTATGGGGATTGCAAGGATAAGGCGACCTTAATGCGGGCAATGCTGCAAACATTGAAAATCGAAGCATATCCGATTGCGATTTATGCTGGTGAGCCGACTTATGTTCGCAAAGAATGGGCTTCGCCGCGGCAGTTTAATCATTGCATCATCGCTGTTAAAGTCGGCAAGGAAACCGATGCGGCGACGATTATCGAGAACAAGACACTCGGCAGACTGCTGATTTTCGATGCGACCGATGATATGACTCCGGTCGGCGATCTACCCGAATATTTACAGGGAAGTTATGGACTCGTCATCGCCGGAAACAACGGCGATTTGCTCGAAATGCCGACAACTTCGCCGGAAAGCAATGTTTTAGAGCGAAAGATAAACGTCAAACTTACCGCAGACGGCGGAATTTCCGGCAAAATAAACGAATTTACACGCGGTCAATCGTCAAAATACGAACGCTCGGCGTATCGCAGTTTGTCGAAAAACGATTACAGAAAAACACTCGAAAATTGGCTGACACGCGGTGCGACCGCGGCGAAACTCGTTGATTTTGCATCGAAAGACAATCACCTTGACGCAACATTTGATCTCAACGTCGAATTTTCCGCCGCAAGTTACGGACAGTTGATGCAAAATCGTCTATTAATTTTCCGCCCCGCGATTGTTAATCGTTCGCGTTCGATCTACCTCACCGAAAAGGAACGAACGCATCCGGTTTCGCTGAATTCGAGTTCGTTCGTTGAAACGGCAACTTTTGATCTTCCCGAAGGTTTTGCGGTTGATGAAGTTCCCGACACGGTTGATCTGAAAACTTCGTTCGGTAATTATTCAACCAGCTATGAAGTCAAAGACGGAAAATTGATTTATAAACGAACGATGATTACAAAAAGAACCGTCGTCCCGACCGAAAATTACGGCAAGGTCAGAGATTTTTACAAAAAAATTCTCGACTCTGAACAATCGCCGGTCGTATTGCTGAGAAAATAGTTTCCACAAGAGAGCGGGCATCTTTGCCCGCCGCCCGTCTATTGCTTTTGAAACAGTTTTATTAGAGCTTTTTCTTCGGGCGTATGCGAAAGCATTTTCTTGATCCGACGTTGCTGTTTCGGTGTAAATTCGTCGAGCGTGATTCCTTTTTCGTATGATTCGATCACGACCGGATGAATATATGAACTGCGGCAGACGGCGGGCGTATTTCCGAGATGTTCGGAAACATTTTTGACCGCTTCGACAATTTTCTTTTTCATTTCGGTTTCGTCCTCGCAATGTCCGATTTCCGTCAGTTCCAAAGCCGCCAGAAGCGTTCCGCCCCAAGTTCTAAAGTCTTTGGCGGAAAACTCCGGCGAAGTAATTTCTTTGATGTATTGATTGAGATGTTGAGGTTTGATCGGATGCGGTTTGCCGTCTTCGTCCAGATATGCAAAAAGTTTTTTCTTCGAGCCGATTTTTCTCAGATGACGCAAAATGTCGGCGAGTTCTTCATCAACCATAATCTTCTTTTGTTTGATGTGATGCTTGCCGATAAAATCGAACGTAAGTTTCCCGTCGCGTCCGATTGTGAGATGATTATTGCGAAGTGTTGTGATTCCGTAAGTTCTGTATTT
This sequence comes from Pyrinomonadaceae bacterium, assembly GCA_041746675.1. GTDB lineage: Bacteria > Acidobacteriota > Blastocatellia > Pyrinomonadales > Pyrinomonadaceae > Aridibacter. Next base: position 219,456 of record JBGTGO010000030.1, on the reverse strand, counting down.
GTCAACACTTGTCTGTGAGCCGATCCGCATATAAAGCGAATTTATCAAACGCATCATTACCGCCAAAACCTTCTCTTTCGGAAAACCTTCGAGGGCAATATCCTGATTCGTGCGTTCCCGCAAATTCGGCAGAAAATCGCCGAATTTTTCGATCTTCTCAAACTTTTTGCGTTCGCGTTTTTTGCGGAAACTGTCGCTGTATAAATACTGCACCCGACCGCTTTCATCCATTCCAATAGACTGCAAATCACTCCGCGGTGAACGGGCGATCCGCACGTATTTCCACGCCGGCGGAATCACCAGTTTTTTGATTCGCTCAAGGTGTTTTTCATCTGTAATTTTCGCATCGTCTTTGTCCGTGTATGTAAAACCCTTCTCCTTTGAACCGGCTCTTTTCCACCATCCTGCACGTCCGCTTTGAATTATTCTCCCGCGTGCTTTTTCCTCATCGAATATCAACTTTTTTTTGCTCATAAATTTCCCTTGCTCGTCGTAACTTATAACGTTTATTTAATTTTATATTATTTTCAAAAAAAAATCTGCTTAATCTATAAGTCCAATAACCACAAGATTTATGGATCGAACTTTTTTGTTGAATTATAGTTTGAAAGACAACTTGTTTCATACGTGAAACATCATATATAATATGAAATGCGAGGTTAAAGGAGATGATTGAAAAAATGAATTTAGAACTAATAAAAACGGAAGAAAAAGAACAAATTAAAAGTAAGAAAGATATGATTTTATCTTTGTATAAATCGGGAACGACCGAGATCGAAGCAATTGCGGCGGTTTCGGGAGCAAAGCCGAGTTACGTCGGTTCGGTTCTGCAAAAAGGAGGATTGATTGACAATTATTTCGATCTATACACTTCGACGGCTTATCCGATGAATATTTACTCAAAGCATTTTCGCGGAAAACTCGGATTCAAAGATGTTGAAACGGCAAATCGCGGTGTACGGAGTTTGGAGCGGACTTACAGATATTTTGACGGTCAACAGGACCGAGCCGGACAGCATCACGCTCTGGAAATGGGAATGCTGATGCTTAACCGGGCAAGATGGACAGGAAAATCGGCAGAAGCGGAAGTTTATCGAATCTGGTTGGTTGATAAACTGAGCAAGCCTCTGATTAAACAAGCAAAAGACAATGTGATTCAATTTCCGCAGGTACGAAAAGCGGAAGTTAAAGAAAAAATTGCAGCATAATATGTATTGATAATAGGATTTTATAAAAAATGAGTTTAAAATTAGTAGAAGTACAACCGCCGAAAAGTGAACTGACCATCGGTGCGGCGACTCTGGAAGATGTTCACGCGGAAGCAAGTTTGCGTCCGAAATGTCTTGACGAATACATCGGTCAGGCGAAACTTATCAACAATTTACGCATATTCTTAAAAGCCGCTTTGCGACGCGGCGAAGCACTTGATCACGTCTTATTATTCGGTCCTCCGGGACTCGGTAAAACTTCGTTGGCGATAATTATCGCCAACGAACTTGGAGCGAATTTAAAAACCGTTTCCGCACCGGCAGTTGAAAAATCAGGCGATCTGGCGGCGATTTTGACGAATTTGGAAGAAGGCGATGTTTTGTTTATAGACGAAATTCACCGCCTGAAACCCCAGGTCGAAGAAATTTTGTATTCGGCGATGGAAGATTTTTATCTCGATATATTGATCGGCGAAGGTGCTTCGGCTCGTTCGGTTCGGCTTGATTTACCAAAATTCACTCTGGTCGGAGCAACGACTCGTGCCGGGATGATTTCCGCTCCCTTGCGTGGACGTTTCGGAATTATCAGCCACCTTGATTTTTATTCGCCTAAGGAATTAGAAATTATCGCTCATCGTTCGGCGGAAATCTTAAAAGTCGAAATCGAATCGAGCGGAGCATCGGAATTATCAAAGCGTTCACGCGGTACGCCGCGAATCGTCAACCGTTTGCTGCGTCGCGTCCGGGATTTTGCCGAAATTTTAGGCGACGGCAGAATTACGGGCGATTTGGCGAAAAAAGGTTTGGACAAGATGGAAGTTGACCGTTTCGGCTTGGACGAAGTTGACCGCAAATTATTGGTCAATATCATCGAAAAATTCGACGGCGGTCCGGTCGGTCTCGGAACAATTTCCGCTTCGATCAGTGAAGAACGCGATTCTATCGAAGAAGTCATCGAACCGTATTTGATCCAAATCGGCTTTCTCAATCGAACGCCACGCGGACGCACCGTTACGCCCGCTGCTTATCAACATTTCGGATTCGATTATCCGCAGGAAGAAGCTAACGCAATCGCAATGGCGAGTTGATTCTCGGTTCAAAGTTCAAAGTTCAAAGGTTAAAGTTTAGGAGTTGAAATCTACTATATTTGCTAAATAGATAGTTCGTGTAGAAGAAAGTTTTTTCGAATATTGAACTTCGAACTTTGAACTTCGAACTTTGAACCTTAAACTTCCAGCCAACTTATCAGTATTGTTTTGTCATCTTTAAAGGATAGTAAAGTAATTTGCCCGAAATATATGAAAAAGAGGTTTTTAATGAAAAGAAGTATTCTTATTTTTGCGATCGCATTTGCGTTTATTGCAAGTTCCATCGGCTACACATCAGCAGATAACAAAAAGAAATCATCGAGTGATTTAGCGGTTCTGTTGCCGCAATCGGATATGGTCGTCACGCTTGATTCGCAGCGTTTGATGAATGTCGCACTGCCGCAGATTTTGTCATCGAATCAGCCGATTTTGTCGAAAATTGATAAAGGAATCAGCGACGTTAAAGCAAAAACGGGTTTGGACTTGAAGGAATTTGACAATGTTGCCATCGGTATTAAAAGCAAACAGGTTTCGGCAAAGGAAACCGATTTTGAAACCGTCATTCTGGCACGCGGAACGGTTAATGCAAAGACGCTCGTATCGGTTGCGAAACTTGCTTCCAACGGAAAATATAAAACTGAAAAAGTCGGCGGACGAACGATTTATATTTTTTCGCCGAAGGTTGTTATCGAACAAAACAAGGATAAAATCAACGCGGGCGGAAATTCAATAATGGATAAAATGTTCGGCAAATTGTCGAACAGTCTTTCCAAAGATATTGCGATGGCGGCTTATGACAGTAACACGATTGTCTTCGGGATGCCGTCGCGTGTCGTTGAAACGGTCGAAAACACGCCCCGCATCAGCAATGATGTTCTCGGATTGCTCAATCGCAAACCCACTTCGATCATCAATATGGGAGCAAAAGTTCCATTCGGTTTATCGAGATTTTTGCCGCTCGATAACGACGAACTCGGTAAAGATTTAGATTCTATCCGACAAATGCAGGCTTCGATGGATGTCAACGAAGGCAACACAATCTTTTCGGTGCTTGCCAAAACTGCACAGGTCGGACAAGCTGAAAGTTTGGAAGATAATCTTTCCGCACTGCAGATGGTTTTCTCCAGAATTCTGAAAGGAATGAAGGGCGACGACAAAAAAGTTTATGGAAATACGCTCGGAAATATGAAAATCACGCGGCAGTCCGATGAAATTATGCTTGATCTCATCGTTCCGCAGAGCGACATTGATTTGATAATCGGCAAAATATAGTTTTAGTATTTAACTACTTCTCTTGTTTTCCTAAATGGCTGTCGGTTTTTATCGGCAGCTTTTTTGTTTATCATTTCAAAAATTTGCGTCGAACTTGACTTGCCCGATTTTCATCAAAAAAATGACGTTGAACACATTAACTCCTTTTGAATCCCGAAAAATTTCCTTTAAGATAAAAACCGATGAAAAAAGAACTTCAAACCGCTAAAATTACATTTGCATTTATCCTAACTTTTCTTGCTTTCGGTTTAACCACGCCGCAAATTTCGGGACAAACCCAACCACGAAAAAGAGTTATCGTTACGGATTCGGCAAATACTTCACCGACACCGACACCGACTCCGCCGATTCCTTTTCCGACACCGACTCCGCCGCAGACGCAAACGATTTCTTATCTACAATCGAGAATCGCACAGACGCTCGGCAATCCGATGATTCGGCGTGGACAGGTCGGCGTAAAAATCATTTCGCTGGAAACCGGAAATACCGTTTATGAACGAAATGCGGAAAACTATTTTATGCCCGCATCGAATATGAAAAGCTACACGGTCGCGGCGGCACTTGACAAATTAGGACCGAATTTTCGTTTTATAACGAGTGTTTATGCAAACGCTCCGCCGGAAAACGGAACTCTCAACGGTGATTTGATAATTTACGGACGCGGCGATCCTTCGATCTCGACGGCATTTTCCGATGGCAATTATTATCAGGGAATTGATGCACTTGCCGATAAGATCGTGCAGTCGGGAATTAAGCAAATTACCGGAAGCCTGATCGGTGATGAAACATATTTTAATACGAATGCGATTCCGAACGGTTGGGAATGGGACGATCTGCAATGGTATTGGGGGGCGGAAGTTTCGGCTCTGACGATCAACGACAATTCGGTTGATTTGAAAGTTTTGCCGGCTGCGGTCGGTTCGCCGCTCGTCGTGCAGATTTTGCCGAATAACAATTTGTTTAAAATCATCAATAAATCACAGACATCAGCGAGAGGTTCAAAACGACAGTTAAGAGTTACTAAACTTTTGGGGCAGAATGTTCTGGAAATTTCGGGAACGATGCCGGAGAATGACGGCGGTTTTTCGGGTGCGATCACGACGACGCGACCGGCGGAACTATTTGTTGAAATCTTAAAACAACGCTTGCAGTTAAAAGGCGTAAATATTCGCGGGGCGACACGGGCGATTAATCTCGAAGACCGCAACGGCTTGAGATTAGCGATTGAAAATTACACGGAAATTACGAATCTGCAATCGCCGCCGCTCAGCCTTATCGCTGCGAAAACAATGAAACCGAGCCAGAATCTTTACACCGAACTGATTCTTCGGGCGTTGGGCGAAGCGACGGGCAACAAAAATGATTTGGAAAAAACTTCCGAGCAGAAGGGAATTGATGTGGTGCAGGAAACTTTACAGAAAGCGGGAGTTTTAACCGATAGCGTGGTGCAATACGACGCGAGCGGTTTGTCCCGCCACAATTTAATCACGCCGAATTCCGCCGCGATGCTCTACAAATATATGGACAAAAGCCGTTATTCTTCGATTTGGCAAAATGTTCTGACTATCGGCGGCGTTGACGGAACTTTGAAAAACCGTTTTCGCGGCACGACTGCGGAAAATAATGTTCGTGGAAAAACCGGCACATTTGATCAGGTTTCCGCACTTTCAGGGTATGTTACATCGAAAACCGGCGAACGGTTTGCCTTTTCGATTCTCACGAACAACATTCCGAGTTCAAGTCTGCGAACGTCTACAATTGATAACATCGTTAATCTTTTGGCGGATTTTAATGGGAAAACTCTGTAATAATCATATTTTAAGAAAGCGAAAAGGTAATAAAATTGCAAAACTCGAATGAGTTGAACTTTATTACCTTTTCGCTTTTTTGTACTTAGTTTTCGCTAATTACCAACGACCGCCGCCGCCGCCGTGTCCACGACTGTTATCGCCGCCACCGCTGCCACGTTCTTCACGCGGACGTGCGGCGTTGACAACAAGATTTCGTCCGTCGAAGTCTTCACCGTTTAATTGCTCGATTGCTGCTGCGGCATCTTCTTCCGTTTCCATCTCGACAAAACCGAAGCCACGCGAACGTCCCGTTTCGCGGTCTTCGATGATTTTTGCCGATTCTACATTTCCTATCTGTGCAAAAAATTCGCCTAAATCGTCATTCGTCAAATGGAATGACAAGTTTCCTACATATAATTTGTTGTTCATTACTTTATCTGTCTATATCCTTGAAAGTGAAGCAAAAGAAAGGCGGAAAACTTAACGGAAGGAAATCTCTTAACGGATAATCTTCTAAAGATACGACAATGCCTGACTCGTCTTGAAAAAATCTAAACTGCTTCTGAAAAAAAAATCACTCAACTCTCGAAACCCGAACTTTGACTGTCGTATGTCTTAAAACGTAACGGACGCATCTACACTTGAGATTGCCTGAGAGCAAAAACACTGCAATTATGCCTGTTTTTTACGTTTTTTTCAAGTTACTTTTTTATTCATTAAAATTATTCATTGCAATAATTTGCATTTTTAATAAGACCTGAAAACAATTGTCTGCATCCAAACAACGTGCGGAAAACAAAAAATACACGCATTATGGAGACAATTATGATTAAAGATACAACGACAGTTACGACATACAAATTCACAAGTTTTGCTCCAAAACCCAAAGATGCTAAAGAGGTCTTGGAAACAAAAATTCCGATAGAATTTAAATTTACAAAAGATACGAAACAACGCTTAAAAGTAAAACAATATCGCGTAATTGATATTTTGGATCAAGTAAATTAACGTCAATTCGATATAGGGAATTTAACTACGGAATCAATGATATTTTCACGAAATATACTGAAAAAGACAGAGTTCTATTTGATTGTTCTCAAAATCTCGTAAATTTAAGTGTTTGTTTTGTTTTTTTCGTAGTTTGTTTTTAACTTTTATAATTCAAGTTTTACATCAAAAAAATTCTTAAATACATTTTCAATCTCTACCTTTTCTGTCAATTTTTTACTTTCAAAACATCCAAAATCTTATCGTGAATTCCGCCAAAACCGCCGTTCGACATAAACGCCACGACATCGCCTTCACGCATTTCAGGCGTTAGATGCTCGACGATTTCATCGACATCAGCAAAACTGAACGCGGGTTTTCCCTGCGATTTTATTTTTTCGACGAGTTCGTTCGTGTCTAAAACTTTGCCGAGTTCGCTCGCTTTCGATGTGTCATAAACTCCCGCGATGATCACATAATCCGCATAAGTAAAGGCTTTTTCGTATTTTTCCTGAAACACCGCCAGCCGCGAAGACCACGAACGCGGTTCAAAAACTGCGATCAAACGTCCGCCGTCATACTTTTGTTTTAATGCTTTCAAAGTTTCCTCAACCGCCGTCGGATGATGGGCGAAATCGTCAATTACCGTCACGCCTTTTTCAACGCCGCGAACTTCGACGCGTCTTTTGACGGACTTAAATGTTCGTAATGCTTCTTGAATTTTCTCCGGCAAAATTCCCCAAGCGTCCGCCGCAATGATTACGGCAAGACAATTTCGGACATTAAATTCACCGATCAGATTCGTTTCAAATTCGCCCCATTTCGTGCCTTCTCTGAAAACCGTAAAACGCATCATTTCGCCCGAAACATCTATGTTACGTGCTTGCCATTTGGCATCATCCGACGTGCCGAAAGTTTCGATGTTCGTATGAAGTTTATGTTTCATTTCGTCCAAAACTTCGCGGGCAACAGGCGAATCAATTCCGACGATTAAATGCCCGTTTCCCGGCACGAGATTCATCAGACGCGAAAATTCGAACTTGATTGCTTCTAAATCTCTGTAAATATCGGCGTGGTCGAATTCGATGTTGTTGACGATAGCGATTTCCGGCAGATAGTGCATAAACTTCGGCTTTTTATCAAAATAAGCCGTGTCATATTCGTCGCCTTCGATGATAAAATAATCGCTCTCCTGCACACGAAACGATGCACCGAAATTTTGCACGACTCCGCCCACTAAAAACGATGGATCAAGTCCGCCAACTTCCGCAATCCACGTCGCAATACTCGTCGTCGTCGTCTTCCCGTGCGTCCCTGCCACAACCAAAGATTTCCGCCCGCGTATAAATTCCCGCTTGACCGTTTCCGCCTGCGAATAATAAGGAAGTTTTCGATTCAAAAGTTCTTCGAGTTCAGGATTCCCACGCGAAATTGTATTGCCGACAATAATCCTGTCCGCCCCGACATCAAGATTCTCCGGCTTATAACCCTGCATAATCTCGATCCCAAGTTCCTGCAACTGCGTTGACATCGGCGGATAAACTTGTCTGTCCGAACCTGTAACCTTATGCCCGCGTGCCTGCAGCATTCCCGCCAGCGAAGCCATCGCCGTCCCGCATATTCCGATCAAATGATAATGCATATTTTATGAAAAGTGTTGATTTTATTCTTTTAGCAGATGATTATAAGGCAATTTATCGTTGGTCATAAAGTAGAATGGATTGATTCTGTCTCCGTTGTCAATAATATTGCTTTTATCGGGAAATTTTATTTCGTTTGTTTTCACACTAAGATACTTTGATGTGTTTTTCAAGATTTGTCCATTTTGATCGAAATAAATATCTTGCAAAAGGCTAAAATTTCCATAGAAAGTACTGAGTTGCGAGTTGGCTTTGGCAAGCGTTCCGTCTTCCCGAAAGTAGAGATGAACATATTTTACCCAATCACCCGACTCGCCGGAAAGAGTAAAATTGGAAACTGCTATTTTTCCGTTTATTTGCCAATTGTATGCAATAGAAAAAGATTCCGAATTTTCACGGAATTCATCGAGTGCTTTTTCCGATTCAAACTTTTTCCATCTTTGTTTTTCATAATCGGAAATATCTGCGAAAATTAAATGCGGAGATTTATTCTTTCGGACAAAATCATTAAGTGTTTTTGAATAATCATCAATTCTTCGGACTGTATCGCTTTCATCTGACCTCTGTGCATATACAAAAAGGCTTATCAAAGCTAAAACTAAAACGGAGATAAATATTTTGACCGGAAGTATTGATTTTTTCATAAAATTTTTCAAATAATTTCCTGATTGTGAATCCTTTTTAAATTTATTTTTTCATTTAAAAATTCACTGAACAACGGGGAAAGCCACAGTTTGAAGTGAAAAAAGTTGCAATTTAATTTCAATGCGGGTGAGGTTTTGATTAGATAATATCGGCAAAGCGGCGTTCCATTTTGCGGAAAGCATAGACTGAATATATAAGTATTAAACAAATCAAACTTGCGGAAATTGCCAGAGCGGTGAAGTTGAAGGGTTTGTCGAAAATTGCTGAGCGGAAACCGTCTATAATTCCGGTCAGCGGGTTGAGCATTAGCAGCCAACGCCATTTTTCGGGGACAAAACTTGTCGGATAAATAACCGGCGTTGTAAATAGTCCGATCTGGATTAAAAACGGTAAGACGTAACGCACATCGCGGTATTTTACGTTGAGGGCTGACATCCACATTCCGATTCCGATTGCCAGAAATGCCGTCATCAGAGTCAGCACCGGCAATATTAGAAGATTGATCGAAAATCCGACGCTGTAATAGATAATCAGCAGAATCAACAGACCGAACGAGATCATAAAATCAACCAAACCCGCACCGACGGCGGCTATCGGAATAATCATCCGCGGAAAATAAACTTTGGTGATCAAACTTGAATTACTAACCAAACTGTTAGAACTCGTGTTGATGGAATTTGAAAAAAATGTCCACGGCAACAGTCCCGCGTAAGCAAAGACCGGATAAGGAATTCCGTCAGACGGCATTCCGGCTAACCTGCCGAAAAAGAGTGTGAAGACGATCATCATAAACAGAGGTTGAATAACCGCCCACAGAACGCCTAAAATTGTCTGTTTATATCGAACTTTTATATCACGCAGCGTCAAAATATAGAGCAGATCACGATATTTCCACAAACTTTGCAGATTGCCCGCGAATAGGTTGCGTTTGGCTTCGATCACAAGTACAGGATTGTCCGGCAAATTATTTTCTGAATTTAGAATTTTTGTGTCGGCTGAATTCATCTTGAGCAGTGGCGGGAAGCGGTTGCAGTAAAAAAAGTTTCTTCTCTGAAAAATCTTAGCAACTAACGCGAAAGGGATCAATAATTCTTGCTTAAATTATTGATCCCTTATCTTTGTGTAAAAGTTGAGCCGCTTAAGATTTCGGTTGACGGCTGGTATGATGCGAGATCAATAGCCATTGATTTCCGCGTTTGAACCAAATGTTGGTAGCAATAAAATCACCGTTTGAAGCAGAATTGGCATCAGCGAATTTCTGTTTGTATTCGACGGTTGAAACCGCTGTTTGTCCATAGACACGCACGGCTATTTTGCTGAAATCGTAGTTTGTCAGTTTAGAATTTTTCGCAACTCGCTGGATGTAACCTTTTTTGTCGGTTTTCCCGCCATAGATACTTTCGCCGAGCGGTGTGAATTCATTGGCAATCAGATTGTTTAATGTTGCCGCATCACGATCTTTAACGGCAATCATCAAACTTTCCTCAAGTCCGGTGACAATGTCCTGAATTTCCGCTTCCGATTCGGCATATTCTTCTTCGTCGGAAACTTGGTAAGCCGGCTGGGACTCGTCCGTCCCGTTATCTGCACTTGGCAAAGCTTTTTGCCAAATTTCAAGCGTCGTCGTCTGTGGTTTTTTGTCGTCTTTTTTAGTCGTTACCTGAGCGGTAACGGCAACACTCGCCACTGCCGTCAAAATGAGTGCCGCCATTGATAAAATTGTTTTTCGCATTATTTTATTACTCCTTGAATACCTTTAAAATTTGAATTTGCCGGATTACTGTGAAACTTTGAGATTATTTCTGACAGTTTTCACGCCGTTTACTTCCAATACGAGATCTTCGGCTTTTCTTTTTTGAGCAGCACTCGAAACTTCACCCGTCAGAGTTATGCTTCCTTTTTTGATGTCAACCATTACGCCGTTTTCAAATTCTTTTTCAGTGGCTAACTTACCTCTGATTTGCTGAAACATAAACATATCGTCCGCTCCGCTGCTATCAATCGGAGTCCGTTTGGCGGTGGGCGGTGCATCTTTTTCATCGTTGACCGGCAAGTTTTTGTCCGCTTCCGACAGCGGCACTTTGGTCACGTCGGTTTCCGTATTATCGGTTGAATTCGTGTTAACCGTTTCCGCCGAATTCGGCATCGTCGCGGCGGGCTGATTCGTGTTATCCGTTTCAACCGTTTCTTCCGTCTGCGTGCAAGCTGTGAAGATGCTCAACATTACGACGACTGCCGTAAATAAGACGAATTTAGAACTTTTATTATTTAATATCATTATTATTTGTTACCTCTGAATTTATAAATTTACTGTCGTTCATAAAATCGAGAAATTTTACTTCCGATCAAATTTCACATTTTACAAGAATTTGACTTTATCATATTGATAAATTTATTTCCTGTTTTCCAAAGCAAACAGTTCCAAAATAAATAGATCAGTTTTCTGATAATTTACCGGCAAATCTTTTTATATTAATTTCGCTCCTTTGCTGAAATTGGATTCAGAAACTTAGCTTTCAACGATGCGTCAAACTGTAATTTATACGATAGGCGTTTATTCTGCGGCACTATTCGACTATTCGTCCGCCGCCTCAACTTCGCCTTTAAATTTATTCTTCAAACGCTGCCAGCTCGATTTTTGATAGACAATATCGTAGCAACTGCCGCCATCTTCGCGGGTAGCGAATTTTGTGCGGATTTTTTCTTTAAAATCGTGTTTTGCCAGAAACTTTTCAAGGTCTGTAACCTGACAGCAATCCTTATAAACTTCAAAATCGGCGGCTTCCGTTTTTATATATTGAAATTTGTCGAGAATATTTTCCGCCCCTTTTAAGACAAGCAATTCCGTTCCCTGCGTGTCCATTATCAGAGCATCGTATTTTTTCATTTCGATATTTTCGGCTTCTACCAGCGATTTTAATTTGATGCCGTTTAATGTGATTGTTCGCTCGAAATGAATATCGCTCCAAATATCTTTGTGCAGATCAAGGTCGAGAATCGAAGAAGATTGCCCGTTATTGTTGGCGATATTAAAGTTATATTCGCGTGCGTCTTCATCCGTTACGAGATATTTGTAAGCCTTCTGACGCGGAAAATTTTCCAAGTTTTTTTCAAGCTGTTCAAAAACTTCGGGAATCGGTTCGATCCAAATTACATCTAAATCGTAATGCTGATACATAAATCGCTCATCGCCGTCGTTTGCTCCGACGTGAATCACGCCGGCAACTTTTCGCAGAAATGCGTGCGGTCCGCGTTTGAATCCGCGTTTGAAAAATCTGTCCAGTTTTCCCGGTAAACTTTTTATCTGCTTTGATTTGCTAGCTTTCATATCATCTTTTCTTCGCCGTTTCGATACGGGAATTCCGCATCCAATCCCAATTTAACAGATAACGATCTTCTTCGCTCAAATTTCTTCCGGCGGCTTTTCGATAGACGGCTCGGTAGGCTTTTGCCGTCCGTTCGAGATCGAAATCCGCAAGTCGTCGAAAGCCGCGATTTTGCAAATCAATCCGCAAATCTTCATCCGTCGCCAGTTTTTTGATTGCCGCCGCAATTTCTTCGACCGCAAACGGATCGAACAACAAAGCCGCATCCGCCGCTTGTTCGGGCAGTGAAGTTACATTTGAGCAAGTCGTCGCCGCACCGTGTTGCCACGCTTCAAACAGCGGACCGCTTGCCGCTTCAAACAATGTCGGAATAATGACGAATTGTGCCTGCCGATACAGCAAACTCAGTTCTTCAACCTCGACGATTCCCGTAAATTTAACTTGCTCTTCGAGTTTTAATTCGCTCAAACGCTGTTCGATAATTTGATAAAATTGGTGTTTATAGCCGGTGCAGATCAGGTTTATTTTCAATCCGTCGCGTTCCCGCAGCAACGCCACCGCTTCAAGCAGCCGCAGGTGATTTTTATGCTCCCAGGTCATCGCCGGAAAAAGCATAAACGGTCGCGGCGGACAATCATATTTTTTTAATAGGGCAGAAACATCTTCTTCGGTAAATTTTTTCGCTTTGATTTCCGGCGGCGACCACGGAATAACCTGTATTTTATCCGCCTTGACTCCGAGTTTTTCGATCAAATCCCGCTTGATAAACTGCGAACTGACGACGACAACTTCCGCCGCATTGCATCCCGCCGGATAAATTACGCCGCGTCTTTCGATTACCTCCGGCGTAAAGAACTGTGGGTAGTGAAGATGCTGCAAATCGTGCGGGTTATAGACGGTCGGCACGCGGCAAAAAGTATGTTCCTGATATGGAAAATGAATCACATCGCAGTTCAGACTTTCATAAAAACCGTCCGACACCGGAACTTTGTATTCAATTTTCGGCGGTGCGACGGCTAAATGTTTGAGGCGACGGGCAAGCGGTCGCAAACGTCCCGTCAGTTTTTTGAGATTCTCCGAGCGATTTTGGGCGGGCGATATTTTCGGCGATGGAAAAGCAACCGCCGTCTGCCGTTCATTCAGCAGAGGTTCGAGCCAATCGGTTTCCGTATCCGGCGGCGTGATAAAAATATATTCTTCATCGCCTTCAAGCCGTCCGATTGCCGTTAAAACCCGCAGAACGGTTTCCAGACTGCTCGTGCCGCTGCCCGAAATAATCTGAGCGTTGATGCCGATGCGTAAATTTTTGCTCAAATGTCAATCTCCTTTTGCCGTGAAAACTTTGCGTCGAATTTATCAAACCGCCGAAATACTTTCCATCTGCCGACACCAATATTCAAGCACGAGAGCTTTGAACGAGATCGGCGTAATCGCTTCCGGTGGAAATTCACCACGCGATAATTTTAATCCACTTTCACGGCTTAAAATATCGGCTTGAACCAGAAAACCTTCGTTTAACGCTTCGCCGTGTTCGGCAAAAATCGCTCTGTGCCAGTCATTCGTCGGCGGAGCAAATCCGCGTTTCGGGCGGTTCAAAACCCATTCCGGCAAAATATCCGCGACCGCCGCTTTCAGCCAATGTTTCGGCGGCAAATGTGCATCCGTTCGTGCCTTCCGCAAACCGACCACCGTTTCGACAAACCTGTAATCAACCAGCGGAAGACGCATTTCAACCGATGAAGCCATCCCCAGCCGATCTCCCTGAGCGATCCCGTTTTCGCGTAGATAAGTTGCACAAACCATCGCCGTCAGATGCGTTTCGACCGCATTCCATTTGTCCGTAAAATCAAATACCGACGCGGCAGTTTCATCTTTGATTCGCTCATTAAAATTTCGGCTGTAATGTAAAGGCATCTGTTTCGATGCGAGCATAAAATCGGATAGCTTTTCGTAAAAAACGAATTGTTCGGGATTTTTCAAATAATTTTTGATATTCCGCCGATTTGAACAGATTCCGCCGAAATCCTTCAACCAATCGGCAACAACTCTTTTTGAAAAATCTTGCGGAAAACTGAGATCGAAAGTTTGCAGTATTTTTTGCGAAAAAGGTTTTTTCAGCAACGCGGCTTTTTTCAGAGTTTCGCCAACAGCGGCGTGCATCTGCGGATAACCCCAAAATAATTCGTCGCCGCCCTGTCCCTGCAAGATCACCGGAACACCGTGTTCGCGGGCAAGTTTCATCACCGCGTAATAACCGAAACCGGAAATGTCGGCAATTGGATCATCCCGCCAGTAATTGAGTTTCGGAAAAAAATCTACAATTGTTTGTGTGTCGAGTTCGACATCATAGAAATCTATTTTAAGAAATTTTGCTAAATTTTCCGCATCTTTTCGCTCATCCGATTCGGGGCGACCTTTATAACCGACGCTGAACGCACAGAGATCGGGTTGTTTCCGCTTCGCCAAAGCAGCAACTAAACTTGAATCCAAACCACCGCTCAAAGCAACTCCGACGGGCATATCCGAACGCACAATTAATTCGCTGACTTCTTCGAGTTTTTCCCTGATTAAAATTTTTGGATCACCTTCAAGCGGCGGAGAATCTTCGAGCTTCCAATAAGTTTTTTCCTCGATTTCCCAAGTTTTTACATCAACAACCAGCATCCGTGCCGCATCCAGTTTTCGCACGCTTTTCACCGCCGTCAAAGGTTCAGGTACATATTGAAAATGAAAATAAAGATTGATCGCACGCGGGTCTAATTCAAATTTGACCAATCCCGAACTGAGCAGAGATTTCAGTTCCGAAGCAAACAAAATCTGTCCGTCTTGCTCGTAAAGATAAAGCGGCTTTTCGCCCATCCGATCACGTGCCAGAATTAAACGCTGACGTTTCTTATCCCACAAAGCAAAGGCAAACATTCCGCGTAAATGTGTGATAAAATCCGCCGGATTTTCCTTGTAAAGATGCAGTATAACTTCGCCGTCCGCCTCAGTTAAAAATTTATGCCCCGCAGTTTTCAGGCGTTTACGAAGTTCGACAAAATTATATATCTCGCCGTTGATGATGAGTGCAAGCGATCTGTCTTCATTATAAAGCGGCTGCCAACCGCCCTTCGGATCAATAATGCTCAGACGGCGATTGGCAAGTGCAACATTGTCAGCAAAAAATTCGCCCGCACCGTCCGGTCCGCGATGCGTCTGAGCCGCACTCATCCGCAAAACCGCATCCTTCAAATCGGGCGTTAAATTTTCTCTCGTGATAATTCCGCTAATTCCGCACACAAAATTTTCTCCGTCTTAATTTCCGCTTTTTCCTGCATTTATGTCAGATATTTCTCAAAGTCATATTCTTCCCGATGCCGGCAAAATTCGGGACTCATTAACCGCCGGAAATCTTCAAACCGCAGCATTATCGAAACTGTTTTTGCCAATTCAAACGGAGTTGTCGAAAGCGGAACGAAGCGGTAACGAAAAAACATCTCGCGGGCATCGGTTTCACGAAACAAAATATCCTGCAAAAAATTTCCCGCCCGTTCGCCGTCAATCAACTCGATCACCGCCGCCGCGTGAGCCGACGGCAAGAGCATATTCGAGCCGTGAACGCCAATTACTATATGACTTTTTGCATATCGCTCGCACCATTTTCGTTCTGCTTCCGCATCCAATTTTGTCAATCTCAAATCCGCAATCCATTCGGGAAAACCGACGGCTTCACCCAAACCGACCACAGCAAAATCAACTGCCGGAAATTCCTCACGCATCACTTCCGCAAACTCCGCAACTTTACGTTTCTGCTCATCAATTCGGCTATTTGAAATTCCGGCTTTTCTTTTCAATTTCGCAAATTTTGACTGCGTTTGCGTATTTTCCCAAAGCCGATCATCACGCCAAATATAAGTAATTACGGGTTTATTCTGATGTTTGCCGAAATCTTCGAGCGGAAACGGTGAAACTTTCGTAAAGCGTTCGATGTCGAAATCTTCCGGGTGCGGATGCGAGAAAGCGACGCTCAGATTAACTTCGTCAAACGATTCGAGCCGTTCCTTAATTTCTGCTGACAAATAATCGTTCCACTGCGTTCCGTCCCGTAGCGGCAGGTCAACAATCCACGCCTCGGCAATTCCTTCCGGCACGAGCCATTCGAGAAACGGCTGAATTATCACGATCAAGCTGAAATCTTTTTTGCAATCGAGATAATGCTGAGCATTAAGCAGTTTGAGTAGCGAATGACCGTATAGAACATCGAGACAATTGAGCAGAATTATCTTTTTTTTCGGTGCCGAAAATTTTCGCACATCAAATTTAATCGGCTTTTCGGTGCGGTTTTTGTAAGACTCGCTCAACCATTCTGCAAACCATCCGGCATTATATTTATCGAAAACTTCGCCCGATTGGCAGTCAAGCAAAATCGCTGTATATAAACCTTGTCCCGCCGGCAGATCACCATAAAATTGTTTGTTGCATTCAGTACATTCCAAATCTGCCAGATTCCGCATTCCGCTGATCGTAAAACCTTTAGCAGTCAAGATTTTCTGACAATAAGGACACTTGCGGGGCAACATTTCCAAATTTGGTTTGAGTCGGATCATTAAAATTCTGTATTTATTCGGAAAACGGTTTGACAGCACTCTGCACGGCTTCAAATAAAGTCGGATGAATATGCACCGAATCACGCAGATTGACGAATGATTTGTCAGCGTTTATCAAATCGACGTAGCCGTGAACCATTTCCGCACCTTCGTGATGCAGAACCGCCGCACCGAGCATTTTTTTGCTTTCTGAGTCAATTATCACTTTGATAAATCCATCCGGTTCGCCGACTTCGCGTGCCTTTCCGTTTTTCTTCATTTCGTAACAATTTACCTCGATTTTCTTACCGCTTTTGCGTGCGTCATCTTCGCTCATTCCGACGCGACCGAGTTCGGGATCGGTAAACATTGCATACGGCACAATTCGTTTCGTCGTGTGCGAACCGTCGCCGAGAATTGCCGATTTGATGACGCGGTGATCGTCCCAGGCGGTGTGTGTAAATTGAAATCCGCCGCGAATATCGCCCGCCGCCCAAATGCCTTCGATATTTGTCGCCAGATGCTCGTCCGTTTCGACGATTCCTTTTTCGTCCATTTTTACGCCGATTTCCTCTAAACCCAAGTCATCCGTATTTGCTTTGCGTCCGACGGCGACAAAAATATGTGATACGTTCAGCGGTTGCGGATATTTTTCCGAAGTAAAAACGAGTTCGAGTTTCTCATTTTTTCGATCGACTTTTTCGACCTTTGTTTCCAGATAAAATTCGATTCCCTCACGTTCGAGAAATTCCTGCAGCTTTTCAGCAATATCTGAATCTTCGCGGTCGGCAATTTGCGGACCCGATTCAATGACAGTTACTCTGCTACCCATTCGCCGATAAAACTGAGCCATTTCCAAACCAATGTAACCGCCGCCGAAAATCGCCAGATGCTGCGGTAATTCTTTGTGTTCGAGCCAATTTCCCGCGTCAATAAAATCTGTCTTCGACAATCCTTCGACCGGCGGAATCATACTACGCGTGCCGGTGTTGAGTATGACTTTTTTCGTTTCCAAAATCTCGTCCGCAATGCTTATTTCAAATAATCCGTCTTTATTTTTACCGATGATCCGGGCGTGTCCGTGAATCAATTGCGGATTGTCGGTTTCGTTCATTCCTTCTTCCAAACCGGAACGCGAATCAAGTGAAATTCTTTTTGCCCGTTCGAGAACTGCCGGGAAATCTACTTTGACTTCGGGAACGATAATGCCGAATTCAGCCGCTCGCCGTGCATTTCGGGCAATTTGTGCCGAAGCGATCACGGCTTTCGTCGGGATGCAGCCGAAGTTAACGCAGCTTCCGCCAAGATGTTTGCGTTCGATCAACGCAACTTTTTCCTTCGCCTCGGCAAAGGCGTGTGCCAGCGGAATTCCCGCTTGTCCGCCGCCGATAACAATTGTGTCGTATTTATTTTTCTTCATTGAGAATTTATTTTCGAGTTAACCGGGCGTTGCAATGTGCATCGCATACTGAGCCGCTTCGACGCTTTCGCGTCCCGGAAAAGTTTCTGCACCTTCGATAATATTTTTAATTTTGTAACCTATTTTATTCAAAAAACTTTCGATCTGTTCAGGTGTATTTCCCATATCGAACGTCGTCTGACCGAACTCGAACGAAAGGCATTTTATTCGTTTGCCTTCAAGCATTTCGGAAGCTCCACGCATCACCTGTAATTCCGCACCTTCGACATCAATCTTTAGTAAGTCTATCTGTTTGATATTATTTCTCCGGCAATATTCATCAATCGTTACCGCCGAAACTTTTTCCGTGCCGATTGGTTCAATATCCAAGCCGTAATCCTTGAGCGGTCGCTGTGCCTGCGAATTAAACGCCGAGAGCGAATCTTCGTATATATAAAGTTCGATAAAACCATTTTTATCGGCGACGGCTTGATGGTTCGTTGTTATATTTCGTCTGCCTGCCGTCGTGCAGATATTTTCCAAATTATCAAATGTGGTTTTGCTTGCCTCAAAAGCGTGAACATTTCCATCGCCGACGAATCGCGAGAAAAGTAAGGTCAATTCACCGACATTTGCCCCAACATCGAATACGGTCATCCCTTCACACAGATAATTTAAATAAAAAATACGCTCGGCACGTTCCGTTTCTGAAAATGAATTTGTTACGGGCGATTTGCGAAAAAATGTCTGACCGTTTTTGAGTTTTTTTATGAAGTTAATCATCGGTAAATCGGGTGACGGGTTAATTTCCTACTGATTAGATTGCAGGATATTCGGGAACTTGTCTAGCCGCGATGTATGAGAAAAATGAATTGTCGGTTTCCGATTTTAAATGCCGCTTTTGCCGGCGATAGTTGTCGGACGAAATTATGTTTAGCTAAAATACTTTTGCCGATTGCGGAATTTTTTGGTTACAATTGACTTGATTAAATTCGGTTGTAAGAGATATATATACACTATAAAATTATTAAACTTCAAAAAACTATTTGTGATATGGAAGAAAATCCCTCTGATAAAAGACGAAAAAGAGTCAAATACCGGGTCGGTAAGAAGAAAAGTAAATTTCTCGGTCGGCAGGTGAAATTTTTGAGTATGTCATACCAGCAAATAATCTTTATATTTGTTTGCTACATAATTTTTCTGGCAGGAATTTTCAACCGCGTCATCTATAATTTTCTTTCGGCAATTTACTACGGCACGCCGGAGTAAAAATTGCAGCAGTAAGCAGTTGCAGTAGCATCATTGTTTGTTCAGCAAATCTGTCTACAAAAGCCGCCATTCGGCATCAATCAAACAAGCACCGTGTGAATTCGGCGGCAGTTCGCCCGAACCGTAAAAGTCTCCTTCAACTACAATTAAATCGCTGAGATCATCAACTCTATCCAAATATTCTTCGCCGAACATCAGGCTGAAACCCCAGCGGTAACTTGCGGGCGGTAGTGGAAGTTTGCGGATGCGGCAGACGAAAACGCCCGTCGGCGGCAATTCTCCAAAGTCATCGCCCGTCAGTTTATTGTGCTGCAAGAAAACGGGAACGTCCAAATATGTCCGCACCATAAAACCCATCGTTACGTTTAAATGTCTGCGATTCGGCTTTGCTTCAAAGTGGAAATGAATTTCTATGTCCTGTCCCGCCGATACATTGTAAAGCGGATTTCCGTCGAGATTTTTAATTTCGATTGCCGTGATGCGGACATCGCCCGAACCCGTCCGGTCGGTTCGGTCGCTTAACGCCGTGTCGGTATTTTTGTTGACGTTTTCGAGATAAAACGAAATCGCGTCGGTTTGCTTACCGACAAATTTTACTTCGCCCGATTCCAAAACGACACCGCGTTCGCACAAATTTTCGACCGCCGCCATATTATGACTGACGAACAAGACCGTCCGTCCGGCGTTGGCGACATCCTGCATTTTGCCGAGACATTTTTTCTGAAACTGTGCGTCGCCAACCGATAAAACCTCGTCAATAATCAAAATATCGGGAGTTAAATGAGCCGCGACCGAAAATGCCAGACGCATATACATTCCGCTCGAATAATGTTTGACGGCAGTATCTAAAAACTTTTCGACTTCGGCAAAAGCGACGATTTCATCGAATAATTTTTTGATTTCTAAAGTTTTTAACCCAAGAATCGCACCATTCACAAAAATATTCTCGCGTCCCGTCAGTTCAGGATGAAAACCCGTCCCGACCTCGAGTAAGCTGTTCGTATTTCCGTATAATTCGATTCGTCCGGCGGTCGGTTCGGTGATTTGCGAGAGGATTTTCAAGAGCGTGGATTTTCCCGCTCCGTTGCGTCCGATGATGCCGAGAACCGTTCCTGCTTCGACCTCAAAATTTATGTTTCGCAATGCCCAGAAAGAATCTTTTTCGTCGTGATTTTTGCCGGAAAATATTTTCAGCGGCGAACCGGCAATGTTGTAAAAAGCCTCCCGCAGAGTTGTGTAAGCGGCGTGGCGTGTGCCGAGTTGGTAACGCTTGCTTAAATTTTCGATTTTAATAATTGGCTGTGCCATTTTATTTTTTAAACTGTGAATGACGGCGGATGATTTCGTCAATCCGGGCGGCACGTTTGTCGAAGGTGTGATCTTTCAAAGTGCGTTTTTGTCCGGCGGCGGCGATTTTCTTTCGCTCATTTTCGTTGGCAAGCAGATATTTTACCTTTTCGACGCATTCCGCCGCTGAACGATAAGTTAAAATTTCCTCGTCCGGTTCAAATAAATCGGTGATATTTTCCTTCCAGTCGGTCATCAGACAAGTGCCGACTCCGGTTGTTTCAAACAGACGCATATTCGACGCACTATCGGGCGAAACGTCTATGTGATTATTGAAAACGATACGACTGCTGCGAAGTTTTTGAAACATTTCCACCCCAAATAAAGGCGGCTTCGTCCGTTGTAAAATTCTTTTATCTACGTATTTGTCCGCATTCGGTGATGATTCCCATTTTGAGATTCTCCGAACAATTGGCAAAGCGTTCAAAACTTTGTCCGAAACTCCGGCATTGCGGGCGGCTTCGATAAGTTCGTAAACCTTTTTACGTGCCGCCAAATTATAATTTTGTTTGAGCGATAAACCCCTTAAATCAGACCAGATTTGCAAATTCGTGGACTTTATCAGTTCAATCAAAAGACGTTCGCGTTCGATGTGGAATTTACTTTGTTTGACGACCGAACCGATAAACGCAAAATCCGTGTCGGGCGGTGAAGTTAAATCAAGTTTGTCCAAAATCTTCGGCGAAAAAGCGTGATTAACGTGAAACGCGGAAACACCTTGCTCGTTAAAATCCGCAACCATTTCGGGAATGCACGAAAGCGTTACATCCCATTCGCGGAAGACCGACAAATCAAAATAACCCGCACCGCACCAACCGATGACTAGCCGAATCGAAGCATTTTCGCGGCGGATATTTCTGATAAATTCGGCAGTAAATGTCGTATAATCGGCAATAAATAATATGTCGGGGCGAAAGTTTCTAATTTGTGTCGCCGCAATTTCAAAGAGCCAATCATTATCCTTGAAATTTACGTCATTTTCATTTGCCCATTTTTTTTGCAGAAACTCGGCGTTAGCAACAATATCAACAGTTTCATAACCGAATTTGTTTAAGGCATTCGTCCAGAAATCGGACGCACCGAAACAATCCTCGATCAACAATCTATGCTGTGCGGAGTAGCTGCTGGTTTTTAATTCAAGTTGTTTTAAATAAAAATCCTGAAGATATTTCGGGTGATAACTTCCAAGTTTGAGTAAACGCATATTCCGTCACACTCCGGTTTTAAAGTTCCATCTGATAGATCACATTTCCGGTGGATTCCTCTACTTCAATTTGCTTAAAGCCCAATCGCACCGCACCTTTCGGTGAAATATTATCAGGATGAATCTTTGCCATCAGAACTTTCTTTCCGGACAAACGGCAAATCAATTTCGCTGTGTCCAAAGTCAGACGCATAAACGCACCGCCGCGATATTCGTCGGCGATCAGAACTCCGAACGAAGGAATCTCATAGCCGGCATCGTAACCCCGCAGCATAAAAATTCCAGCCAAATCACCCTGCCAGAAAACGCCGTAAAAAGCATCGAGTTCGGCGGCGGACAGCATTTCCTTAATCTCCGCTTCGTTCTCACTGAAGGCGTAAAAGAATTTTAAATATTCCGCCGTCTGCGATTTCATAAAATCAGCAATAATAGCGGAATCAGCCGGTTTAAGTTGGTGAATTGCAAACGATTTATTTTGAAGCATTTTATTTATACTGAAGGCAAAAGCTAAAAGATTTAGTGATTATTCCATTTTTAAGAACGGCGGTAAACTTCGCTACTCCTTTTATGTTTTAAATGGTCGCTGTCAAGAAAATCCTCAATGATAAAACGCTCATTCCTTCAAATAATCGCGGTATTTCACGAGATTTTTTTGCGGTGGAGATTTTTTTTCGTGTGCAAGTATCGTTCGGAATTTACAAACTACATTTACTCGAAAATAAAAAGTCTCTAATTTCAACTCATTTAGCATTTAATTTTTTAATCGTTAAGCGTAAAAAAAAAATTAATGAAATCGTAACGGTTAAAATAATTTGTGTCTTGCAAAAAAAATAAATTTTGAATATAATTCAGGAAATAACTTCAGTGTGAATTAACTGTCAATCAGAAGAAATTTTAACACACCCTCGGAAGCTATTTTCGACTAATTTTTAATAATGACTTGGAAATGAACAAAAGCTATAAAGTTTTTTGTATCTGCCTCAAAACTTATTTTTAATAGTCACCGGAAATTAGATCGTGATTTTCAAAAATTATGTGAACGCACATATTTTTCTGGATCACTATTTGACGTATATTCTTGTATCTCAAGCAAATACTTCAAACGGATTATTTTTGAAAATAAATTCAATTCTGAATCCAAAATTCGTTATTCAACGAATAACACAATATTCAGCAAGCTATAGGCGATTTTGACCGTAGAGATGTAATCGGAAATATATTAATCGCTACTGCTGTACTCAAATAATTACATCTATAATCTAAAAGGTCGCATTTCGGTTACACGCCGGAATGATGATCAAGCACAAGGAAAGTGGGAGAATATTAAATAAATGAAAAAAACAACACAAGTTTTATTAACTTTAACGATTGCTGTTGTCACGGGAATGGCTCTGCTGTTAGCAGGGATGCCCGGAACACAGACGGCTGACGCATCAAGTCACCGTGAAGCTCCGTTGATCGCAGGTGATCCGGCAGCAGACAATACAGACTTATATGCTTTTAGAAGTCCTGACAGACCGGATTCGGTTACATTGTTGGCAAACTTCATACCTCTGGAAGAGCCGGGCGGCGGTCCGAACTACTTCAAATTTGACGATAACGTCGTTTATCAAATCAGATTGGACAACAACGGCGATGCCGGACTCGATCTTGCTCTGCAATTCCGTTTCCGTACAACCGTTCAAAATCCTGATACATTTTTGTATGCCACAGGTCCGATTACAAGTTTGACCGATCCTGATTTCAACGTCAGACAGGTTATGGATGTAACGGCAAGAATTCGTCAAGGTTCAACCTTCAACGTATTCACGATTGGAACAGGTTTGCCGACACCGCCGGTTAACGTCGGTCCGCGTTCGACACCGAATTATGAAGCATTGGCTGAAAGTGCGATCAGCACGGTTTCAACAGGTGCTGGAGACATTAAATTGTTTGCCGGACAACGTGATGAAGGATTTTATATCGATTTAGGTTCGATCTTCGACCTGCTCGGTTTGAGACCTTTTAACACGGCACACGCAATTGCAAGACCGACCGCACCGGGTGTTGACCTGACTGCCGGTTACAATGTTCATACGATTGCCGTTCAAATTCCGACCAGACTTTTAACATCTGACGGTCAATTGCCGACGAGTGCAAGTTCACCTAATGCGGTTATCGGTTTTTATGCAACCGCCAGCCGTCCGGGAACTCGTGTTCTGAACACAAATGGAACGCAAACAAACACAGGTGATTGTTCGGTAGCACAAGCTCCGTCAGCTGACTGTGTTCAAATTTCACGTTTGGCTAACCCGTTGTTTAATGAATTATTCATTCCGCAGGGCGATCCGAGAACTTCATCGAACGACAAAGATTTGTATAATGCTGAACTGCCGGGAGCGGACAGCAAACGATTGGATTATATTCAAGGAACAACGGCACGTCCGGTTGAACCTGTTAATTTGATCAACCTTCTTTATGCTGCTGTTTTAGATGCACCGACCAACGGTCGTGCTGACCTTGTTCAAGTTTTCTTGACGGGTGTTCCCGGTTTGAACAAATCAACTGCCAATGACACTCCGCCGGCTGACCTGCTTCGTCTTAACGTAGCAATTTCGCCGGTTGCAATCGGTGCTCCGGGCTACAGCCGTCTCGGCGTTATCGCCGGTGACTTAGGTGGTTATCCGAATGGACGACGCGTCGGTGATGACGTAGTTGATATTAGTTTGCGTGTTGCTGCAGGTGTTTTACTTCCGGGTAATGCTTGTCAAAACGGAACACAAAGCTGTAATCAAGCTCCGAATAACCAACTTAGCGACGGTGTTTCGCAGAACGATAAAATGTTCCGCACGACATTCCCGTATTTGGCTTCACCTTGGGATGGCGTAACGAATCCGTATCACGGTCGTGAATGTTCAACCGATCCGAACGCTGCGTGTCCGGCAACAAGTGCAACACCGCGTCCGTAACAATTAAACTTAGAGAGAATTAAAGAAATACACTTTCGATGATTCTCTTTATTATAAATAATAAATACGTGCGTGATATTTTCAAATTATTATATCACTCACGTATTTATTGACTTAACAGGCAAATAAAATGCGTAAACAATTTTTTTTAATAGCAATTCCGGGAACCATTATCGGCATCATTCTGGCAGTCATTGTGATGACTATTTCCAGTGCGAAATCATCACCTGAAGCCGAATTGTTGAAACCGGTTAAGTCCAATCAGGCAACTGCCTCGGATAAATACATCAATCAGGCTCAACAGTCGATAAAAAATGCCCCGAAAGATTCAAAAGGTTACAATTTGCTCGCATCCGCATTTATGCAGAAGGCACGCGAAACCGGAGACTTCAGTTTTAACGCGAGAGCCGAAGAAGCCGTTCAGCATTCGTTTAGAGTTGATCCCGACAATTATGAAGGCTTAAAACTTCACTCCGCCGTTTTACTCAATTACCACCGTTTTCCCGAAGCCTTAAAAGTTGCTCAGACGGCACAGGCAAAGAATCCGCAAGACCACGAAATTTATGGAGCATTGGTTGATGCTTACGTCGAATTGGGGAATTATGAAAAAGCGGTTGAGTCCGCCCAGAAAATGGTTGACTTGCGACCGGACACATCTTCTTATTCAAGGGTTTCATATTTGCGTTCGCTTCACGGCGACACACAGGGAGCGGCTGATATGATGAAGATGGCGGTTGATTCCGCCAGTCCGCAGAATCCCGAAAGCATCGCCTGGAGTCGCGTTCATCTCGGCGATGAATTAACGAATTTAGGTAAATTAAAGGAAGCTGAACGCGAATATGATCACGCTCTGCATTCATTTCCGAACTATCATCTGGCACTTGCCGCGAAAGCCAAAGCACGTTATGCCGACGGCGACACGGATAACGCCGTTAAGTATTACAAAAGTGCTATCGAACGGGTTCCACTGCCGAACTATATTGCTGCACTCGGCGATATATATGCAAAACTTGGTCAGAAAGATGAAGCTCAAAAGCAGTATGAACAGGTTGAATTTATCGAAAAAAACGGTGCATCAAGCGGAACTTATTCGCGTGAACTGGCGTTATTCTGGGCTGACCACGATATAAATCTGGACAAAGCTCTCGAAGCCGCCAAAAAAGAACGTGAAACCCGTAAGGACATTTACAGTTACGATGTTTTGGCGTGGGTTTTATATAAAAAAGGAAACTATGCCGAAGCTCAAAAAGCAATGGACGAAGCCCTTCGCTTAAAAACAAAAGACCCGCGTTTACTGTATCACGCCGGAATGATTTCTCTGGCAAACGACGATAAAGAAAAAGGTGAGACATATTTGAAGGAATCACTTGAGATAAATCCGTTTTTCGATGTTCTTCAAGCGGAAGTTGCCAAAGAAAAGTTGAAGGAACTCGGCTAAGGTCAATAATACTTAAAAAAAGTGAGTTCCAGACAATGTTGGAATTTTCACTTTCACGATTTTTGTTTTATTAAAATATCAGTCGTCCGCGGTTTGGATATGTTGAAAAAAATAACTTTAGTTTTCGTTCTTTTGGGTGCATTTGCGTTTGCAGTTGATGCTCATCCACTGGGTAATTTCAGCGTCAATAATTTCTCCCGCATCGAGATTGAGAATGATCGGATAGAATTACATTGTTTTCTTGATATGGCGGAAGTCCCCACGTTTCAGGAATCACAGCAGATAGATACCAACAACGATAAAAAACTATCTGACACCGAACTGAATGCGTATCTTGCAAAAATCACACCCGGATATATTGCCAATCTCAAACTTTTTCTCAACGATAAACCGTTAAGTTTCCAAATTAAATCAAAAGAAATTTCAGTTCCGGTGGGAAGCGGCGGCTTGCCGATCTTGGATGCAAATTGGGAGTTGACCGCAAAAATTCCTGAAAATACTGACGGTAACGTTCAAAATCTCAGATTTGAAAACACAAATTTCAACGAACGAATCGGATGGAATGAAATCGTAATCAATCGCACGTCGGGCGTAAATGTCTTTAACAGTAGTGCTTTCGGAAGTGCCTTAAGTGACGAGTTAAAAACTTTTCCACAAGATTTATCATCGCCTTTGGCGGAACGAGAGGCGGAACTTTCCTTTACGACATCCGCGATCCCCGAAAATGGAAAAGCACTTCAAAATAGAAACGGAACTGTCAGTTCAGCCGTGCAGAAGGACAGTTTTGCTGAATTAATACAGGAAAAAGAAGTTACACCGTTCATTATTTTTATGGGTTTGTTGCTTGCCTTCGGACTTGGAGCAATGCACGCGATGTCGCCCGGACACGGAAAAACGGTGGTCGGTGCATATCTCGTCGGTTCAAAAGGAACAATGAAACACGCAATGTTTCTTGGTTTGACCGTTACGATTACGCATACGCTCGGTGTGTTTGCTATCGGTTTGATTACGCTTTTCGCATCGCAATTCATTTTACCCGAAACTATTATGCCGTTCCTCAGTTTCGTTTCGGGTTTGCTCGTGTTGTTCATCGGATTGACTATGTTCAAATCCCGCTTGTTTTCGTATATGGGTTACGGATCATCTCAGGAGCATCACCACGACCACGCCCACTTTGAGGAAAATGGCGAAAATAAAGGCTTCCATCACGAACATTCTTCGCACGAAGAAGGTCATTCAAACACGGAAGAACATTTATCTGCCGGACACGACGGACACATCGAGCATCAGCACGACGATTTTACACACACTCACGACGGACACACTCATTCGCATCTGCCCCCGGAAGACATAACTTGGAAAAGTTTGCTCGGTCTTGGTGTTTCGGGGGGACTGCTGCCGTGTCCGTCGGCATTGGTGCTAATGCTGGCAGCGATAAATTTAAACCGAATCGGTTACGGGCTTGTTCTGACGGTAGCTTTCAGCGTCGGCTTGGCGGCAACGCTAATTTTTGTCGGTTTGGCTTTTCTCTATTTGGGCAAACTTCTGGATCGCCCTTCGCTCGGACAAAATCCGATTGTCAAGGCTCTGCCGGTTTTTAGTGCATTCGTCATTGCGTGTCTTGGAGCAGTAATCTGTTATAATTCCTATATGATGTAATTACGGGAGGAAACTTATGGCATTATCAACTGCGACAATTTTGTTTTTCGGATTTCTGCTCGGCTTAAAACACGCTATCGAAGCGGATCATATAGCCGCTGTTTCGACCATCGTTTCAGAGAGAAAAAGTTTATGGAGTTCCGCAATTATCGGTGGAATCTGGGGTGTTGGACACACTATCTCTCTTCTCATAGTCGGTGTTCTGGTGCTGCTGCTAAACTATCGTGTAAGTGAAAGAGTCGAGGGAATTTTGGAGTTCTGTGTTGGCATAATGCTTATTTTTCTGGGACTGAATGTTTTGCAGAAAATGTTACGCGGCGGGGAATTTCATTTTCATTCACACGAACACGGCGAGAATCTGCACACGCATCCGCATATCCACGATCAGGTTAGTGCATCCGATGAGCCGAAAACGCACCACGGATTATCTCTCGCTCCGCGACCCTTAATTATCGGAATGGTTCACGGTCTGGCGGGAAGTGCGGGATTGATGCTTTTGGTCTTACCGACCATTGAATCGGCTAGTCTCGGACTGCTTTATATAGTTGTTTTCGGAATCGGTTCAATCGGCGGAATGATGCTGATGAGTATGATCGTCAGTTTGCCGATGTATCTGACGGCATCGCATTTTAATCGCATAAATTTTTGGTTGAGAGCATTTGCCGGATTGTTTAGTGTGGCTCTCGGTCTATGGATCGCTTATGAAAAAGGATTCGCCGGAAAATCGCTTACATAAATGTGAATTACATTGAACGAATGATGATTTACAAGTAACGGATAAAGCATTCTTTATCCAAGAAATCCGTGAACATTTTACGAGCAAAAATTGTTAAGACGTGTTTCTGTTGCAAAACCTCATAATTTGCACTTTTAGTATTTATCTAATATTGATTTCATTATGTTTCGTAAGTTGATCTCAGTAATTATACCAACTTTCAATCGTTCAGATCTGTTGGTAAAAGCAATTCAGAGCGTCAAGGATCAAACTTATCCTGAAATTCAGATAATTGTCGCCGATGACGGTTCGCGGGACAATACTGCCGAAATTGTTGAACAATTTGCGGATGTGGAATATTATTATCAGGAAAATAAAGGACAGGGAGCAGCGAGAAACTTAGGCTTGAAACACGCGAAGGGTGAATATATTGCATCGCTTGATTCCGATGATATTTGGTTTGAAGATTTTCTGGAAAATGCCGCTGACGCACTCGAACGCTTCGAAGCGGATTTTGTCTTCCTGAACTGGACCGAGTTTTTCGGTGAAAGGCAACAGAAAAGCAGTTGGGAACGCGATGGGATGTGGAAAAAATTTGCCGGCGATAAATCCGATGATTGGTTTATCCTGGATGACAGGGAAGTCCGGCGGTTGTTCATAGATTCGTGTCCGTCTCCTTCTTCGGCTCTTCTGATAAAGCGTTCTTCGATGGTTGCCGGTTGGAGTGAGGAAATGAAGATCGCCGACGATTGGTATTTGATTTTGGAGATGATCTTCAATAAACCGTGTCGGGCGGCTTTTACATTGAAATCGAGTTGGAAAAAGCACATCCACGAGGATAATATATATCACGGCAGAGATCCGCTGAAAGTTTTGGAGGAATTCGGTTTACACGATGAGCCGCTTTTTGCAATTCACTTTGAAGGTTTGATGACACCCGCTGAAAAAGCGTCGATGCGTCGGAAACAAGCGGTCAATCATTTACATTTCGTGCGTTTGAAAATAAAACAAGACGGATTATCCGACATTGTTTTCCGGTCATCGCTCAAAACGCTGAGATTCACGACGATTGCCTTCACACACGCTCCGCTGAGCAGTATTTCTTATCTTTTACAACTTTGCACCGATCATCTTAAAAACCGTCGGCGAATTGCTCAGGCAAACCGCGGGGAAGTTGAAAATAAGAAAAATATCGAACTTTCCAATGCACTCGATCCGGCTTTAAAATCAAAAACCGAAAAGTAAATGTGTTTATAACAAGATGAATTATGAAATTCCTGTCGCTAATACTTCGTTTATTGGCAATGAAAAAAAATATGTAGATGAATGTATGGAATCGGGTTGGATTTCATCGGCAGGAAAGTTTGTCGGCTTGTTTGAAGATAAATTTGCGGAATTTTGTAATGTTAAACACGCGGTCGCTTGCTGTAATGGGACGGTCGCGTTGCATCTGGCATTGCTTGCTCTCGGCGTTGGAAGAGATGACGAAGTGATCGTTCCGACTTTAACTTTTGTGGCGACTCCGAACACGGTTAGTTACTGCGGTGCTAAACCCGTTTTCGTCGATTCGGACATCGAAACCTGGAATATTGATCCGCAGGCGGTTGAAGCCGCGATCACCCCGCGGACGAAAGGAATTATCGCCGTACATTTATATGGACATCCCGCCGATACGGACGCACTGAAGAAAATCGCCGAGCGTCATAAATTATTTTTGCTGGAAGATGCCGCCGAAGCTCACGGGGCTTTCAGCGGTGGAAAAATCGTCGGTTCACTTGGTGATGCCGCAGCTTTCAGTTTTTACGCGAATAAGATTATCACGACCGGCGAAGGCGGAATGTTCGTAACCGATAACGATAAACTGGCAGAATACGCCCGATTATTACACGGTCAGGGAATGGATGCGAACCGTCGTTACTGGCATCCGGTAATCGGTTATAATTATCGTATGACCAATCTATCGGCGGCGGTCGGACTTGCTCAACTGGAAAAAATAGACGAACAGATTCATCTGCGGAAGAAAATCGCCGAACTTTACCGCGAACGTTTAAACGGACTGGAAGGAGTCGAATTTCAGACCGAACAACCTTGGGCAAGCCACGTTTACTGGATGTTTAACGTAATTCTCGATCCGCAATTTTGGCAAATCCGCGATGAAGTAATGGATTCTCTAGGTGAAAAAGGGATCGAAACCAGACCTTTATTTTATCCCGGACATATTTTGCCGCCGTATCTCGGTTCAACGAGCGGACGAAAATTTCCGGTTGCCGAGCATTTATCCGCAAACGGAATCAGTCTGCCGACGTGGACTGGATTGAGTGAAGAAAAAATAGATTACATCTGTGATGCCTTAAAAAATTGTCGGAAGGATTCTTAGAAGAAGCATTTTTGTCGGTTGACGAATGTTCGTTAAAAATTTTAAAACTCAATATGATAAATGTCCGTAACGAACGATCAAAAATTATTTTCAATCATTGTAGCGACATATAATTGCGGTCGAAAGGTCGAAGAAACTCTGCGGTCGATTCTTTTGCAGGAAAAACAACTATTTGAGTTGATTGTCATAGATGGTGCTTCGACTGATGAAACGCTTGAATGTATAAAAAAATACGAAAACGATATAATTTTTGTTTCCGAAAAAGATGCTGGAGTTTATGATGCCTTTAATAGAGGAATAAAAATTTCCAGGGGAAAATATGTATATTTCATCGGGGCGGGCGATTGTCTGAAACCGGGGATTTTGGAGGAAGTACAAAAATTGTTACCGGCGGAAAATCCGGCGTTCGTGTATGGAAAATGTTATTTCGTCAAACATAAGACGCTCAATGGCAGAAGATTTACCGCCGAAACTTTCATCAGAGATAACTTGTGTCAGCAGGGAATTTTTTATCATCGAAGTATTTTTGATATTGTCGGAAACTTCGATCTGCGTTACGAAATTTTTGCTGACTGGTTCTTCAATCTGCAATGCTTTCTTGAAAAGAGCATAAACAAAAAATTTATAGATAAAATAATTGCATATTATGAAGAGGGCGGAATAAGTTCCGAAATAAACAACGATCCGGTTTTCGTTAGAGATTTTCCGGTTTTCGTCAGAGAAAAGTTAGGAATCAAAAATTATATTTTGTGTAAATTATTCTTGAAATTTCCATATACTTTCAATTATATATACTATTCACATTATAAATCTCTGTTGGTTTATCTGACTTATAAATATTTGCCGGAAAGTTTGGTGATGCGTTTGAGTCCTTACGTGAAAAGTTTCAGAAAACTTAGGAAGATTACGAACAACGAGACTTGAAACAATTCCGGTCAAAAACTTATGCACGTAACCTATTTTTCATATTGGAGTTTGCTTGATCCGCTGTGTCAGTCGCAGTGTTTGGCATACATCAAAGAATTAACCAAAGCGGGTTACAGTTTTTCTTTGTTTACTCTTGAACAGGAAAAATACGCCCTTGACCGCGTGCAGACCAAAAAAATGAAAGCCGAACTAAAACAGCTCGGGATAAAGTGGTATCCGCTTGAATATCATAAAAGTATGCGTCTTTTTACCAGCGGATTTTACATCTTCCGCGGGGTTCTCATCGGAAGTTATACAACGCTTAAAAACAAATCAAAATTCGTACACTCGCGTTCCAGCGTTCCCGCCGGAATTGCTCTGCTTGTTTCAAAAATCTGCCGAACCGAGTTTTTATATGATGCTGATTCGACACTTTCGGAAGAGTATCTGGACATCGGATATTGGAAACGCGACAGTCTGGCATTCCGCACAACTTCCTACGTCGAGAGAAAATCCAGAGAACTGGCTGATAAAATAATCGTTTTGACCGATCAGCTGAAGGAAGATTTTGTTAACAAATTGGATGTCAGAAGTGATATTTCGGTAATTCCCTGCTGTGTTGATACTGATTTGTTCTTCTTTGACGAAGCAGCACGGAAAAAGAAACGTGCCGAGATCGGCGTGAATGATGAAACGGTTTTTATATACATCGGAAAGGTTGGAACGTGGTATGCGGTTGAGGAAATGTTCGAGTTCTTTAAAGTTTTTCAAGAAAAATCGCCGACATCTAAGTTTTTGATTATTTCACAGGAAGATCCGCAGATATTCTCCGAAATGGCGGATAGACATAGAATCAGCAAAGATTCGCTGATAATCAGATCGGCGTATTATACGGAAATTTCTGAATGGTTATCGGCGGCAGATTTTTCCTTGGCTTTTATTCACAGTCTGGAAAGTAAAAAAGGCAGTTCACCAATCAAGGTTGGTGAGTATTTAGCGGTCGGTTTGCCGGTCGTTATTACCGAAAACATCGGCGATTACAGCAAACTCATAAAGAAAAATAAAATCGGCGGCGTGATAGATTTACGCAGCAAGGATTATGAAAAAGTCGCGGAAACCGTTTCTGAAATCTTGGTCGAAGACAAAGCAACTCTCCGCGAAAGATGCCGTCGGACGGTAATTGAACACGCTTCACTCACAGAAGTCGGATTCCGCAGATACGCGGAAATTTACCGCAAACTATCCGAATAGTTACTGCATTTTCGCCAATCTTCCTAAAATACGACATAACTCGTCCGCAGAATTCCGCTGTTGCCATCTGATTTTCCGCGAAGATATTTATAAATCATTTCTTCCGTTGACAACTTTGCGGATAAAATGGCATTGTTTTAATAAGGTAAGTAAGCACTTACTTATCCTATATTAGAGAGGACAAATTTGGTAAAAGCAACTGAAAATATAACCAGAATGGTGGGAGAAGACCGTCGCCGGCAGATATTGGAAATAGCAATGGAATTGTTCAGCAAAAACGGTTTCGCCGGAACAACGACCAAAAAAATTTCCGAATCGGCGGGCGTTTCAGAGGCGACTGTTTTCAAGCATTTTGCTAACAAGAATGAACTGTATTCAGCGATTCTTGACCACAAAGCGTGTAGTCACGGGATGACGAAACCGCTTCAGGAAGTCGCGGAAGAGTTGGCGGCGAAGGATGATTTCGGCGTGTTTTACGGAATGGCTCTGCATATTTTCAAGCATCATCGGGAAGATCGCCACCTGATGCGGTTGCTGCTTCATTCGGCACTTGAGGGACACGATCTGGCGAGAATGTTCTTTGAAAGTTTTGTGTCGGAAAGTTATGCAATTCTGAGTGATTACATCATTCTGCGGCAAAAGGACGGCGTGTTTCGTGAGGTTGAACCAAGAATTATTGTGCGGTCGTACTTCGGAATGATAATTCATCATTCGCTCAACAACACGCTCTGGGACGAAGGGCAGAAATTGTTGAAGATTTCCGATAAGGAAGCGGCACACGAATTTGCTTCGATTCTTCTGAACGGAATTAAAAATTGAAAAGTAAAAATTGGAGAAAAGAAAACTGAGTTTTATGCGGTCATATAAGGTTACATATTGCATTGTTTTAATGGTAATTTCGGGTTTGTCTGCGGCGGGCTGCGGAAAATCTGCGACGAGTAAGGAAGATGTGAATGCGGCAAATACAGAGACGCAGATTATAAACATCGAAACGGCAACGGCGAAAGTCGAGCAAATTCCGACTTATCTGGAAGCGACCGGAACACTTTCGAGCGACGCGGAATCAAATGTCGCCCCGACGGTGGCGGGAAAAATCGTACGTGTCAATTTCGATATTGGAAGTTATGTCCGCAAAGGTCAGCCGTTAGTAGAACTCGATGCCGCTGACGCAAAAATTCGTCTGAATCAGGCATTGGCTCAGGTCGAACAACAGCGAAAAGCGGTTAAACAGGCGGAAGCCGGAGTTCAGCAGGCGATTGCAAATTTGCGACAAAATCAGGCACGACTCGGTTTAACCAGCGGCAGTAATTTCGATATAAATAATTTTTCGCAGGTAATTTCCGTCAAGGCTCAACTCGTTTTAGCTGAAAAGGAACTGCGGCGTTATGAAAATCTGCTCGAATCCGGCGATGTTTCGCGTTCGGCTTACGACA
This sequence comes from Pyrinomonadaceae bacterium, assembly GCA_041746675.1. Classification (GTDB taxonomy): domain Bacteria; phylum Acidobacteriota; class Blastocatellia; order Pyrinomonadales; family Pyrinomonadaceae; genus Aridibacter. The sequence goes on along the minus strand of JBGTGO010000030.1, from coordinate 184,986 downwards.
AGGCAAAAGCACAACGCGATCAACTGCTCGGGCAACTCGAAGAAGCCCGTTCAAATGCGGCGGTGGCAGTTAAGGCGATTCAGTCCACGCAAGCCGGAGTTGACGCGGCGAAAGCACAGATCGGACAGGCACAAGCGGCGGTCAACGCATCACAGACGCAGGTTGCACAGGCACGAAAAACTATTACCGACAATGTTATTTATGCACCGATTAGCGGATATATTTCCGAACGCGATGCCGATCCGGGCGAGTACATTTCGCCAAGTCAGCCGAATGCAAAAATTGCAACAATTGTCAGAACGGCGATTCTGCGACTTGAAATCGCCGTTCCCGAACAGGACATCGGCAAAATCGAAGTCGGACAAGGCGTTTCAGCACAGGTTTCAGCTTATCCCGACCGCAAATTTGCGGGAACGGTGAGAAGGGTTCTGCCGAGTTTGAATACACAATCGAGAACTCTGACGGTTGAAGCGGAGATCGAAAACGTCGGCGGATTGCTAAAACCGGGACAATTTGCAACGGTTCGCGTAACGCAGTCGAAACCCGTTCCCGCCGTGATGATTCCGGCAAGTGCCGTGCGTGCGGACGGTGAACGAAATATCGCTTACGTCGTCAAAGATGGAGTGGCAAATGAAAGAGTCGTGCAAACAGGTTTGCTCGAAGGCGATATGATCGAAGTCAAAACCGGAATTCAGGAAAATGAAGTCGTCGCCACGAGCAGCGTCGAAAAATTAGGTGATGGAGTAATCGTTAATCAATAGCTTCGATTATTTAGAGTTCAAAGTTCTGAGTTCAGAGTTCAAGATTTCAGAAAAGACAGCGAAAATTGAGAGATTTGAAGCTGTAAAATCTTGGCAAATGGCTCGCAAAGTTACGAATAAGATTTATGAGACAAGTGAAACTGGAGAATTTGCAAAAGATTTCGGCTTACGGGATCAAATTCGACGTTCTGTTCTTTGTTCGGTTCTTTCGATTATGTCAAACATTGCCGAAGGCTTTGAGCGTGAAGACAATAAGGAGTTTATAAATTTCCTGACAGTCGCAAAAGCATCCTGTGCCGAAGCACGTTCGCAACTTTATATTGCATTTGATTAAAACTATGTAACGAAAGAGTAATTTGATGAAATTTACAGAGAATTAAGTGAGATTGGAAATCTGCCCGGAGGATTTATTAAGTATTTACGAAATTCAGAGATAAAAGGAAGCAGGTTCAAGTAGAAAAAACTCTGAACTGTAAACTCTAAGCTCTGAACTATTTAAAGTATTATGCAGTGGTTAGCAGAAATATGTGTAAAGCGTCCGGTGTTTGCGACGATGTTGATTTTTTCGCTTGTCGTGGTTGGTGGTTTTTCATTTTTTTCGCTCGGCGTTGATCTTTTTCCGAAGGTTGATTTTCCGACGATTACGATTACAACCTTGAATCCCGGTTCGTCGCCGGTCGAGATTGAAACGGAAGTTACCGAGAAGATCGAGGAAGTTGTCAATACCGTCAGCGGAATTGACGAACTGCGTTCGACTTCGCTCGAGGGTGTGTCGCAGGTGTTCGTGCAGTTCGTTTTGGAAAAAGACGTAAATGTCGCGGCACAGGAAGTCGAAAACCGAGTGCAGCAGGCGATTCCGAATCTGCCCGAAACAGCCAAACAGCCGACCGTTCAAAAGCTGGATTCGGATGCCGCACCGATTTTGCGAATTGTCGTTTCCGCCCCTGATTCTCTAAGAGAAGTTACGGAAACGGCGAAGAATAAAGTTAAGGAACGCATCGAATCAATCAACGGTGTTGGACAGGTGAGCATCGTCGGCGGTCGTGAACGACAGGTAAATATCATCGTTGATCCCGATAAAATGCGTGCGTTCAATATCACGCCGATTGAAGTTACCGCTGCTATGCGTGTGCAGAATCTGGAATTTCCGGGCGGACGTGTGGACGAAGGTTCGCGTGAGATAAATATCAGAACGCTTGGAAAAGTCAGGAAGGTTGAGGATTTCGAAGACCTCGTGATTGCCAACCGCAACGGTTATGAAGTTCGCGTCAAAGACATCGGAACGGTTGAAGACGGTGCGGAAGAATTGCGTTCACAATCTTTTTTGAACGGAAAACCCGCCGTAACGCTGATCGTTTCCAAACAATCGGGCGAAAATTCCGTCGCCGTTGCCCGCGAAGTGAAAAGCACCTTAAAGGAAATTCAGACAAACTTACCGAAAAGTTATACGCTTCGGATTATCGGTGATAACTCTTTGTTCATCGAGGCTTCGCTCGGTTCTATCAAAGAACATTTAATTGTCGGAAGTATTTTGGCGACGCTCGTTATATTCTTCTTTTTGTGGAATTTCCGTTCGACGCTGATCGCCGCGATTGCTATTCCGACTTCGATTGTTTCAACGTTCGGACTGATTTTTGCGATGGGTTATACGCTCAATCAGATCACGATGCTGTCGCTGACGCTGATGGTCGGAATCGTCGTTGATGATGCCATCGTCGTGCTTGAGAATATTTATCGGTTCGTCGAAGAAAAAGGAATGTCGCCGTATCGGGCGGCAATCGAGGGAACAAGGGAAATCGGTCTGGCGGTGTTGGCGACGACGCTTTCGCTGATGGCGGTTTTTGTTCCGATTGGATTTATGGGCGGAATCGTCGGACGTTTTATGTCGAGTTTCGGTTTGACCTCGGCGTTCGCCATCGGAATTTCGATGCTCGTTTCGTTCACGCTGACACCGATGCTGGCGGCACGTTTAATCAAGTGGGAACCCAATGAAAACGAAGAAGGTTCGGAGTTCGGAGTTCAGAATGCGGAGTTTGATAATAATGTATCGCAACCCGTTAAAAGTGTTGTGAACGCGGAAGATATTCAGCCACGAGAGAATACGGACGATTACGAATCGAAAGAAGATGTGTTGATTACGAAGGAAGATGAGCAAATCGCAGAAAACAATTTAATATACAAAGAAAATTCAGGAAACGAAACAATAAAATCCGAACACGAAACACCGCATTTTGAACAAAGCGAAATGCCGAAAATGAGCGAATCACCGCTTGTTGATGAAGACGGAATTCACGCCCGACAAACGGGACGCGAAAAGGGAAACTCAAAAGATGCGTGGTTTTTCCGCATTCTCGATTCAAACTACACGAAGATGATTAAGTTTTCGTTGAATCATCGGTGGATTATCGCACTCGCTTGTTTGTTGGTTGTTCTCAGTATTATTCCGTTGTTTATGATTGTCGGTAAAAACTTTTTGCCGGTTGACGATCAATCACAATTTGAAGTTACGGTGCGAACGGATGAGGGAACATCGCTGCAGGCGACGACCGTTCTGCTTGAGCGAATCTCAAACGACCTACGCAAATTGAAAGGTATCAGCGACACATTAATCACCGTCGGCGGCGGACAGGCGGGAGCGGTCAACTCCGGTTCGATCTATGTCAAATTATCCGATCTGAGCGAGCGTTCAAAATCACAGGAAGAACTGATGGTCGTTGCCCGACAACTTTTAATTGATAAATATCCGAAAAGTTTGCGAACATCCGTTTCGATTGTTCAGGCATTTTCGGGCGGTGGTCAGAGAAATGCAAATGTCCAATTCGTCATCGGCGGTTCCGAACTGAAGGTTTTGGAAAAATATTCGGATCAACTCGTCGAAGTTCTCAAAAAAAATCCCGATGCGGTTGATGTCGATACAACGTTGATCAGCGGAAAACCCGAATTGCAGTTCGAGATAAATCGTCAGAAAGCGGCTGATTTAGGCGTTCGCGTCGGCGATATTTCGCAGTCTTTGAACATTCTCGTTGCCGGACAAGAGGCGACGACGATCAACCTCGGAGCGGATCAATACGAGGTTCACGTCCGGGCAAAACAAGAGTTCCGTAATGACATCGAAATGCTCAAACGACTGGTCGTGCCGTCCTCAAAACTCGGAACAGTATCGCTGGACAGTGTCGTAACGGCAAAGGAAGGAACCGGACCGGCGGCAATTGACCGGATCAACCGGCAACGGCAGGTGACAGTTCTTGCGAACACGAAACCGGGTGGTTCGGCAACGAATATCACGGCGGATCTGGATAGTGCCGTCGCTAAAATGAATATTCCGGCGGGATATTCGGCGGGATACGTTGGTCAGTCGAAGGAATTAGGCAAATCGTTGTATTACTTTTTGCTGGCAATTGTTTTGGCATTTATTTTTATGTATATCGTTCTCGCCGCACAATTCGAGTCATTCGTGCATCCGATCACGATTTTGCTGACGTTGCCGATTGCCGTTCCATTCGGAATTCTGTCGGTTCTGATCGCCGGACAGACGCTGAATATTTTCTCGGGTTTAGGGTTTTTACTGTTATTCGGAGTCGTCAAGAAAAACGCGATTCTGGTGATTGATCATATTTCCAACTTGCGTGAACAAGGAATGGAACGGGATGAAGCGATTATCCAGGGAAACCGCGACCGTCTGCGACCGATTCTGATGACGACGATTGCACTTATCGCGGGAATGGTTCCGCTGATAATCTCACGCGGAGCCGGAGCGGGAACGAATCGTTCGGTCGGTGTTCTGATTGCCGGCGGACAGTCGCTTTGTTTGCTTTTAACACTTCTCGCCGTACCGGTTTTCTACTCGTATTTTGACGACCTCGGAAACTTGAAAATCTTTCGCGGCGTAACGAAGGGAATGGCGGTTGTCAGACGCAAAACGACTCAGGCGGCAAGTTCTGTTTTAGGTTTAATTTGGAAGGGGTAAGCAGAAATTTTCCCGATTTTATAGAAAAAACTATATCGGATAAACCTTTATCGAGAGGTTTGAACTTATGAAGCAGTTTAATCAAAAATTTATATACGCATTATTTATATTCGCAGCTTTTTCAAATATTAGCGAAATAAAAGCTCAGGAGGCGACACCGACACCGACACCGCAGATTATCGTTAATGAAACGAAAAGTAGTCTGACGGATGGCGATGCGGAAGAAAATGTCCAGCCGGAGAACTTGCAGGGCGTTCCCGAAATCGCTCCCGATTTTGAATCCGAAGAACGCGATTTGCCGGATTTGAGTCGCGTCGGAGTTGATATGATGTCACAGAATCCGCTGTCTTTGCGGGAAGCAATTGTGAAGGGATTGGAAAATAATATAGACATCGAAGTTACGCGGAAAGATGTGCAAATTGCCGAATTCGATCTGAAAGCGGCGGATGGTTTTTACGAGCCGAGGTTTTCGGGAAACACATCTTACGAACGGGCAACACTTCCGAACGTCAGCATTTTCAGTAATACCAAAACCATCACGACCAATTCAATCGTCGGCGATGCCCGTTACCAAGGGTTTATCAGAAAATACGGCACGATTTATTATGCTGAACTGAATAATAATCGTTTGGGAACGACCAATCCGATTTCGATTCTGAGTCCGCAGAATAACCTTTCGCTGACATTCGGCTTCTCGCAGCCGCTACTTCGCGGACGGAGATTCGACAATCAGCGGCGGGTTATTGAGATTGCCAAGAAAAATCTATCGCTGACCGATACGCAGTTTCGTCAGAAAGCGATTGAAATAACGGCGAATATTCAACGGGCTTACTGGGATTTAACCTTTGCCCTTAAAAATTTGCAGGTGCAACGCGACGGCGTAAAGGATGCGAAAGATCAGCTTGAACACAATAAACGTCTGGTCGAGGACGGAATTCTCGCACCGATTGATATTGTCGCGGCGGAAACGCAGGTCGCTAATTTGGAGCAGAATGTTTATGTCGCTCTCGAACAGGTCAATCGTTCGGAAAATATTATCAAGGGTTTGATCGCCGGAGATCGTGAAGACGGAATCTGGAGCGACGCACTTATTCCGACCGATTCGGTCGAACTCGAAGCACCGCGAACGACTCTGGACGAGGCGTTATCGCTGGCTTTGGATAACCGCCCGGAACTCGAATCAAATTTGGTTGCGGGAGAAATTAATAAACTTGACCAGCAGCTTTACCGCGAACTCGACAAACCGCAGGTTGATCTGACCGCATCTTACACGGCTTCGGGAATTTCAGGGAGTTTCAATAATAATCTCCAATCTCCGTTCACGCCGACCATCTGCCAGACCGCTCCGCAATCGCCGGAATGTGCCGCCGCTCTAAATGCATTCAATATGACCGTTCGACAAAATGCGACGACATTTACGGGCGGATTTCAAAGCGGAATCACGGATATTCTGGCAAATCGTTATCCGACTTATCGTGTCGGTGTTACGTTCAATTTACCGTTGTTCGGCAATCGCACGACGAAGGCGAATTTGGGTAAAACGCTGGTTCAGTCCGACAGAATCGCGTCGCAACGCAAACAACTCGAACAAGTTATTCAGATTGACGTTCGCAACGCTCTGCAAAGCGTTCGCACTGCTGAAGCCAGACTTCGGGCAGCAGCGGTTTCACGCGAAAACAGCGAAAAACAATATGCGTCCGAGCAGAGAAAACTCGACGAAGGTTTTACCGATATATACAAAGTCCTCGAACGTCAAACCGCTCTCGTCAATGCCCGCAGTATCGAACTTCAGGCACAGACGGAGTTGAATAAATCAATCGCCGATTTGCAGCGGGCAACGGGAAACTCCTTGAAAGCAAACGAAGTTGAAACCAGACTTCGTAAATAATGGATAATATTTTCTGAAATTATTCATTATCCGTTATCCATTATACGTTGATAATCATTCCATCTTTTGCTTTGATAATTTTGCAGTTCGGTGAAAGTTTTTCGATTTCTTCAGCAAAATTAACTATGTCCCATTCAGGATATAGATGCGTCAGAACAACCTTTTTTGCGTTAGAAAATCTTGCTAAATAGATCGCTTCGGCAAGTTCGAGATGAGTTTCGACGGGTTTGTTTTTGACGAACGAACATTCAAGTAAAAATAAATCAACATCCTTTGCAAAAGTTCCGAGAGCTTTCGTAAATCCTGTGTCGGCAGTAAAAACGAGTATTTTATCATTCGCACTTTTCAGGTGAATCGCACGGCTTTCGGCGGTGTGCGGTGTGTTGAACGAAACAGCTTCCAAATCTTCCAAAATCTGAAATTTTTTGAGCGGTTCGACCTCGATTATTTCAAGCGGAAACGGTTGTTCCAAAAAACCGTAATCGTAAGCGTCATCGAACTTTTCCAAAATCTTCCGCAAGCCTTTTGCACCGAAGATCTTTAAAGGTTTCGTTCGTTCCTGCATTGCGGAGGCGTATTTTGTACCGAATAAAAACGGAGCAAGTCCGCCGATGTGGTCGAGATGAAAGTGTGAAATCCAAATCGCATCGAGGTTTGTCCAATCAAGATTTTCCTGTGCAATTCGATGAATCGCCGACGCGGAAAAATCCAGCATCAACGAGCCTTTTGTAGTTTCAACCCAATAACCCGAACTGCTTCGCGTCGGATGCGGCACAGATGTTCCCGAACCGATAATAGTCAACTTCATACATCTATCTTTTACCATTTACCACTTATCGGCAAGCCGTGGATATTTATCATTTATCATTTATCATTTATCATTATGAAAAGAGATAATGTTGCTTACGAGAAGGCTTATAAATTTGCGACTTTAGAGAAAATGAGAATAAATAAATAAAGGAGAATTTATCAGAAAATGATAAATGATAAATGATAAATGATAAATGTATTAGCAGTTTTTGCACATCCCGACGATTTGGAGTTGACCGTCGGCGGGACGCTTTTAAAGATGAAATCGCTCGGTTATAAAACGGGCGGTTTGGATATTACACGCGGTGAGATGGGAACTCGCGGAACGCCGGAAGGTCGGGCGGTCGAAGCGGAAGACGCGGCGAAAATTTTGAAACTGGACGTGCGGGAAAATCTCGAACTGCCCGACGGACACGTTTTCGTAACGGACGAAAATCGCGTCGAACTTGTTCGTGTGCTGCGGCGTTTGAAGCCGCAAGTTGTTCTTACACATCAGATAGATGATCCGCATCCCGATCACAATTACATTACGCAACTCGTCCGCGAAGCGACTCGTCTGGCTTCAATGAAAAACTATGACAGGGATTTCGGACTTGAACGAACCGATGTTCCGAAAGTTGCTCACAATACCTTTTCGCGGCGTGTAATTCCGTCGTTCATCGTGGACATTTCGGATTTTCTGGAAGAAAAAATGGATGCGATCAAGGCTCATAAATCGCAATTTTACAATCCCGATTCAGAGGAACTCGAAACCCGTCTGACGGACAAGAATTTCCTCGACGAACTGGAAAACCGTTCAAAATATTTTGGCAGTTTAATCGGAGTCAAAGCCGGCGAACCGTTCTTCGTGCGGGAGGCGTTGAACATCGAAGATCCGATAGAATTGCTGACGCGAAAGATGAATCTTTATTCGTGAAGAATATTTTTTTGACCGCAGCTGCCGGATCATTTCAAAAATTCCGCGTCAAATGCTCGTGGCAATAATTCTTTGGCGGAAATCGTTTCCGATTCGCCCGACAAATTCGCCATCGTTACCGGAACATCGCCGCAGAATTCCCAGATTATCTGCCGACAAACTCCGCACGGCGGCGTTAATTTTCCCGTGTCGGCAACGACGGCGATTTGTTTAAACTCGGTTTCGCCTTCGGAAATCGCCTTCCAGATTGCTACCCTTTCGGCACAAACCGTCGAACTGTAGCTTGCCGATTCGATGTTGCATCCGGTAAAAATTTTGCCGCTTTTGGTGAGAACCGACGCACCGACTTTGAACTTCGAGAAAGGTGCGAACGCTTTTTCGCGAACTTTTTTTGCCGCCTCGATCAGTTTTTCCGAAATGTCTTTCATAAATAATTTCCTGCAGTTAAAGTAAAACTTTCAATACGGCACCGGTTGCCGCATTTTCGGTGTTTTCCACGATCAGACTGCACAGATTGTTCATCAGCATTTGTCTGTTTTTGCCTTCGGGAATAATCACATCGGCTTTTTCCCTAAACGGTTCAACAAACTCGAAGTGCATCGGGCGAATCGTTTTCTCATATTGATTCAGCGTTTGTTCCAGAGTTCTGCCGCGTTCCTGTATGTCGCGACGAATCCGCCGAAGCAGACGTATATCGGCAGGCGTATCTACAAAAACCTTTAGATCGAGCAACGCTAAAATTTCCGGTTGCGAAAAAATCAAAATTCCTTCGATGATAATCACCGGACTCCAATTCGTCATTTTATTGTCTGACTCTCTCGTATGCGTGGCGAAATCATAGACCGGCATTTCAATAGAATTACCTTTTTTTAATTGTTTGAGATGCGTTACGATCAGGTCAATATCAATCGAACCAGGATGGTCAAAATTTACTCTACGGCGTTCGTCCAGAGAGAGTTCCGCGAGGTCTATGTAGTAGGAATCCTGCTCGACCAACACTACTTTTTCCACGCCGACCGACTCCACGATCTTTCGTGCGATCGTCGTCTTTCCCGAACCTGTTCCGCCACAAATTCCTATTATCATATTATTTACGCCAATCTTTTAATAATTCCGCAAATTAGCTTTTTAAATCTTTTACCGACTTTTTCGCCTGTTTCCATTACCTCTTCGTGATTGATCTTTTCATTTGTGATTCCCGCCGCGAGATTCGTTATGCAGGAAATTCCCAAAACTTTCATTCCCTGATGTTTTGCTGCAACCGCCTCGGGAACGGTACTCATTCCGACGGCGGTTGCACCAAGCAGACGCAACATTCGGATTTCCGCCGGAGTTTCATAGGTTGGACCCGACAAAGCACAATAAACGCCACGTCTTAAGAGCGGTTTGAACTTTTTCTTTTCATTTTTCCTGACTCGCTTTTCATACATTTTTTCCGCTTCTTTCATTGCAATTTTTTGCAAACCGACATCATAAACTTGCGTCATATCGGGAAATCTCGGACCAAATCGCTCATCATTTTTACCACGCAAAGGATTCACGCCCATCATATTTATATGATCCCGAATCAGCATCAAACGCCCCGGCTTAAAACTCGTCAAAACACTTCCCGCCGCATTTGTTAGAATTACAGTTTCAATTCCTAACAGTCCGAAAACACGCATCGGAAAAGTTACCTGTTCCACTGAATAACCCTCGTAATAATGAAAACGCCCCTGCTGAACCGCCACCGCCACGCCTTCAATTTCGCCCAGAACAAGTTGACCTTTATGACCTTCAACCGTCGAAACTGCAAAATGCGGAATTTCCTCGTAAGGAATTTTCACAGCATTTTCCAAATCATCCGCAAATGCTCCCAAACCGCTCCCTAAAACGAGTGCGACTTTCAAATCTCTGTCATATTTAGAACGGATAAACTCCGCCGCTTCCTGTGCGTTTTCGTATGTCATTTTTCTATTTTAATTCGAGTGCAATTTTTAAGGCTTGGTTTAATTCTATTATTTTTTGTGCTGATAAACTGCCGATAAAATTTGTTAAATTTGATTTTGGTATGCTAACTAATTCGTCACAACGTACTGCACACTATCGTGTTTTAAACCTTCATTGATACCGACAATTACTTCTGTGTCCAATCCGATTATTTTAGAAAATATCGGCACACAGATGAGCGTGGGAAAATTTACTTCGATCAAAAAATTCCTGCTTACAATTACATAAACACGATGTCTTTTCGGATCGCGTTTACTCGGTTTTTCTAATCTGTAAAGTTGTCCTCGTTCCACAAATCCACCTGATAATCAAGATTTTCCAGAATTTCTTCTCGTTGTTCTAAGGCAAGTTTTCTGAGCAATTTTTTTTCTTTTTCAGGCTCATTTCTTTGCTTTTTCGTTTGAACTTCTTCATTTGATAAATAATCTTTCATCACTTTTTCAATCAAATCCGACTTATCACAATGTTTCTTTTCAGCATATTTTTCAATTTGCTCAAGTAACTTTACGGAAATCGGTATTGTCGCTGTTTCTGTATTCATAACTTAAAAATACTTGCTAACTCAGAATTGGTCAATCGTTTATTAATAACAGTTTTTCATCAAACCATACATCTTCATAATCGTTTGCAGTTAAGAATCTCCAACCATAAGGAAGTCCGAGATATTTCATTACACTCGGAAATTTTTCAACTAAATGAATTATATGCAATGGCTGAAAATAATCATCAGCTTCTGACATTTCTTCTCCCACCCAAAGAAACCAACCACAAGTTCCCACTTCTGCCGGATGTCTTAAACCGCTTAATGGCAACTCACCAGAGAAAAAATCTTGAGAAATTCCTAACTTTAAATTCAAATTTGTCGCAATGTAATCAGCGTTATATTTTCGACAAATTTGCTTTTGCTTTTTCACAAAATCCATTTATTTCTCCTTCCGATAAGGAATCCCCAAAGACTTCGGAGCTTTTGATAAACCGATAAAACCTGCTAAAACAATGATCGTCAAAACATACGGCAGCATTTCGATAAATTGGATGGGAATATCTTCACCGCCGATTTTTGCCCAACTTGAGCCTTGAAGTTGTATCGCCAATGCTTCCGTAAAACCGAAAAACAGACACGCGATAAAGACTTGCACAGGTCGCCATTTTGCCAAGATCAAAGCCGCGAGTGCGATAAAGCCTTTCCCCGCAGACATTCCGCGTGTGAAGAAAGATGACTGTCCGATGGATAAATAAGCCCCGCCTGCCGCTGCTAAAATTCCGCTGATAATTACGCCCGTGTAACGCATTTTTTGAACTCCAACGCCCGCCGCATCCGCCGCTTCCGGATTTTCGCCAACCGCCCGAATTCGCAAGCCGAAAGGTGTTTTATACAAAACATACCAAGAAATCGGCACAAGCAAAAAGGCGAGAATAGAAGCGACGTTTAAACCAAAAATTTCCGGCAGCAAAAACTCTTTCGGAATCTGCTGAGTCGAACCCGCCGAATCATACAAAGCACTCGATAGAAGTGCCGGAACTCCGAGCATTAAAATATTTATCCCGACACCCGCGACAACTTGATCGGCTTCAAATTTTATCACCGTTACCGCAAAAATAAACGCCAACAATCCGCCCGCCGCCATCCCGCACAAAAACCCGAAATAAGGATTCTGCATCTCATAAGTTACCACCGCCGCCGTAAATGCTCCCACCAACATCAAGCCTTCGAGGGCGATATTAATCACGCCCGAACGCTCCGAAAACATCCCGCCCAACGCCGCAAAAATCATCGGTGTCGCCAAACGGATTGACGAAAATATAATGATCGCTATTATTGTAAAATCAAATGCTTCACTCATACTTCAAATAGTGTTTTCGGTAAGTCGGACTGCCGTATAATTGATTTCAAAGTGCCAATTTTTATTTCCTTATGATTCGGAACAGGAACTGTTATTGTCGAATCTTCCGTCTGCTTTTGCATAACGATATGACTTCCTTTTTACCGAACATTTTCAAAACCTTCGTTCGACAAAATCTTGCAAACTTCCTTTCCCGATAAAATTTTTAATTTACCCAACGGCAACCTCTAATTGTGTTATAAAAACTTCATTGTGAATGCGATTTTCGATTTCCGATTTATCAGCCGTTTCCAAAAAAAGTTCAATCGCTTCGACTAAATTTGCTTTTGCTTCTTCCACCGTTTCGCCTTGACTTGCAATGTCCAATTCGGGACAAAGCGAAACATAACCATCATCTTCACGCTCGATCAATGCTGTAAAATTCCTGTAATTCATACTTTCCTTACCTCGTATATTTTTGAAGTGCCGCCACAAATAAAATAATTATTGCCTGCAAAACTTCAACCAAATCCTTTGAAACATATCTTGTAAATGCGTCAACGAAAATTCCGCCACGCAAAAGGATTGCAAAAAATATTGCCGCAATAAAAACTCCTAACGGATGATTTCGCCCAAGTAATGCAACGGCAATTCCCAGAAAACCCCATTCGGCGGAAAAGCCGTGATAATAATTATGTCGAAATCCCATAACTTCGCCGATGGCGACCATTCCCGCTAGTCCGCCTGAAATTGTCATGGCGATAATTATCTGTTTTTTCGGCGAAATTCCGCCATATTCTGCCGCCGAAGGATTTTCGCCGACCGCACGCAATTCGTAACCCCATTTTGTTTTCCAGAGGAAAACGTAAACGAGAACGCACATTAAAATTGCGATAAGGAATGAAACATTTAATGCGACATCTTTTGGAATAAGCGATGTAAACTGATTGAGTTGCGGAATTGTTGCGGCATCGCCAATATTTGCCGTTTGAAGAAGCGGATCGCCGGGAATTTTGTAATGATATTGGGTTAAATAACTGACCAAGGCGATCGCCACAAAATTGAGCATTATCGTATTGATAACTTCGTGCGAACCGAATTTTGCTTTTAAATATCCGGGAATCGCCCCCCAAAAACCGCCAACAATTATCGCCGTCGCCATACAAAGCGGAATTAGTAAAAGAGCAGGAAGACTCGTTATCCACCACAAAGAAGGCGGTAAATTCATCCACGACCAATATGTTGCTGTATTACCAACTTGAACCCAAACCCCGCCGAATTTGATTCCAACCCAAGCCGTCGCAAACGCCGCGACATATAATTGTCCTTCCGCACCGATATTCAAAAGACCGCAACGAAATGCGACGGCAACCGCCAAACCCGTAAAAATAAGCGGTGTCGCATAAAAAAGCGTCTCGGTAACACCTTTGACCGAACCGAATGAGTTTTCGATTAGGAGTTGAAATGTCGTAATCGGATTGTCGCCGATAATCAAAATAATTATCCCGCCGATAACAAATGCGGCAGCAACGGCGATCAATGGATACAGTGCTTCACGAAAAATTTTCATTTTTTAGAATGTTTACAAAAGTTCGGTAAATCCCGTTTGCTCAAAATGTTTATCTGCTGTAACTGCTTCGGTTATATCGTTTTCCTGCATTACTACAAAATTTATGCAATCAATAATTCCCCAATCTTTATCTGCACGCTGCTCAAAAAGTTCCCAACCTGCGTTGTAAAGTTCCTGATCGAGTTCAACTGATTTAATTCTTGGAGAATCTTCGATGTTTTGCTTTAAGCCCAAAGCAATTTTTCTTAAATTTTCACTTGAAAGACTATTTCCAACCTCAAGTAAAATTCCTTGATGCGTTACGAATTCAACTTCAGTTTCTAATAATTCTTTATAAATTTGCGTTGCTTTTGCATTCAGAGAATCCGTTTTTGCAACGATTGCAATCCAACCCGATGTGTCAATGAATACTTTTCTTATTTTATTCACTTTGTTTCGGTAATCCATATAAATAATGATCTATATTGATTGCTAAATCGGGGATTCCGGTATCAACAGACAAATCAAGAATCGCTTCGGCAGGATCTTTCTTTCGCTGATTTTTTTCAACTTTTGTTATTTCAACCGTGATTCTAACCCTTTCGCCTTCATTTATTTTGACCTTTTCAGTCGGGCGAAACACACCTTTTTCGTAGACTGCATCTATTGTTTCCATAATCTTTGCCTCGGATTTTTATTGTTATGAATGCGACATAAATATAACCTTTTATGTGCAAAAATGTCATCTTTTTAAGACAGAAAGTTACATTTTTGTAAATTTGATTTTGGAAATTATTTTAGACTTGACAACAACGCACTCATATTTTATTATTCAGTAAGACTAAGCAATTAGCTAAATTTCAATATAGATTAGACAATAAGTATTATTTGGAGGTAAGAAAATAATGAGTTTAATTAAATATGATCCATTTAGAGAGTTAAGAAGTTTGCAGGACGAAATGAACCGTCTTTTTATGACGAGCGTGCCGCGTGGATTTGATCAGGAAGAAATGGCTACGGGCGGTTGGTCGCCGAGCGTGGATATTTTTGAAAGCGAGAATGAAATCGTTTTAGAAGCTGAACTTCCTGGAATGAAACGTGAAGATTTCGAGGTTTCAATCGAAAATAATGTCATCACTTTGAAAGGTGAAAGACACTTCGAGAAAAAAGAAGAAGGCGATAATCATCATCGCGTCGAGCGTTCTTACGGTTCGTTTACACGCTCATTTAGCTTGCCGCGAACAGTTTCTGCGGAAGAAACATTGGCTGAATTTAAAAACGGCATTTTGCGTGTGAGTTTACCGAAAAAAGAAGAGGCAAAAGCCCGCAGGATCGAAGTTACGGGAGAAGATTCGGGTGTGAAAAAGATTGATACGGAAGCAAAACGAGTAAAGTCTAAAAAAGAAATTTAACCACAGATTGACACAGATCAAAACGGATAAGAAAGAGATAAGAACTTCAAATTAACTCTTTATCCAAAAAAATATCTGAGTCTATCTGTGGAAATCTGTGGTTAAATTTCTTTTCTTAAAAATTTACAATCTAAAGCTAAAGATATACAAAAAATGAGATTTGACAGATTTACAATTCGTGGGCAGGAAGCGGTTCAGAATGCGATTGGGGTAGCTGAGAAAAACCAGAATCAGCAGGTCGAGCCGGAGCATTTACTCGTCGCAATGTTTGAACAGGAACAAGGCGTTGTCAGTGCGATTTTGGGAAAAGTTGGTGCAAACAGGCAGGTAATCGCTACGGACTTAGACGCGG
Organism: Pyrinomonadaceae bacterium; assembly: GCA_041746675.1. Lineage (GTDB taxonomy): Bacteria > Acidobacteriota > Blastocatellia > Pyrinomonadales > Pyrinomonadaceae > Aridibacter. The sequence goes on along the minus strand of JBGTGO010000030.1, from coordinate 169,519 downwards.
CGATTGCAAAAATGCCGAAGGTGCAGGGCGGACAGCAATATTTTAGTCCACGCATCAACAAAATTTTTGATGAAGCACAGAAAGAAGCCGAGCAGATGGAAGACGAATATATTTCGACAGAGCATTTGCTTTTGACGGTTGCGGATGAAAAAGACGGCGACGCGGGGCGAATTTTGCGTTCAAACGGTGTCAAAGTTGATGAAGTTCGCAAGGCAATCGAAGAAATGCGTGGCGGCTCGAAAATTACGGATCAGAATGCGGAAGATAATTTTCAATCGCTCGAAAAATACGCACAGGATTTGACCGATCTTGCCCGCAAAGGAAAACTCGATCCGGTCATCGGGCGTGATGATGAGATTCGGCGGACGATTCAGATACTTTCCAGAAGACGCAAAAACAATCCGGTTTTAATTGGTGAACCGGGCGTTGGAAAAACAGCGATTGTCGAAGGTTTGGCTCAACGAATCGTTTCGGGCGATATTCCTGAAACTTTGAAGGGCAAAAAACTCGTGTCATTGGATTTAGGTGCGATGCTTGCGGGAGCAAAATATCGCGGTGAGTTTGAAGATCGTTTAAAGGCGGTTTTGAAGGAAGTCGAATCATCGAATGGCAATATAATTTTGTTTATTGACGAACTGCACACACTTGTCGGAGCAGGTGCTTCGGAAGGTGCGATTGATGCTTCGAATATGCTCAAACCGGCACTTGCACGCGGAACTTTGAAAGCTGTCGGAGCGACGACGATCAATGAATTCAAAAAATATATCGAAAAAGATGCGGCACTCGAACGGCGTTTTCAGCAGGTTTATATTGCCGAACCTTCGCTCGAAGATACGATTTCGATTCTTCGCGGATTGAAGGAAAAATACGAAGTGCATCACGGTGTGCGAATCAAGGATGCAGCGATCTTAGCGGCGGCAACGCTTTCGCATCGCTACATTGCCGACAGATTTCTGCCCGATAAAGCGATTGATTTAATTGACGAAGCGGCTTCGCAACTTCGCATTGAAATTGATAGTTTGCCGCAGGAAATTGATGAACTCGAACGCGAGATTTTGCAATTGGAAATCGAGAAACAAGCGTTAAGCCGTGAGGAAGATGCAAAAGCAAAATCGCATTTGGCGGACATTGAAAAACGGATTGCCGATTTGCAGGAAACTTCTTCGGCGATGAAGGCGAAATGGCAATCGGAAAAAGCCGAGATCGAAAAAATGCGTTCGGGCAAAGAGGATTTGGAACAGGCAAAACTTGAATTGGAGCAAGCACGGCAAGCCGGAGACTTGAACAAAGCCGCCGAATTGCAATACGGCACGATTCCCGAACTTGAAAAACAGCTTGAATCGGAGCAAGACAGACTTGCCGATTTACAGACCGACGGCGTAATGCTCAAAGAGGAAGTTGACGAGGAAGATATTGCCAATATCGTCGCAAAATGGACTGGAATTCCCGTTTCAAAAATGCTCGAAGGCGAGATGCAGAAACTTCTCAAAATGGAAGACAATTTGCGTCGCCGCGTGATCGGACAGGAAGAAGGTTTGGTCGCCGTGGCAAATGCGGTTCGCCGTTCGCGTGCGGGTTTGCAAGACCCGAATCGTCCCATCGGTTCATTTATTTTTCTCGGTCCGACGGGCGTTGGAAAAACCGAAACTGCGAGAGCTTTGGCGGAATTTTTATTTGACGATGAACGGGCGATAACACGGCTCGATATGTCGGAATATATGGAAAAACACGCTGTTGCGAGAATGATCGGAGCTCCGCCGGGATACGTCGGTTATGAAGAAGGCGGACAATTAACGGAAGCGGTTCGCCGCCGTCCGTATTCGGTGATTTTGTTTGACGAGATCGAAAAAGCACATCCCGATGTGTTTAATATTCTACTGCAAATTCTGGATGATGGACGCTTGACCGATTCGAAAGGTCGGACGGTTGATTTTAAAAATACCGTTCTAATTATGACGAGTAATTTGGGTTCGAGTGCGATTCCTGAGAATCCGTTGGTTGATTCAACTGCCAAAGATCGAGTCTTGGAAGCATTGAAAAATCATTTCCGTCCCGAATTTCTCAACCGGATTGATGACATCGTTGTCTTTACGCAGCTTAATAAAGAAGCACTTGCGGGAATTATTGACGTTCAGTTAAGACGCTTGCACAAGCTGATGAAAGAGAAAAATTTGACCATCGAATTGGACGATTCGGCGAAGGCTTTACTTTTGCAGGAAGGCTACGATCCGGCATTCGGTGCAAGACCTCTGAAACGTGCGATTCAGACGATGATTCAAAACCCGCTTGCCGTAAAATTACTCGGCGGCGAAATTGAAAGCGGCGACAATATTAAAGTTTCGGCGAAAGACGGCGAACTTGTTTTTACGCCCGAAACTGCATTGGCAGCAGCATAAAAAAATAGAACGCAAATTACGCGGATTTTACGGATTAACGCGGATTTTTAAATACTATTTAAAACAAAAGTGAGCTAAAGTAGGTTTAATAAATTATAGGAATGAATCCGCGAAAATCGTCTTTGATCCGCGTAATTTGCGTTCTATTTTTTCTTAATCTCGAAAAGTTTATTTGTAAATTCCGAATAGATTGTTTTTACATTTATTTGATATTCTTATGGATGATAAAATAATTAACTATATCGAAGTTACGATTAACAAAATAGTGAGTTGGTTTAATAAAACGATGAATAACGAAAATATAAATAACGAAGAAGAAATTATTAACGGCGAAGTGGAAGAAATTCCTTTCGCAGACAAACGTCGGGTCAGCGAAAACGGCGAAAGAATTGGTGCTGATGTCAGCGATGGCAACGAAGCGGCAACCGGAAAGGCAAAGGAGCCGGCGAAAGCGGCGGAAGTTATCGAACTTGAAAATGCTTATAAAGAATTGGCGATTCGGTGCGAAGCGGCGGAAACGAAACTCGGAAGCGTTCAGCAGCGGTTTGAAGAAGAAAAAGCAAAACTCGAACAGGAAACTTCCGAACGGCGTGAGCGTATGAAAAAATCGTTGGAGCAGCGTGCCGATCAGGGACGTTTGAATTTTTTGAACGCTTTATTGCCTGTAATGGGCAATCTGAATCTGGCAATTTCGGCGAGCGAAACGGATGCTTCATTTGAACATCTGCTCGACGGCGTGAAGGGAACGGCGAGAAGTTTTGAGAATGCGTTAATGAGCGTCGGCGTTCAAACGATTGATTCCGAAGGGCAAAAATTCGATCCCGAACTGCACGAAGCGGTTGAACTTAAAGAAGTCGGCGACGAAGAATTGGACGGAATTATCACGAAAGAATTTACCGAAGGCTACACGTTCAACGGCAAACTTCTGCGGGCGGCGAGAGTTCAGGTCGGAAAATTTGTGTGAAAAGACGATTCGTAAAAGATGGGACTTGCCAAAATAAAGACTGAATCTCCCAAACTTTCGCCCGAAGAATATCTGGAATTAGAGCGTGAGGCAGAAGTTCGCCACGAATTTTTAGACGGCGAAATTTATGCGACGGCGGGCGAAAGCCTTTCGCATTCGCGGGTTTGCGTAGGTCTGACATGCGAAGTCGGCAACAAATTAAAAGGCACTTTGTGCGAACCGTTGTCGTCGAATATGAAAGTTCGGACGACTTCGGCGAGTCTTTTTTCCTATCCCGATCTAACGATAATTTGCGGCGAACCGCAGTTTCACGATGTGAAAAAAGATGTTCTCATTAATCCTCAGATTATTTTTGAAGTTCTTTCGCCTTTCACCGAAAATTATGACCGAACGACGAAATTTATGAAATACCGGATGGGAAATCCGACGATGACCGATTATATTTTAGTTTCTCAAGACAAAATTTTCATCGAACATTTCACTAAGCAAACCGATAACAATTGGAATTACAGCAGTTACAATAAACTCGACTCTGAATTTTTGGTTCAGTCAATTAACTGCAGCCTGAGTCTCACGGAAATTTACGACCGCGTTGAATTTGAAGATTCGGACGAAGATGATCTGAATTGCTAAAACAAAAAGCACACTTCCTGTTTAATTAATCCTGAAATTTCGTATAATAAGCAAAAGTAAAACCGATGTTTGTTTGCCCTCAACTTTGTGTTCGGCGGGATATAATTTTGAGCATTTCCAAGTAAAATTAACAATAAGGATCGCAGTATTTTGACGGTCAAATCTGAAATGGTTACGGTAAAACTTGGAAATTGGAGTGTTGGATTTGGTGCGGATATGAATAATGGACACAAAAAGCCGCTTGCTTTGATAATCGTTGACGGTTGGGGATTTTCTGACGAGCAGAAAGGCAATGCGATAGCTTTGGCACGTACGCCGAATTACGATGCGATTTGCGAAAAATATCCGCAGACGACACTTGCCGCGTCCGGTGCGAGAGTCGGTTTAACGCCGGAATCACCGGGAAATTCCGAAGTCGGACATTTGAATCTGGGAACGGGGCGAGTTGTAAAAACGAAACGTGCGAGAGTTGCCGAAGCCATCAATACAGGCGAATTTTTTGATAATCAAGTGCTGAAAAAAGCCTTTGCGACCGCGAAACGAAATGATTCGGCGATTCACTTTATCGGTTTGCTGTCTGACGGCGAAGTTCATTCTTCGATGGGAAATTTATTTGCCCTTCTGAGAATGGCGAAAAACGAAGGCATCACGGAAAAAGCTTTTGTCCACGCGGTTTTAGACGGACGCGATGTGCCGCAGAGAAGTGCTGACATATACGTCGAAGCAACCGAAATCAAACTCGCCGACATTGGTTTGGGCAAAATTGCCACGCTCTGCGGACGTAGTTATGCGATGGATAAAGCACAGAATTGGGACAAAACCGCCCGAACTTTTACGATGCTGGTTCACTGCGAAGGCGAACGGGCGTTCGATGCCGTGTCAGCGATTCGGGGTTCGTATTTACGCGGTATAAATGACGAATTCGTGCAGCCGATAGTTTTGGAAGAAGTTCGCGGTGTTCCTGTTTCTAAAATACAAAACGGCGATCTCGTCATTTATTTCAATCATCGTGCGGACGGAATGCGGCAAATCGTCAAAGCACTTTCGCTGACCGATACTGCCGAAATTACAACCTTTGGCAGACCGCACATTGAAACGGTTTGCCTGACCGAATATGACCGCAAATACAATCTGCCCGTCGCGTTTCACATCGCGGAAGAAACAAATGCCCTCGCACAGGTTTTTGCCGACAACGGAATTTTGAATTGCCGACTCACTGAAACGGAAAAATACGCTCACGTAACATATTTTTTCAACGGTGGAGTAGAAACCGAACATCCGTGCGAACAACGGATTCTAGTGCCGTCGCCGAAAGTTCTGACCAATGAAATTCAGCCGGAAATGGGATGTTTCAAAGTTACCGACAAACTTTTGCGTGGCTTGGAAGCGGGCGAAAATGATGTTTTTATCGTCAATCTCGCCGCCGCCGATCTGATCGCACACACCGGAAATCTCGAAAAAACGATTCAAGCAGTCCAGTTCGTTGACACCTGTCTAGGCAGTATCGTCAGCAAAATTCACGAAGTCGGCGGAATTGCGATCATAACTTCTGACCACGGAAACTGCGAACAAATGTCCGACTTAACTAACGGCAGACCGCACAATTCACACACGACGAATCCGGTCCCGTTTCACCTTGTCGCCAATCATACGAACGGCTTAAAGTTGCGTGATAATGGTGCGTTGGAAGATGTCGCTCCGACAATTCTAGGGATTTTGGGAATCGAAAAACCTATCGAAATGACGGGAAATGATTTGCGAACTGAGTAAGAATTTTTGACCACAGATGAACATAGATGAACACAGATTCTTTAACAGATTTTTATATAAATATCTGTGTTCATCTATGTTCATCTGTGGATTTTTTCTTTTTTCCTCATGTAATTATTTCAATAAATCCGATCTAGTTGACACCAAACAAATATCGGAAAAAGAAAATTCCTTTGAAGTTCCAGAATCTAACATAAATCTTGAAAAACCACTTGAAGTATCCGTTCAGCCGAAAGATATTGAACTTTGTGAAAGTATTGATGAAACAACAAAACAAAGCGAATTTTCCAAAGCACGTTGGGGAATAATTGCGATTAGTTTGAAAGACGGACGCGTCGTGTGTGAACGCGAAGGGCAGAAACTTTTTAATCCGGCTTCGATTCAAAAACTTTTAACTTCCATCGTTGCACTAGACAAACTCGGCGAAGATTTTCGTTGGAAAACTTCCGTTTATTCCAAAAACGAAGCTGAGAGCGGAACTGTTGAAGGCGATTTAATATTATACGGAAACGGCTCGCCCGATTTTGATGATGAACAGTTAAATAAACTCGTACAACAACTCAAATCAAAAGGAATAACTCAAATAAAAGGAGACATAATCGGTGATGAAAGCTATTTTACTGGCGATAATTTAGGCGACGGTTGGGCGTGGAATGAGGTGCAGTGGTATTACGGAGCAGCAAGTTCGGCACTCTCGTTTAATCAAAATCTGACAACCGTTACGATTGCGGACGGCAAGCCGAAATCGGATTCAAAGTATGTTGAACTTTCGGGCGAAGTCAAACCCGTCGAAGACATTGAAGCAATCGGTTTAAAACGCGAACTCGGCACAAACAAAGTTTATGTTTGGGGCAACGGCAAAAATCTTGATGTCAAAATCGCCTTCAATAATCCGGCACTTTTGGGAGCAAAAATCCTGAACGAAGTGCTGGAGAAAAACGGAATAAACGTTGAAGGCGAAGCTAAATCAGCCGATTGGAAATCAGCGGATAAATTGACTCCCGAAAATGCCTTTGAAATCGCTTCTGTTCAAAGCCAAACGCTTGCTGAGATTGTCCACAAAATGAACAAAGATTCAGTTAATCTGTATGCTGAATTGCTTTTAAGAACATTGGGCAAAAAATTTGGTGACGAATCACCGAATGACAATCCCAAAATTCAGAAACTACGCGGTGACGATTTGGCAGGAGCGGCAGTCATCGAAAAATGGTTGAGTGAACACAATATTGCTACGGATGAAATCGCTGTCCACGATGGTTCGGGGCTTTCAAGATTGAATTTCGTAACTCCCGAATCTATCGGTCGAGCATTAGTTTATGCTTCGCAGTCAAAGTTTGCCGAGATATTTAAGAATGGATTGCCCGTCGCCGGACAGAGCGGAACTCTGCGAAATCGTCTGAGCGGAGTTTCGGGCAAAATTTTAGGTAAGACGGGTTCGATAACTTATGTCAATTCGCTTGCCGGATTTGCGAAAAATACGGATGAAACTCTGGCGTTCGTGATTATCGGCAACAATATAATCGGAGATAAAAACGGTGTGGAAATCGTTGATAAAATCGCTTTGAATTTGACGGGAAATTCAAAATAATAGTTACAAAGAGTATCAATCACGGATTTACACGGATAAACACAGATAATAATGTTGAAGCGGGATGGTTGAAAACCTCTTGTAAATCACTACATTGGACAACAGAAAAAAGACTTGATAATCTTGCAATTTTCAAAATCAAAGTAAGGAATTTTAACGCAAATAAATGGTTGAAGAATTAGCATTCGACAATACGACGGAACGCCGTATGGACAGACAAAATGGGACGGGTTGGATAGAAGTTATCGTTGGTTCGATGTTTTCGGGTAAGTCTGAGGAACTGATCCGCCGCTTGAATCGGGCAAGGATCGCACGGCAGAAAGTGCAGGTTTTCAAGCCGAGCATTGATGACCGCTATTCGGTCGAGGAAATCGCGTCGCATTCGGGAATGACGCATATTTCAAAACCCGTGATGACGGCGAGGGAATTGCTTGCACAAATTGATGATGACACGGAAGTTATCGGCATTGACGAAGGGCAGTTTTTCGATATGGGAATCATCGAAGCGGTCAACGATCTGGCAAATAACGGCAAGCGGATAATTATCGCCGGTTTGGATCAGGATTTTATGGGAAAGCCGTTCGAGCCGATGCCGCAACTGCTTTCAATCGCCGAATTTATCACCAAAACCCACGCCATCTGCGTTAAATGCGGCAACACGGCAAACTATTCGCAACGCACATTTGAATCAAACGAACGAGTCGAAGTCGGTGCCGGCGGAAAATACGAAGCCCGTTGCCGCCAATGTTTTATTCCGCACTCGGATAAACCGACGGTTTATGAGTAAATTATGTCTAAAGAAGATGCAAGAGATGTTTTAGAGCAACAACCGTTTTTATTCCGGCAATATAAGAATAGAAAAAATTTCGATCTGTTGGAATGGCAAAGAAATTATAATGCTCAAAGAAAAAAAGGCTGAAAACTTTTCTACGCAGATTGCCGAAGCATCAGAGTTCGATGCACAAATGATAATGGCAAAAATCACAGGAAATTTTAAGTATAAAAACGAACGCGACGGAAAATAGAAAGCTGGGTAAAATGTATTGGAACAAAGTGTTAGTTCATCAAAAGTTTATTGATATGATAACGAAAAAGAATTTATGAAAAAGCAATTATTTAGTTTTCTATTTATTTTAACCTTTGTTTTCAGTATTTCGGCACAGAAGGCGGAAAAACAATCGAAATCGGAGAAAAATTTGCGGACGCACGTTGCTTATTTGGCTTCGGATAAACTTGAAGGCAGACGAACGGGCGAGAAAGGGGCGACTTTTGCGGCGGGATATATTTTAAATATGTTTCAACGCTATAAACTCGAAGCGGGTTATAACGAAACTGTAAACGGTAAATCGAAAAAGAGTTATCTGCAATCGTTTGAATATGTTGCGGGAGTCGAGTTAGGCGAAGGCAACTCGCTGACGATGAACGATTCGAATATGAATTTGCAGGCGGACTGGATGCCTTACGGTTTTACGCCGAACGGAAATGTTCCGAATGCGGATGTTATTTTTGCGGGTTTCGGAATCACTTCGGAGCGTTTGAAATACGATGATTACGCGGGTTTGAATGCCAAAAATAAAATAGTCGTAGTATTCAAGGAAAATCCCGACAAAGATAATCCGCACAGCGAATTCGGCTTGATCGGTCTGCACGCTAAAGCGAATATCGCTAAACAAAATGGTGCCAAAGCACTTTTTGTAATTGCCGGCGACGAAAAATTCAACGAAGACAAAACGACTCACTTAAATTTCGACCAAACGCTCGGAATTACGGCTGTTCCGACAATTATTATATCGCGTCAATCTGCTGCAAAATTATTCAAAACTGACGAAAAAGGTTTGCAGGAAATCGAAAGATGGATGGCGATGCGGCGGGAAACTCCCGAAACCATCGAGATCAAACTTGCGAAAGCATTCAATGCAAAAGCGGCTTTGAATGTGAATCTGACCAAAAAACAAGCCGAAGCATACAACGTCATCGGCATTGTCGAAGGACGCGATCCGGTTTTGAAAAATGAAGCGATCATCATCGGAGCTCACTACGATCATCTCGGACACGGCGGCGATGGAAGTTTGTCGCCGAATTCCAGCGAAATTCACAACGGAGCTGACGATAACGCTTCGGGAACTTCCGCAATGCTCGAACTTGCACGAGAGTTTCGTGAAGAAAAGAAAAACAAACGCACACTGATTTTTATCGCATTCGGCGGCGAAGAAGAAGGACTGCTCGGCTCAAAAGCCTACACGAACAATCCCGTTTTTCCGCTTGAAAAAACCGTTGCGATGATAAATATGGATATGGCTGGACGCTTAAATGCGGGGAAATTAACCGTCGGCGGAATCGGAACGGGGAGCGAATGGGAAAATTTAGTTACGCAGGAGAATGTAAATAGTGAGGCGGTTGCTAGTCTAACTAAATTAGTCAAAACATCCTCTGACATTCGTAACAGAAATTCTACAGTTTCTCTTCATAAATTTAATCTTCAACTTAATCAAGACGGCTTCGGACCGAGCGACCATTCATCATTTTATGCCAAGAAAATTCCTGTCCTGTTTTTCTTTACGGGAACCCACACGGATTATCACAAACCTTCCGACACTGCCGATAAAATAAATTACGGCGGCTTGGAAGAAGTAACCGAATTCGTCGCGGAAATCGTTAAAGCAGTTGACCAAAATCCGGTTCGCCCGACTTATACGGTGGCGAAAAGTTCCGGCACGATGGGCGGACGGACGAGTTTCAATGTAAGTTTGGGAACGATTCCGAGTTATGCCAACAGCGACAACAGCGGTTTGGTTTTAGACGGTGTGCGGGACGATTCCGCGGCTGACAAAGCAGGAATCAAAGGCGGCGACAAAATCGTCAAAATCGGCGATAAAGATGTTCGCAACATTTCCGATTATATGTTTATGCTCGGCGAAATGAAGGCGGGTGAAACTTACGAAATCATCGTAATGCGTGACGGCAAAAAAGTTGATTTGAAGATAATTCCCGATGCTCGCAAGTAATTGTGAGATTTTTGACATAGGCAGAAGAAACGTGATAAACGTCAATGTTTATCGCGTTTCTTTATTTTCAATACAAAATTTATGAATCCAATTTCAAATTTTCTGCGAAAATAATATAAAGAACAAAATTTACATTTAACAAAGAAAATCGTTCAAGGGGAAATTATTTATGAGAAAATTTATTACGACAACACTTAGTTTGGCGATAATGTTATCGCTTTTTTACACATATACAGTGCCGCCGGCTCTGGCTTCGAGCCACCGCGAAGCACCATTGATTACTAATGATCCGTTAGCCGACAACACAGATGTTTACGCTTTTCGAAGCACAGAAGCAGGGCGTGAGGGATACATCACATTGATCGCAAACTTTATTCCGCTCGAAGCACCCGGTGCCGGTCCGCACTACTATAAATTCGACGATACCGTGCTGTATGAAATTAAAATTGACAATACGGGCAACGGCGTAGAAGATGTCGTTTATCAGTTTCAATTCAGCAATCAAATCAAAAATCCCGACATCATTTTAGGAATGGCGGCACCGAATGAAGCATTGCAGGGAAAAGGACAAATTGATCCACTAATTACGTCTTTGAACGATCCCGATATTAACGAGTTTCAGACTTTCAGCGTTAAAAAAATTGATAGAAAAACAGGAAAAAAAGGAAAGTTTCTTTCCAAGAGTTTAAGAACACCGCCCGCTAACATAGGTGTTCGAACCACGCCGAATTACGAAAAACTGGCTAAGGAAGCCGTTCAGGAATTACCGGATTCAAACGGTTCGAGAGTTTTTGCAGGTCAGCGTGACGAAGGATTTTTCATTGCGGTTAACGAGATATTTGATACGCTTAATCTGACCTCGATCAAGGAAAACGGTGGAAAAGATACGCTTGCCGGATTAAATGTGCATTCAATCGCTATCGAAGTTCCGATCAAAGATTTGGTCAGAGGAGATGTTCCGACCGATCCGACCGCTCCCGATGCAGTCATCGGTATTTGGTCAACCGCCAGCCGACAAACGACAAATGTTCTTTACAACACACAGAAAAACGGCGAGAAAAACGGCAAATGGGTGCAAATTTCGCGGCTTGGAAATCCACTTGTTAATGAGGTTATAATTCCTCTGAAATTGAAAGACGCATTTAACGGACTTGCTCCGAAAAATGACGCGATTGCTGCACCTTTCGTTCTTGATCCGCAGCTTGCCACGCTTTTGAAAGCGGTCTTTAAGATTGATATTCCGGCAACACCACGGAATGATTTGGTTTCGATTTTCGCAACGGGAATCAAAGCCGGTTCAGTTCCGGGAGCACCGACATTTAATACATATTTGTCCGATGGAAAACCGCACGAGATGCTTCGGCTAAATGCTGCAATCCCACCGGCAAAATCACCGAATCGTTTAGGTTTACTGGGCGGCGACCCGGCGGGATTCCCGAACGGACGCAGAGTTTTTGATGATGTAACCGACATCGCTTTGCGTGCGGTTGCCGGCGGAACACCTTTTACACCGGGAACAAACAAAGCTCCGAACAATATCCTCGGCGATGGCGTTCCGGCAAATGACGTTCCGTTTCTAAATGAATTTCCGTATCTTGCAACTCCGCATTCGGGAAATCCGAAGAAATAGTTTTTAGCTTATGATAAAAAGAGAAAGCCGCGAACGAAAGTTTTGCGGCTTTTTCTTTTTTAAAAGTCAGATTGTCTGTTTCAAATTTACACAAAAAAGTTTTATTATTTAAAACTATTCAATTCCTGCATACAGACATCTATGAACCCAATCAAATTCTGCAAATTTCACGGCTTCGGTAATGATTATATCGTTGTCGAAAAAGATGAACTGCAAACAATTTCCGACATCGGCGAATTTACGACACAAATCTGTCATCGAAACACCGGAGTCGGCGGCGACGGCATCGCCTTGCTTGAAAAACTCAATGGCAACGACGAAGCTGATTACTCCTGCCGCATCATCAATCCCGACGGCAGCGAAGCCGGATTTTCAGGCAACGGAACGCGGTGTGCGGTTGCTTATCTCTACTACAAAAATTTGTGGACTGATAAAAAACTAAAGCTCGAAACAAAAAGCGGCATTAAAAATTACGATTTTTTGAGTCGTGAAGAAAATGAATTTTGGTTTTTAGCCGAACTTGGCAAACCGAAATTTACGAGCGTCGAAATTCCTTTCCGGTCGGACGAATTTTTGGAACGAATTACGAATTACGAACTGCGAGTTACTGATCGGATTCTGCCGATCACAGCTGTTAATGTCGGCAATCCGGTGTGCGTTATTTTCGTTGAAGATTATAAATTCGACTGGCGAAAAATCGGTGCGGAAATCGAGTCGCACGAACGTTTTCCCGAACGCACGAACGTCGTTTTCGTCAAAATTCACGACCGCGAAAACATCGAAATAAAAATCTGGGAACGCGGTGCGGGTGAAACCTCCTCATCGGGAACTTGCTCGATTGCGGCAGCGGTCGCGGCGGCATTTACAAATAAATCCAACCGCAAAGTTGCCGTTTACGCCGAAGGCGGAACGACCGAAGCATTCTGGCGGGAAGACGATGAAATGCTGATTACGGGAAGTGCGGAACTAACATTTTGCGGTGAGTGGAATCTCAAAATGTAATATTTCAATAAGAATACTGAAATATTAATGAACGTGAACAAAACCCATCAGCGAGAGTGATTCTCAGGAATTTAAAAATCGGGTATTTTAGCAAAATCAGTTCGAGTTATGAATCGAAAACGGAAGTGCTGATGACTTGAAGCAATTCTAAACAGCCGTTAACTTTTGTCAGTTTTTTTAAGTATCGAAACTTTTGTCCGGAAAACAATTTGTCTGATTTTGCGAAAAGCTCATTTCTAGAGTAATTTAGATCAAATTATTCAGGAATGATAAAAATGATCTTATCGACAAACAACGTGTTTTGCTTTATGAAATACAAATTCTAAACCAAAAAACAAAGAGGAAACAATTATGAAAAAATTACTTTTGATGGCGTTGGGCTTGGCTCTACTGAGCGGCTGTCCGACCGCATCGGCTCCTGAAAATTCGTCGGAAAATGTTGTCGAAAACACGGCTAATAATAACGCGATGAATACGAATAAAACGGCGAATGAAAATACGGCGGATATGAGGAAAGATAAGGAATTAAAGGCTTATAGTGATTCTTCGATGGCAGCGGATGAACGTATTAAAGCGATTAACGAATATGTCGAAGGTGTTGAAAAACGTCTGCCGGTCGGCGAATCGGAAGGAACTGATGCAACGCTCAAACGCACCGAAACCGATATTTCAAAGGATTCGTTTGAAGATATAACTGAAGAAAAATGGGCGAAAATGCACACCTATATGGACGGCGATACGCTCAAGCGTCTGAAGGTTTATTCGACGGAAGGCGAGAAAAAAACGGAAGAATTTTACTTTAACGGCGAAAATATCATTTACGGCTTTATCGAAACCGACGGAATGGGTAAAAAAGGTGATGATTCGGAAGCTAATGGCGATAAATTCTACTTCGGCACTGAAGGACTTTTCGCAATGGTCAAAGCTGACGGCACGAAGGTTGACGCGGCAAGCGAAGAATTCAAAAAATATAAAGATAAATTACCGAAAGAAGCCAAAGCGTTTCGAAGTGTTAAATAACAGGTTTGATAACAAATCTGCAAATCACAGAAAGCGGCAAAGATGTTTCAAATCTTTGCCGCTTTCTTATGTTTGACACTTCGTTTAACTCCGCAAAATTCAGAGAAAAAGTTCAAATTATTTGATCCAATCAAAGTGATTGTTAAATAACCAGAAAGTTAATCCAATCCAGAATAAGAGATTTACTAATGATGCAGTCAATCCAATATTTTTAACGCTCTGATTGACTCCCGCGTCGTTATTGTCTTTTTTACCATACATCAGCATTGCCACTAAAGCTCCGGTCATAACCCAAGCAAAGAGGCGGATTCCCATATTCATTAAGTAAAAATACCAAGGAAATTCCGTTTCCAGAGGCACTTTTGTCAGCGTGTGAAAATCTATCAGAGATGAAACTTGAAAAATTGTTAGAATTATCACCAAAATCATAGCTATGATTGCCGCAATCGGTGGTTTGTAAGCAGAATTCGATTGAAATTCATCATTTTCCGAAACTTGTCGTAGATTACTGTGCGAGTAACTGTATGCAAAGTAAACGACCAAACCGATAGACATCCAGACGATCAGACGAATCCACGTGCCGAGCGGCAGATTGTTCATCAGATACGCGGCGGAAACGACCGTCGCCATCGGAATCCACGGCGAGAATGGAACTTTGAACGGACGTTCCAGAGCCGGATTCGATGAACGTAGGATAATAATTCCAGTTCCGACGATGACAAATGCAAAAAGCGTTCCGATACTGACCAGTTCGCCGAGCAGATTGATCGGCACGAAACCTGCGAGAATGGCGACGATTGAACCCGTAATCGCCGTCGTAATGTGCGGTGTTTGATACTTCGGATGAACTCTCGCCGCCCATTTCGGAAGCAAACCGTCCTTCGACATCGAATAAAAAACACGCGGTTGTCCCATTACCATCACGACCATTGTCGAACTCAAACCGAGAACCGCACCGACTTTGATAATTGTCGGGAAAACTGCGAGAACTTTTCCCATCGTCGTGCCTTGTGCCTGTGCGAGAGCGGCATCAACGGCAACAGCAATCGGAGCGGCAGCATCGGTTAGAAGTTTGTAATCAACCAGACCGACCATAATTCCCGAAACTAAAATATATAAAAATGTGCAGATAATCAGCGAACCCAAGATTCCGCGGGGCATATCGCGTTGCGGATTTTTTGCTTCCTGAGCAGCGGTTGAAACCGCATCAAAACCGATATACGCAAAGAATATAACTGCCGCACCCGTCACGACTCCGCTGAAACCGAACGGCATAAACGGTGTGCATCCGGCAGTTCCGGGAGCACAGCCGATGCCGAGATTATTCGGATTGACATAACCGATTCCGGCAACGATAAACAATACGACGACGAGGACTTTGACGATCACGATGATCGAGTTAAAGCTTGCCGATTCCTTAATTCCTTTGATGAGCAGCAACGTCACCGCAACCGCAATTAGAGCAGCGGGAAGATTAAAAATCCCGGTCGTCGTCGAACCGTCCGCAAGCGTTACCGTCTGCCCGATGGGAGCGGCGAGAGACGGCGGGAAAGTTATTCCCATATCGCTTAGAAGACTGACCAGATAACCTGACCAGCCGACGGCGACCGTTGCCGCCCCGAACGCGTATTCGAGAATCAGATCCCAACCGATAATCCACGCCACGAACTCGCCCAAAGTTCCGTAACCGTAAGCATAAGCCGAACCGGAAATCGGCACGCTTGCCGCAAATTCCGAGTAACAAAGTGCCGCAAAAGCACTGACGATTCCTGCCAGAATCATCGAAATAACAACAGCGGGTCCGGCGTGTTTCCCGGCGGCTTGTCCGGTCAAAACAAAAATTCCCGTCCCGATAATCGCACCGACTCCGAGCATTGTTAAATCCAATCCCGTGAGCGTTTTCTTCAGCGTATCTTTGCCCGTTTCCTTAGATTCGGCAATGATCTTCTCAATTGATTTTGTCGCAAAAAGTGACATATATGCCTCCAAATCAGATATTAAATTTTACTTTTACTTTTTAAGAAGTGATGAAAGGCATCATAGACTATTTAAGCAAAATAAAAAAGGCATTTCCTGTAGGAAAAGCCTTTTTTGTAATTATCTATGAAATATTTTCAAATGTTCATTAAGCACCTTTAATTGCTTCAAGATACCTGTTTAATTCCTGACGCACTTTCGGGAACAGGAAGAATAAACCAAGCATATTCGGAAAGACCATCGCAAAGATCATCGCATCGGAGAAGTCTATCACCGAACCCAATGAAATTGCCGCACCGATCACGACGAAGATACAGAACAGTATTTTGTATGTAATATCCGCCGCGTTCGAGCGTCCGAAAAGATATTTCCAAGCCTGCAAACCGTAGTATGACCAGGAGATCATTGTCGAGAATGCGAACAGCACAATCGCCAGCGTCAAAATGTATCTGAATCCGGGCAGAACTGCATCATAAGCTCTCGAAGTCAGGTCAACTCCACCGACTCTGACACCTTCGATCAAGACTTCTTTGTTGACAACCTTGCCGTATTCAAAAAGTTGACCACCCGCTCCATCAGCTCCGTCAACGATATTGAACATAACGATTACCAAAGCCGTCATCGTACAAATCACAACCGTATCAATAAACGGTTCGAGCAAAGCAACGATTCCTTCACTTGCAGGGTATTTTGTATTAACCGCCGAGTGAGCGATTGCTGCCGAACCTGCCCCCGCTTCGTTAGAAAATGCCGCCCGTTGGAAACCGACCAGCAATGCTCCAATAAGTCCGCCGACCGCCGCATCGGGACTAAATGCTCCGGTGATTATTTGACTAACTGCCAGCGGCAAATGACCGATATTGAAAAGAATGATAATTAAAGAAGCGAGAATATAAATTCCAGCCATCAGCGGAACAACTTTTTCCGTAACCTTCGCAATTCTTTTGATTCCGCCGATAATCACGATTCCGACCAGAATCGCCATCACGATTCCGATAATCGTTTTGATCGCTCCGCCTTCCCATCCGGTCATTGATGTAATTTGAACGGTTGCCTGATTCGACTGAAAAGCGTTTCCGCCGCCGAATGAACCGCCGACACACATAATTGCAAAAATAACCGCGAGAACTTTACCGAATCCGGTCATCCCGATGTCTTTAAAGCCGTTCGAGAGATAATACATCGGACCGCCGTAAACTGTTCCGTCCGCTTCTATGTCACGATATTTTACGCCCAAAGTACATTCAACGAATTTTGTGGACATTCCCAAAAGTCCGCAAACGATCATCCAAAATGTTGCACCGGGACCACCGACCGCGACCGCGACCGCGACACCGGCGATATTTCCCAAACCGACAGTTCCCGAAACCGCCGTTGCTAATGCTTGGAAGTGTGTAACTTCGCCGTGAGCACTTTCATCTCTGATCGTGTCCGGCAAATTGCCGTCAACTACATTGATCGTGTCGTGATCAACTACGTCGCTGACTTCACCGGGAGCTTGCTCGATCTCGTCATATTTTCCGCGAACAACATTGATCGCCAAAGGAAAACGGCGGATATTGACAAAACTAAAAACGATTGTGAAAAACAAAGCACCGAAAACAAGCAGAACCAGAACGAACGGTACGCGTGGATAAATCTCGAAGAAAATAATTCCGCCCCAAATATCGGCAATCGGTTTAAAGGCTTTGTCAATCATTTCGTCAATGGTTTGGGCTTTTGCAGGTGCAGTCGCTTCCTGTGCGAAAGTCGCCAACGGAACGATCAGCGTTGTAAAAAGAGTAAGAAAATATCTGAAAATTTTGCGGTTCATAAATATCCCTCGTAAATTATATTTTTGGTTTGAATTGTAATAAGTTTGATTGCCGAATAAATTATTCCGATTTATCAGGGAGATAAATTAGTTGAAATAACTGCAAAAATCCGACAAAAAGAATTACTTATTCACGAATTATACTTATTTCCAGTAGTATGTCGAGTTTTTATTTACTAATATATTTATCGTAAGCCAACTTTCATACCGAAAATCACTATGAACAGAGAAAAAAAACAAGCGAAAAGCAGCTCCGAAAACAGTGCGACGGGCGATATGTCGAAGGAAGAATTTCGTAAATACGGACATGAGATTGTTGATTGGATTGCTGATTATTTCGAGAAGATTGAAGAACTTCCGGTGCTTTCGCAGATCGAACCGAATTCGCTTAAAAATGCTCTGCCGAAGTTCGCACCGGAAACGGGCGAGGATTTTTCCGAAGTTTTGAGCGATGTTGATAAATTGATTCTGCCCGCCGTAACGCATTGGAATCATCCGAATTTTCACGGGCTTTTTTCGACTTCGACAAGTGCGGTCGGAATTTTCGGCGAAATGCTGTCCGCCACTTTTGATATGAAGGCGATGCTCTGGCGAACTTCGCCGGCTTCGACCGAACTCGAACCCGTCGTGCTTGATTGGCTGCGGAAAATGATGTCCTTGCCCGCAGATTTCAGCGGCATAATTTACGATACCGCCTCCGTTTCAACGCTTCACGCGATTGCGATGGCACGCGAAAAGTTGAATTTGGACATCCGCAAAAAAGGAATGAGCGGACGCAAAGACTTGCCGCTTTTGCGAATTTATTGTTCGGAGCAGACGCATTCATCAATAGATAAAGCGGTTTTGCTATTAGGTTTGGGAACGGATGCAATCGTCAAAATTCCGACAAATGAAAGATTTGAAATGAACACGGAAAAATTGCGAAACGCGATTTCCGACGATATTTCCGCCGGACACAAACCGTTCTGCGTTGTTGCAAATATCGGCACGACCTCAACGACTTCGGTTGATGATATTTCGACCATCGCTGAAATTTGCGAACAAAACGATATTTTCCTCCACGTTGATATGGCGTATGCGGGTTCGGCGATGATTCTGCCTGAATTGCAATTTCACTTGAAAGGAATCGAGAAAGCCGATTCAATCGTCAGCAATCCGCACAAATGGTTTTTTACGCCGTTCGATCTGTCGGTGCTTTATGTCAAGGATTTGGATTTATTAAAACAGACATTTTCGCTTGTTCCCGAATACTTAAAAGTTACCGAAACCGTGACCAATCAGATGGATTACGGAGTCCAACTCGGACGCAGGTTTCGCTCGCTGAAATTGTGGTTCGTAATGCGTTATTTCGGGCAGGAAGGTTTGCGAAACCGCATTCGTGAACATATCAGACTTGCCCGACTTTTCGCTTCGTGGATTGATGAATCCGATGATTTTGAAATTATGTCGGAAACAACATTTGCGTTAGTTTGCTTTCGTGCGTGTCCAAAAAATGTCGAAGATTTAGACTCATTGAACGAGAAAATTATGAACGATATAAACGCTTCGGGCGAGGCGTATTTATCGCACACGAAATTAAACGGGAAATTTACGATGCGGCTTTCGGTTGGTAGTATTCGAGTCGAGGAAAGACACTTGCGTAAGATTTGGGATTTATTGGTTGAACATAAAGACAATCGGTAAAAGACAAAAAAAGGAACGGCGATATTCTGCCGTTCCTGTCAGATTTCCCGGAGAAAGAAAAAACGATTACTTACCGATTAATATAAGCATTCGGAATCGGTTTATCGGTTTTCGAGCCGAAATTGGTGTAGGAAACGCTTTCATTCGTGCTGTGCAAAATATACCAAATTCCATCACGGAAGACGGCAATGTCCGTTTTGCCGTCGCCGTCATAATCGGCGGGAACGAGCGTGTCGGTGGCAAGTCCGAATCTTTGATAGCGAATTTGCTGATTCGCCGATTGCAGAATATACCATAAACCTCCGCGGAAAACAGCGACATCGGTTTTGCCGTCGCCGTCGTAATCGGCGGGAACGAATTGATCGGTCGGCAGTCCAAACCGAATATATTTGACCTGATCGTTCGAGGATTGATGAATATACCAATAACCGTTCGACGGACGATAAATCGCGGCATCCTGAATTTTGTCGCCGTCAAAATCGCCGTGTATCGGAATATCGCCGGTCGTTCCCCAATTCATTGATGAAATGCCGCGAGTCGGATTATCTTTAGAACCGAGATAATAGAAAGTTCCCGCTGCTCCGCCGCGATAGACGGACGGATCGGCTTTGCCGTCGCCATCCCAATCTCCGACCGTCAAAATATCACCCGGCAGACCGAAACTTTCGATGCGAATGGAATTATCGGAACTGTTGAACATATAGAAATTACTCTCCGTCGCACGCCACACGGCGACATCGGTTTTGCCGTCGCCGTCATAATCGGCGGGAGCAAGCGTATCGGTCGCAACGCCCCAATTAAAATACGTATCAAGATCATCCGAACTCTGCAAAGTTATCCAGAGACTATTCGAATTGCCGGTCGCATCCGAACGCGATATTGAAACATCAGCTTTGCCGTCGCCGTCGAAATCGAACAGAGGTTTCTGCCGATTGCCCGGAACCGGAGTCGGTGTCGGCGTAACGGTCGGAGACGGTGTCGGCGACACCGTTGGAGATGGAGTAGGCGTAACCGTTGGAGTTGGAGTTGGAGTCGGATTAGTTTCTGTCTGAACTATAACCGCGATCATTTCGCCCGGATTGTGTTCGTAAACCAAATCTGTTTTCAAAACAATCGGATCAACGCTTTCGACGATCGCAATTTCCTGATTTGCACCGCCCGGATTGATAACGATATTATCATCGGCGGCAAAGAAATCACCTTCAAATCCAAGTGTATTAGCCGCCGTGATGGTCAAATTTTTCTCGCCGGCAGCAGCACTATCGGTTATTGAAGAATTAGGAGCGACATCAGCCGTATTCGGATCACCGGCGGCAAACGCATCTTCGGCTGAGATCGGCTGCCAACCGCTGGCGGGTGTCCAGATTCTCAACTTATCCGGTTCGACCAAATCAATTTCGGACACACCCGCAATCTGGATCACCGGACCGCCGCGTCGGAAAATCGCTTTATCCACGACGTTTGCCGATGATCCGTTGTTTTTCAGATTATTACCGTTATTATTTAGAATTCTGGCTAAAATTGACGGGAAATAATATGGAATTCTCTGTTTGAATTCGTTAAAAACAGTTTCAAAGAGCAATGGAGCAAACCGTGTTACGAACGCCTTGTTAGGATTATTAAGCAAAGGTGTGCCGTTAACCAGTCCAAATTCGCCGGTCGTTTCTTCGTGCCGGAGAGTTATTTCAATCGGTCTTCCTTCCGCATCCAGCTTGATTTCTCCGGCGGGACCGACAACTGGTTCTGTTCCGCGAACTCTTTTGAAATCAGCATTAAATTCATCCATCACGGACATATTATCAACAAAATGTCCGGCACGCGGTTCGCCCTTCCAAGGTCCAACCGTCATCATCGCTTCTTTGCCTTCGACGCAACAACTGACAAAAGTTTGACGCAGATCCTCATAGCGGTATGACATACTTTCGCCGTGTTCCATAAACTCCTGCATCTGTTTATAGATGGCAATGCGTTTATTGTCATCCCGGATCATTCTGCCGAATTTATCGAGAATACCGAGAAAATCTATGTCGCCGGTAATCGGGAGAGCCTTTGCACCGTTCGGTCCTTCCATCTTAATTTCCCAACGTCGGCGATTCGTACCGGTTACGGGATCGAGAAAATCTTCAACGCGATTTCTCTCGACTTTGCGAAATTCTTTAACACCGACATCGCCGCTGACATCCCGCACGAACTGGTCGCCTGCTCCGAAGTTAACACCGACTTTAACGGTTTCATCTAAATTATTGAGTTTCAATTGCGGTGCGTATTTATTCCACTCTTTCGCACGACCTTCGAGACGGTCGCGGACTTCTTCCCGCAGAACCTTATTCAATCCCAATTCGGGATTTTTTGCGGTTAAAACATCCATATAAGCATTGACGGCAGTTGTCAGTTCAGCACCTTCCTTGCCGATAATTCCGGCGGGAGGTTCGACGATCTCGATGGTTGCTTCGGCTTTTCGCCGATAACCGAGGAAATTTATATCAATTAAATTGACCGTTTTTTGTTTGAACGCCTGTGCCTTCGCATACGCCAAACCGTTGTCCAAAAGAGTTTGGGCAAGCGGATGCCGCGAACGGAACGCGAGAATAATTTCATTTTTCCGTGCAAAGTTCATTAGTCTTTTGACCTGTTCATCCGATACGCCGAACACCTTTCGCATTAAACTTGCTGTTAGTTTATCTCCAGCCACAAGTGCCGTAGCGAGGTCTTCGCCTCTCGCCGCCGCCGCTGCCACACGGGATTCGACGGATGCCGCCCGCTGAACGGCTTCGGCTCGTGCCGCTGCCGTGTAAACATTATCGGCTAATCCGCCTCCCGCTCGTTTCAGACTTTTACCTAATGACACGAAACTCCGCCCGACGGCTAATGGTTCAAAAAGCATATCGGGATTTGAACCGAGAAGATGTCCGACCTGCACCTGTATTTCGTTAATATCGCCGTTTGCAAGCACAAACATAAAACGTCCGATTGAATCGAGTGATTTATTGGAAAATTCTCCGAACGCCATTGGTGTCTGTCCGATGACCTGTCCGCTCAAAACTCCGAGATTGTGATACTTGAGATATTGACCATACATATCCTGTAAGAGAGCTTCTTTCGCCTGTTCATTTCCAAGGGCACTTTTCATCATCTCCCGATATGCCCACAACATATAAATCGTTACACGCGGAATGGATTCATTCGGCGAAACGTGGATTTGTATTTCGCGTGCCGTTATACCGAATTTTATCAATCCATAAGCCCCGTCAATTCCTTCGCCTGCCAGAGCCTGATTAAATGAGCAAAGTATTGGTAAAAATCCGGCATCCAGACAATCCTGAACATATTGATCTATGATTTTATCTTCGGCTGAGAAGAATATGGTGAATTGATCCACGTAATCATCATCAAGCAGAGCCTGATCGGTGGCGGGAGTCAATTCTCCATCGTCTTCAACGACCCAGACACGGACACCGTATTCGACTTCGCCCGTCGAGGCTCGGTCAATGGCAAGCGAACGGAACACGCTGTTGACATTAAGTTTTTTGCCGTCGCCCGTTGCCGGAAGATCGAAAAATTCATATTCGGTTGGACTCGGTCCGTTATATGAACTCTTAAATACAAAACCGCCGCCGACATTTTTCTTCGGAATCTGATAAACCAGAACCCGCAGAAGTTTTTCTTCACCGCCGTCCTTAGCGGATACGTTTTCGATGTAACCGTCGGCACGAACATTCTGTCCCGAAAGATAATTTGTTCGCCCGTCGGTCGGTCGCATTCCCCATTCAAGCAGAACATTTTCGAGAATTTTGAATTCCTTGGTGGCGGCAATTCTGATCGCTTCGCCATTTTGAGACGCTAAGAACAGCGGCGTAAAACTGAGTTTCGCCGGAGCATCAAAGGCGTTCATATGCCATGTCCAAACTGCCTGCTCGCCGGGTTCTAAATCTATTTGCCCGGAATGCGGCGGATGATAATCAATTTTTGTCAGCGGAACGCCCGGACTTTCGGGATCGGTGCTGGCAATCAGCCGCAGAGGATTTTCGGCTTCCGGCAGAACGATATTTTTGACCGCTTTATCCGAGTCATTTTTTATCGTTGCCGTGATTTCGATACAGTTTTTAACAGCCGAATTATTTAATTCGTGAGCGACACATTCCGCCGTTTTGGACGAGTCTTCAGTCTGATTAAGAACCGTCTGCTCCGGCGTAAAATCTAAAGTCAGTTTCAACGGCGGTGCTGAAACCTTTACGGCTTTTTTAACCGTTCCCGTAATTCCGTCCGGTCCCGTAAATGAAAGCGAACTGACGATTTCGGTAACGCCGAGCTTATTGACTCTCACCGGAACTGCAAATGTGCGGGACGAATTTTCAGGTGTCAGATCGAACGGCGGCGGCAGCGGCGGCGTGTCCACAGTCAATATCGCATCTTCCGCCTTTCCCAAAGCCGTTTCTTCTTTTAGCAGCGGATCGTCAAACTTGATTGTTCTGACATCCGGTCGGCTCGATGTAACTTTTACTTTCGCTATAAAATTATCATCCTTTTCAAGCCTTTCATTCGGCAGTTCAATCGCAAGCCTGACATCACTGTGCTCCACATCCAATATAATATTATCAAGCACTTTTTCCCTTTTACCAAGAGCAGGCGGAATGCTCCATTCGTATTCGGGAACTAAACTGGTCGAGAGTCGAATTTGGGAAACGCTCGGCGGAATATCCGGTTTGATTTTTAATTTATATGTAACGGTATGATTCTGTCCCGCATTCCCCCAATCAAGTTTTTTGGATTTATATTCTATATTGCCGAAACTGGTCGAACTGTCGGTAACGATTGCATTATCCAACCCGGTAAATGATCCCGGAACAAATTCCGTATATTGTGGTGCATGAATTCTTAACTCGGCTGATCGTGATGGTGCGTGTGGATAATTTTGCGTTTCAATCTTAAATTCAACTTCATCTCCGGGATTAACCGGACCTTGCGAAAGACGAGTCCATTTCGGTTTTGTATAAAACATACTAACCGGCTTAACCTCATTGACACTATAAGTGCCGCTCGGTCCGGTGGTTGATCCCGTCCAACGCATTTCTCCGTCCGGCGGAGTTAAGGGAAGTTCATTAAAGGGTTTTATTTTAGCGTAGAATCTGGCATTCCAGCTGGATATACCTTGCGAATAAGTCATCGTGATTGTTACATTCTGACCGCTGCCGGTAACTGTAACCAAACCCGGAAGGTCGCCGAAATTACCGTCAAACTCCATCCACGGCGGTAGTATTACGGATACGTTTCCCGATGTTAGTCTCGTACTGCCATTCGGGTTTGATACATACATTTCTATGCTGGTCAATACGCGTGTGGGAAATCCATTGGTGTCGGGGTGTACCCATCTTCCACCAAAACCGCCGGCATTTGTTGTTACTCTAAGTGTCCCTTCACCCAAAAATTCCTCATTATCGGAATTCCAGCTTATTTCGTTACCTGTAAAATTAACTGCTGAGTTGATAAATCCGTTACTTACAATATTTGCAGTTAGATTATGAATTCCCAAAATGTTGCCGAAAGAAATCTTGTCGGAAACGGTGTTTGTTGTTTTTGAAACAAACGTCGGATCAATTATCAGCGGATATTTCGCTGTTTTGTCCTCAACTTCGAGTTGTACTTCGCGGACTGTTTCATCCGTTCGCATTTGTGCGGTCAGTTCTTTACCGTCCGCGTCCCAAACCTTCAATTTTTCATACCGCAGAACATCCACGCCTTTATTGTCCAAAAGCGTCAGCATTTGCCCGTCAACATCCGCCCGTGCTGTCAGGTCGCCGTCAACTTTCATTACTAAACGCAATGGTTCATCGTTCGATTTCGTTTGCGGACGTTTTGCCAATGTAAAACCGTGTTCGATTCCGCTTGCTTCATTTACAAACCATTCCGTTATATTTTGCTTCTCGCGTTTTAATTCAACCCGATTGCCGTCTGTTATTAAATCGCCTTCGGCAACATTTATTTGCTGACTGCCATAGCCGAAACTGCTCAAACTCCAGTCGGAAGTCCAATCATTTTCTTGAGCCGTTGATTCTAATCGCAGACCGTTTTCGGTGAAATTCATCTGCAAATTATTATCAGCATTTTTCGCCGTTGCTCCCGTTTCATTTCGGTCAACTGCATATTCTTGTGCCGCCGCCGCAGTCGCTTTCGCAGTTTTATCGGGTGAAATTATTTGCTTCAAATCCACGACCACCGGTTTGTTATCCGGTGCGGATGGACTCAGTTCGGTTATGTTTTTGCCGGTTCGATTATTCGTCAGTGCAAAAGCAATCGAAACGATCAAGACCGCTACACCTGCTACCGCGAACAATTTCAGATATCGTCCGATTGCTTTATTTGGTTTAATTTTTTTGACACTCATTTTGCTAATCAATGAACTTTTAACTTGTTTTGAAACTTCGCTCATAATTTTCTCCCCTGAATTTAGTTGAAATTCGGCTCTCACACATATATGTGTCAAACGAGTGGAAAAAGTGACAAAATAAATTTTAAAATTATTTTTTTATCAAAGTGCAGAGATTCGTTCAGTTCAAAATAGCTTTGTGCGAAGAAATGTAAAAATGCAAATTGAATAAAATTGTGTTGCAGATTCAGTTCAATAGCATAAAATGTATTTATCAAACTAAATTGAGTTATCGCAAAATATGAAATTTGTAAAAGAAACCGTTATCAAAGCCACACCGGAAGAAGTTTTTGCATTTCACAAATTGCCGGATGCAATTGAGCGTTTAATTCCGCCGTGGGAAAATGCGAAGGTTATTCAGAAGGCGGATATTTCAAAAATCGGTTCGCAGGCGATTATTGAAACGAAAATTTTAGGATTTTTTCCGGTGCGTTGGGTTGCGGAACATATTGCTTACGATCCGCCGAATATGTTCGAGGATATGCAGGTTTCGGGACCGTTTCGGCGTTGGCGGCATCAGCATATTATGCGTTCACACCCGGAAGGAGCGATTTTGCAGGATGTCGTCGAATTCGAACCGCCGATGTCTTTTTTGGGAGCAGCGGCGACACCGTTTTTAATCACGCCGAAACTCGATAAAATGTTTGAATATCGCCACCAAGTTACGAAAGAATACTGCGAAAAAGGAGTAGATTAATAATGAAATTCATTGCTTTGATATTTTTGATGGTCTTTAATATTAATTGTTTAACAGATAAAACTATTCAAGCAAATTTAGCGAAAACTTCTCCTAAACTAACGCAAAAAGTTGTTTTCGATAAATCAGCAATCGATTCCGAAAAGAAAATTGAAGACGAAAGCAATAAAAGAAAATCTATAAAAAACACAATCGGATTGCTCACATTAAGCGATAAATATCCGTCCTTTAATGAGAAAAAAGATAAAAATGATTTTATCCGTATTTACAATGAAGACGGAAGTTTATGGTATGAATTTACTTTTTATTATGACAATGAGATTAACGGATGGAATAAATATCAAAATGATAATTTCAACGCCTTTGCTTTTATTCCTGATTATTTTTTGTTGACTTTGAGGTGCATCGGAAAAGACGAAAATCGCTACAAAGTAATTGTTAATGAAGAAACGGGACTGAAAAAATATGTCAATAAAAATGACAAAAATTTGAAATTAGAAAATTGGAACGAACATTTTTTGAAAACATTCTCGATTGATTTAGACGAAAAGAAAAATGCCGTTTTTGAAACTCCCGGCGGTAAAGAAATAAAGGTGAATGTTGGACAAATCGAAAGATTTGAAGCGGTTGAAGTGAAAGGCGATTGGTTGAAAGTGGAATGGGAAATTCCAAATATAAATGAGGAATATAAATCAGGTTGGATTCGTTGGCAGCAAGACGGAATCCTTTTGATTGATTGGTTTTATATTTCTTAAATTTTTGACGGTAATTTTGAAAAAGGAGACAAAAAATAAATGCTGACGCACATTGTGGTTTGGAAATATAAGGACGAAATAACGGAAGAACAGCGTGAAGATCATCGTAATCAGTTAAAGAATCTGCCGAATGTGATTGAAAATATTGAGAGTTTCAGCGTCGGTGCGGATGTGCTTCACCTTGATCGTTCGTATGACACGGGATTGGTTGCGGTGTTTGCGGACAAGGAAGCGTTGGACGCTTACACGATTCACGAAACTCATCAGCAAGTCGCAAAAATAGGTAAAGAAATTGCGGCTCACGCAGTTTCGGTTGATTTTCTCGACTAAGTTCGGAAAGTTTTGGGAGTTTGGAGAGTCTGGAGAGTCTGGAGTTATTTAATGTTGAAGTATAAAGGATAAATTTTCGTTTTCCTTAACTCTCAAAACTCCCTGAACTCCCTGAACTCCAAACTTTCCAAACTTTTAGAGAAAGCCAACGATTTAATTATTTGCGACATCATAAACTAGCAATAAGCAATTAAATTATTTTGGCAGATTTTCAAAGGGGATAGATGAAAAAAAAGTTTAAGAAAAGTATATTTGAGATTTCCATTTTGAGTTTGGCGGTTTTTGTGTTCGCGGTTGCCGGATTTGCTCAAACCGTTCGCACGGCGTTTGATGTCAAGAATTATCGGATGGACGTAAAAATTGATCCTTCCTCGAATAAACTGGAAGCGACCGTTGACGTTGCTTTTACGCCGCAGAAGGAAACCCGTTCGATTACTTTTGAGCTGAACGGTTCGCTGAAAATCGAAAGTATTTCGATGATTAGTAAGTCTTTGCCGACACCGGGACCGGAAGCAGGTCCGGGAAAAGGAACACCGGTGACGACGGCAAAAACACCGGTTGTTAAAACGCCGACCGCAACGAATGTTACGTTTATTCAGGATCGTGTCGGTGTCAGCGATTTGGGTCCGAGCGTGCGGATTGATTTGGGCGAAAACGTTGCGGCGGGAACAAATCTGACGTTGCAATTTAAATACGGCGGTATTTTAGTAACGCCCGAAGGCGGACCGCTGCTGACGAAAAGACTTGCCTACATTGGACCGAATGACGGTTATTTGATGTATGCCGCACGCTGGTTTCCGTTTAATGATTACGCGGCGGACAAAGCGACTTCGGACATTACAATTACGCTTCCGGCAAGATTTCAAGTTGTTGGAAACAGCGACGCACCTTTGACGAAAACAGGTGGAAAATTTAATTTCGTTCGCAAAAATCCGAGTTTGGTCGGAAACTTCACTTATGGCGTTTACGCCAACAAAACTTTGCGTTACACGGATTATCAACTCGATTTTTATACGAAAGCGGGAAATGAACAGATCGTTGCGGAATACGGCGAAACGCTCGGAAAGGCTTTGGAATTCTATACCCGCCGCTTCGGAACGCCGGAGATGGGCAAGAAGTTGATCGTTGCACAGATTGACGACGAAAGCCTTGAATACTACTCGCAGGAAGGAATGCTTTTTCTGGCGAACCGTCTATTTAATGAACCGAAGGATTTGACGAAGGAGCGTCTGCAGCGTGAGGCGGCTTTGCAATGGTGGGGTTTGACGGTCGGTTTGAAATCGTTCGATGACGCGTGGCTGTCGCAGGGTTTGGCGGAATTTAGTGCTTATTCGCTGCGTGAAAGTCAGTTGACGGGAGCCAAACTCGACAGTTTGCGACGCGAACTTCTGGAAAAATCACTAACCTTCGAGCAAACTGCTTCACTTGCCCGAACGCCGGCATCGCTTGACGATCAATCGGTTGCTTATTCATACATAATGTATGGCAAAGGGGCGTTCATTTTCAAACTTTTGCGGGACACGATGGGCGAGCAGAAGTTTGATCAGATGCTCAAAACATATCTTCAAAAATACCGTAACAAGAATGCTTCGATCTATGATTTCGAGCAGGTTGCCAATCAAACTGCGGGCAATAATCTCCGATATTTCTTTGCCCGTTGGGTCGAAGGAACGGGCGTTCCCGAGTTTACCGCCGATTATCAAATCCTGCGGACACGCGAAGGGAAATTTATCACCCGCGGAACGGTCAAGCAAAATTACGACAATTTGCGGCTTCCGTTGGAACTGCAGCTTCGGGCGGAAGGACAGGGCAGAGTTGCGACCGAAACGATTTTTATTGAAGACGCTTCGGCGGATTTCAATATCGAATCGGACGGCAAACCGATTCAATTAGTAATTGATCCGCAGTATAAACTTCTGCGAATCTCGGATGATTTGAGAGTTTCTTCAATCGCCCGCCGCGGAATCGAGCAATTCAAAGAGGGCAATTACGTCGAAGCTCAACAGCAATTTGAAGCCGCGTTACGTTTAGACCGCTCGAATGCTTGGATTTATTATCATCTCGGACTGCTTTTTCTCGAACAGAGAAATTACGATCTGGCGATTGATAACTTCAAGTCAACAAGGAACTTAGCAAAACGCGGACAGGCAACGCCGACGTGGTTATACGTTTGGTCGGAAATCAAAATGGGAAATGCTTACGATGCGAAAGGCGACCGTGATCGTGCTGTTGCTTCCTATAAACGTGCTGAACAAATCGGCGACACTTACGACAACGCTCAGAAAGCCGTCGTTAAATATCTCGGAAATCCTTATGATCCGAGAATTGACGACACAAGTGCGGCTAATTAAGTTTCACACGGAGTGCGGGCATCTTGCCCGCACGTATCTAATTTTCTTTGATTTTAGCACTCAAGTTGCGGGCAGGATGCCCGCACTCCGACTAAAAAAAGCGAATCCTGAAATTTCAGGATTCGCTTTTTTTGTTGCCCTTCGTTTGTTATGCCGCTTTTAGAAATTAAACCTGAAAGCAAATTGAATCTGGCGGTTAGTTCCCAAGCCGACGCTTCTTTCAACGGTTTGACGAAGCAAGCCGAAGGTCGAACCGGCAGTTGACTGCGTGTAGGCTTCGCCCGGTTGTAATGTGCCGAGTGCGTTATTTAGACGGGCTGAAGGACTCGAGAAATTAGTATTGTTGAAGATATTAAAGACTTCCGTGCGAAACTCGAAATTCGTTGTTTCTGTAAAACGGAAACGCTTTGACAAAACTAAATCAAATTGTCGAAAAATCGGACCTTCTAAAGCATTACGCTGCAAATTACCGAATGTCCCCGGCTCAGGTATTGAGAATGCAGCCGGATTCAAGAAATTGCGATCGTTGTTTAAATAAGGATTAACACCCGGAATCAGGTTCGGACGACGCACATTACGCGATGCACCACCGCCCGGAACATTGACAACTGCTGTAAATCCGGCAGGCAGAGGACTTCCGCCACTAATCGTGCCGGGAAGTGAACGAACCTGTCCGGCTGTGCAGCCAGCCGCCGGATTGGTGCATTGAATGACAACATCTTCGCGGACAATACCGACTTCAATCGGCAAACCGCTTCGGGCATTGATAATTCCGCCGATTTCCCATCCGCCCAAGAAATAATTTGCAGTTTTTCCAAAGTCCAGTAATCTACCGTTGCCAACTGGTAAATCATACAAAGCACTTAGATTAAATGTTTGGCGAACATCAAAATTATTTCTACCGCGATCCGCCTCAAAATTCTCGAATTGAGCCGAAGTTCTGGCTTCGTTCGATCCGGCGGTCGTTCCGCGGCTGTTCGAATATGTGTATTGAGCGTTGAGCGTCAAACCCGTATTAAAACGGCGGGCAAGCGATGTTTGCAGAGCGTTGTATGAATCATCACCACCCGAAGTTTTGTAATCAATCTCGGCAAACGGGCGATTTAGTGTCGAGCCGTTGATAATATCGTATTCACGAACCGTCGTTACGCCGACAACCCGTCCGTTGGCATCCGTGCGGTTGATGACACCAACGCCCGTCGGTAAATTCGCACCGTTGGCAATCGTTGTCGAACCCGGCAGAACTTTGTTGGTGACGCTTCGCAGAAATAAGTTGCGTCCCTGACTTCCGACATACGCGACGGTCGAAACCAAGTTATAAGGCAATTCCTGCTGCCACGAAGCGGTATATTGATAAACCGTTTCGGGAATTTTGTAATCCGCCGCATAAGCCCGCGGCTGATACTGACGATTCAGCGGATTGTTGTTGAAATTATCCACAATCGCCTGTGTGTTTGCCGGAAAAGCCAACAGTGAACCGCTTGAAATGGTTGATGAAATCCGGTCGGACTCAATCGGCTGAATCTGATCTTCCGTCTGTCCCGGACCGTAATAGATGCCGAATCCGCCGCGGAAAAGAGTTTTTCCGCCGCCGAAGAACGATTCGGTATTGTTAATGTTCGGTGAATAAGTCGCCGCGATTCGCGGACCGAAGTTATTTTTTGAAGATTGAAAAGCCGGCGACGAAGAATCTCTCAAACCACCGTTCTCGACATCGAACAAAACCTGTTTGTTGTTTTCTTCCCGAAGCGGCGTGTAATATTCATAACGCAAACCGTAACTCAGCGTTAAGCCCGGAGTGATTTTCCACTCATCCTGAGCAAAACCGATGTAGTATTCCTGTTTTGCCAAAGGTTGACCGCTCAAGCCGTTGTTGAACGGACTCGGTGCGGAAACATCTCCGAGATATTGAATTCTCGAAGGCGTGTTGAGAAGAAACGAATTCAGGTTCGAGAATGTGTAAGTCGTGCCGCCGAGTCGGTCGGTATATAGACGAATCAAGCGGAGTTCGCCGCCGATTTTGACGTTGTGATTCGACGGTGTCCAGTTGAAACTGTCAATAAACGACAATGAATACGGAGTATATGGTTGTCCGCGTCCGTTCGTCGCACTGTTGGCACGAACCAAACCGCCCGGAATGGCGATTCCCGAATTGCCGCCTTGTCCGGCGATACCGGAATTGGCGACACTACCCGAAATATTGATCGTTACTGCCGATAGATCGAACCCGTTGATTGTCGGAGCGAATCCGTTAATACGGGTTTTCGCACCGTTGTAACCGAGTCGAAACTCGTTAAATTTATTGCTGCTGATAATTGACTGCCAACCGAAAACACCATTTTGCGGCGTGGCTTCGACGAGCGTTCTGCGTCCCGTAACTCCTTCGGGTGCATCATCTTCCGCTTGGTCTCTGAAGAATCTGAGGTAAAAACTGTTGTCGTCATTTGCCTTGTAATCCAAACGCAGAGCAAACGAATTTTCCCTGGTTTTTTGCGTGTCTTGTAACTGCACGATTTCAAATCCGGCGGCGGCGGTCGCATTCGGAATAACGACTGCATTCGGCGAACGAAATGCCGCAATAAACGGACGAATCGAAGCATTGACCGGAGTTCCATTCGGATTAGCGGCAGTAACAGAACCCGGAATGACCGCACCCGGTTGAGCCAACGCTAAACTCGGTGCGGCTTCGACGAAGTTCAAACCCGAACTGACGCGGTAGCCTTCGTAACTGCCGAAGAAAAACAGTTTGTTTTTGATAATCGGACCGCCGATGGAACCGCCGAACTGATCCAATTTGAGATCACTTTTTTCAGTTCCGGCAACGATATTGTCAAAGAAGTTGCGTGAGTCCAAGGCACTGCGACGCAGGTATTCAAAGACCGAACCGTGAAATTCGTTGCCGCCCGATTTTGTCACGACGTTGATTTGTCCGCCCGTTCCCGTGCCGTATTCAGCGGGGAAGTTGCTCGAATCAACGCGGAATTCCTGCACATTTTCGAGCGAGGATTGCAGACGGAAAGGCGAAGCCGATTCACCGTTCAAGTTTCCCGGCGATGCGTCAATAATTGCCGTTCCTTCAACGCCGTCATACCGAACGACGTTCTGCTGAACTGCCCGTCCCGAAAAACGTATGTCGCCGAATGTCCCCGAACCGCTGTTCTGAGCTCCCGGGGCTTGCAGATAAAGCTGCGAAAGCTGGCGACCGTTGACCGGCAAGCCTTCGACTTCGCGTTGATTGACATTCGCACTCAAACTTGCCGAAGCAGTGTTGATTGCCGATTCGGTCGAAACAACGTTGACGACCGTTGTCGCTCCTTCGGGCTGCAACTGCGGACTGAATGTTAATTCCTGTCCAATCACAAGCTGAACGTTGTTCTGCTCGAAATCCGCAAAACCGGCGTTGCTTAT
The DNA here is from genome assembly GCA_041746675.1 of Pyrinomonadaceae bacterium. Classification (GTDB taxonomy): domain Bacteria; phylum Acidobacteriota; class Blastocatellia; order Pyrinomonadales; family Pyrinomonadaceae; genus Aridibacter. Next base: position 136,073 of record JBGTGO010000030.1, on the reverse strand, counting down.
TTTGATCGTATAAAATGAAGGTTTCAAACCGCTAACAATATAGTAACCTTCCTCGTTTGTTGTAAATGTTCGTTCGTCACCTGTTTTTTCATTGCGAACGATAACGGTTGCATTTTGAACGACCGCACCGATTGAATCGGAAACCGTTCCGACAATTTTGGCTTGATCGGTTTGTCCGAAAGCATTGGTCAATAAAATAGTAAATACCAAAATAATCAAACAGCATTTTCCTGTGATTTCTCGGTTAAATTGTAATTTCATAAAAACTTCTCCTGATAAAACTAACTTTATAATTCTTGCAAGACCCTGACTTTAAATGTTTGTAAAATCCCGATACCGTCAGATTTAATCCTTTCTTCGGACACGACAGAGGGTTTGCCGAATTTGAAATCTGAGTGAAATTTAATCTGGAATCAGAATAATAAATATTCGCTTAAATCAGTTAAATCCGGATGAATTAAGTATTAATTAAATGTTAATTCTTCCGCCCTTCAATTCGAGGGTTTTCCCCCAGTTTGAAATATACTTTGGCATCACTCTTGCATTAAACTACGGTATTCAGTTCAAACAGTAACGATTTGTTACAAAACGAGTTTCAGAATTTCTTTATTTATCAGCAGAGGAGAAAAAATGGCTATTTGCGAAGTTTGCGGAAATGACTACTATTTGGCGTTCGAGGTCGTTACGGCTGGCAAAACGCACGTTTTTGATTCGTTCGAGTGTGCGATTCATAAACTTGCACCGGTTTGTGCGAACTGCGGTTGTAAAGTCATTGGTCACGGTGTTGAGGGCAAGGCGGAAATTTTCTGCTGTGCTTTCTGTGCAAGGAAAAAAGGTGTCGAAGGCGTGGACGACCACGTTTGGGGCAAGGAAATTGAGACAGCAAAAAAATTGGAGGAAGGAAAATTATGAAAGATATTTATGAAATGCAGGATGATAAACCGCAGCCACCCGTAACGGAACCGGAAAAACCGATGCCCGAACCGGAAACGCCGTCGGATGCTCCCGATCCATACCCGGTCAGCGACCCCGTCCCTGATTCCGAACCCGTTCCGCGTCCACCGGATATAACGCCTGAAAATCCGCCGGAAGTTATTTTTTGAAAGCTGAATAATCAAGAGAATAGAATGCGGACTTCGCAGATTGGACGGATTTATGCGGATTCATTTTAATGTTATTTATTTGCGGTTCTTAAAAGACAAAGTTTGTGCTTACATTAGAAAAATCCGCGTAAATCCGCGTCATCCGCGAAATCCGCGTTCTATTTCCTGATAATTTTTCTACACATTTTTAAGGGTTTCAACTATCCTAATTTTGAGATTAAGATTTTTTCAGTTAGAATCTTTTTGTTCAACCGACGAATTTCCCGCACATTCGCTTGGAATTTTACCTCTTTCGTGAAAGATCGGAAGCGTAATTTGCTTGGTTGATACACTAAAAAAAGCCGTAAGCTATGAACAGTTAAGATGTGAACTCTGTTGATAGCTTACGGCTTATAGTTTGTTTATGAAGATTATCAGAATTATTGCAAGACTCAATGTTGGCGGACCGGCGAAGCACGTCGTTTGGCTTAATGAAGCCTTACAGGATTCCGAGTTCGATTCCGTTCTCATCACCGGCAGAGTTCCCGAAGGCGAGGAAGATATGGGTTATTTCGCCGAACGTAACGGCATCGAACCGATCTTTATCGAACAGATGAGCCGCGAACTTTCGCCGAAGGATGTTGTTTCGCTCTGGAAAATTTATAAGGAAATCCGCCGCGAAAAACCGGATATAATCCACACACACACGGCAAAAGCCGGCACGATGGGACGTTCCGCCGGATTTTTATATCGTTGGTGGACCTTAAAAACGCTCATCGGACAACCGCGAAAGGTTAAAATCATTCACACTTTTCACGGACATATTTTTCACGGTTATTACAGCGATCTGAAAACAAAGGTATTTCTATTGATCGAAAAAACTTTGGCAAAGTTTGCGTCGGACAAAATAATCGTCATCAGCGATCAGCAAAAACGCGAGATAAACGAAGATTTTAATGTCGGTGAAAATGAACAATTTGAAGTTATCAGGCTCGGACTTGATCTTGATACATTCAAAGATTGGAAATCAAGGAGAGAAATTCTGCGGCAGGAAGTTGCGGCGGCGGATGACGAGATTTTGGTTGGTTTGATCGGACGCTTGACCGAGATTAAAAATCACGAAATGTTTTTGCAGGTGGCGGCACTATACAAGGAACAGGCTGAATCTGCATCTGAAGATTTTCCGAAACTTAAATTTATTATTATTGGCGACGGACATTTGCGGAACGGTTTGGAAGAAATTGCCAACGAAGCGGAACTTGAGAACATCGTAAAGTTTCTCGGAAACAGAAATGATGTGGATGTTTTTTACGCCGGATTAGACATCGTTGCACTAACCTCGCTGAATGAAGGAACGCCGCTTTCGCTGATCGAAGCGATGGCGAACGAAAAGCCGATCATCTCGACATCGGTCGGCGGAGTCGTTGATCTGCTTGGCGAAATCGAACGGGAAACTGAAGATTTTATCGTCTGCGAACGCGGGATTCGGGTTGAATCGAAAAATTCAAAAGGATTTTATAAAGGTTTGATAAGTTTAGCAAAGAACGAGAATTTACGGCGGCAATTCAGCGATAACGGCAAAGATTTTGTTTTCAAGGTTTATAACAAACAACGACTCATAAATGATATAAAAAATCTCTATCGAAGATTATTGAATGATCAAAATTAAGCGGAGAAGTTGATTTTGATTGTAAAATATTCTGTAATGAAGAGTTAAAGTTTAAAGGTGAGTGAATAATTCACGCGGAAACCTTTAACGAACCGAGTTTCAAATGCAATTATTTATCCTAAATCCATATATTATCACGGTGGTCAGTATAATCTTGTCCGTCGTTTTAACCTATTCGGTGCGAACATTTGCCCGCAGATATGATTTTGTCGCCAAACCGAAATCAGACCGCTGGCACAAAAAGCCGACGGCTCTGCTCGGCGGAATTTCGATATTTTTAACGACCGTTATCGTTTATCTGTTGTTCGTTCCGAAAACTCCGCAATCGTGGATAATTCTTGCCGGAAGTTCATTTCTATTTGTCGTCGGTTTGGTTGACGATATTCTGTTTATCAAACCGTATCAAAAACTGATCGGTCAATTTATCGGTGTCGGAATGATTCTCGGACTTCCGGCGATTATCGGCGTAGAGGCTCTGATTTTGCCGTGGACGGGTTTGGAAATCGTTGATTTGTGGCTGACGGCGTTCTGGCTGATCGGGATTACGAATGCGATTAATCTGCTCGATAATATGGACGGACTTTCCGCCGGAATCGCCGCGATTGCCGCATTTACACTCGCACTCGGACTCGGTGCGGGCGGACAACCGTTTGAATTGTTGTTTATCTGTGGATTTATCGGAGCGTTAGTGGGTTTTCTCGTGTTCAATTTCAATCCGGCTTCGATCTTTATGGGCGATGCCGGTTCGATGTTCGTCGGATTTTTTTTGGCGAGTTCGGTCTTGCTCAATCAAACCGGCGGACGTTCGAGAAGTATCGTTTCGGTTCTCGCTGTTCCCGCTTTGATTCTATTTGTGCCGATCTTCGACACGACTTTTGTCACGATTTTGCGGAAAATCTGGGGACGCAAGGCTTCGCAGGGCGGACGCGACCACACTTCGCACCGGCTCGTTGCCCTCGGATTATCCGAACGCTCGGCAGTTTTGATGCTCTATGCATTTGCGATATTTGCCGGAATTATTTCACTATTCGTCCGTGAACTTCCGACGACGCAAAGCCTTGCATTAATCGCGGTTTTCACGATGATTTTAACGATTATCGGAGTTTATCTGGCAAAGGTTAAGGTTTATGAAGAACAGGAAGAAGATTTGGCGTTGGAAAACAAAGCAATGTTCGGATTTTTGTTAAATCTTTCGCACAAACGCCGTGTTTTCGAGGTTATTCTTGACGCGTTGTTGATTACGCTTGCTTACTATGCCGCATACTTTCTACGGTTTGGAACATTTGAAAATGGTGCCGAAGACTGGGATCTTTTTTTAACGACCTTACCGATCTTGATTACGGCGAAATTGGCAGCGTTTTTAGTCGTCGGAGTTTATCGCGGCATTTGGCGTTACACGAGTATTCAGGACTTATTCACATTTGCGAAAGCGATTATTCTGGGTTCGATACTGAGTGTTTTAGCAATTCTACTTTTCTACCGGTTTGAAGGCTTTTCAAGAACTATTTTTATTTTAGACGGCTTGATTCTGCTCGTTGCACTTGCTCTGAGCCGAATGGCATTTCGCTTTTTCCGCCAACTTCTGCCCGGTCCGAATAGTGGCGAAAAGCGTAATGTTTTGATTTATGGTGCGGGCGACGGCGGTGAGATGGTTCTGCGGGAACTGAAAAACAATCCCGATTGGGAGTATCAGCCAATCGGCTTTTTAGACGATGATCCACTAAAAAAGGACAAAGTGATCCACGGTTTGCGTGTCCACGGCGGCAACGGTTCGCTTCTTGAAATATGCCGATCAAACAATGTTCAGGAAATTCTGCTCTCCTTCCGCAACCTCTCACCCGAAAGATTAAAAGAAGTCCGCATCATCTGCCAGGATGCCAACGTCGCCTTGAAACGTGCTTTGATAAAAATCGAGCCGATTGAAATAGATTAAATCACATTCAAACTTTAACTATCCAAAAAATTCCAATAAAATCCATTCAACGAAAATTCTAGTACAATGTTAAAATTTTACTATGCCATCCAAATCAATTAAACTTACTGCTTTGCCGCAACGTATCTTATTGATACTGTTGGTCTTATCGTGTTTAGTGTTTGTATTTTTCGCAACTAAATGGTTTTTGGGGAATTCGGTCGCTAATCGAATCGTGCAGCAGGAAGTTGCGGAATTTGCGATTTCATTGGCTCCGAATGATCCTAAAACTCACGCTTCGACCGGAGTTTTATATCAAAATTCCGCTCAACTCGAAGACGTGCCGAAATCTTTGGCTGAATACGAAAAAGCGGTTGCACTTTCGCCGAACGATTATCGTTTGTGGATGGCTTACGGCAAAGCAAAGGAACGCACCGGCGATGCAGCAGGAGCGGAAAAAGCCTTGCTGAAAACCTTACAGCTTGCTCCGAATTATTCGGAAGTTCAATGGGTTTACGGCAATATTTTGCTCCGGCAGAATAAAACGGCGGAAGCCTTTGCGGTGATTCGCAAGGCGGTTGCGGGCAATCAAAAATATGCTGCTCCGGCGGCATCCATCGCGTGGGATATTTTTGACGGCGATATTTCGCAGGTAAAAAAAGCGGTCGGAGATTCTGCTTCCGTGAAATCTGCTCTGGCAATTAGTCTGGCTAAACAACAACGCTTTGACGAGTCTTCAGAAATTTGGAATTCGCTATCGCTTGCCGAGCGAAAAACGACTTTTCGCACTAGTGCCGAAGAGTTGCTGAACGAGTTGATAAACAATAAAAAATATCGTTCGGCAGTGCGGTTGAAATCGCAACTCGGTGATGAAAATGCGAAGAAGATCGCAGTCGGGAAAATAACTAACGGTGATTTTGAACAAGGAATTACCAATGAGAATAAAGACATTTTTCAATGGACCATCGCCGCCGGCAGTCAGCCGAAAATCGGACCGAACACCGAGCAGAGAAAAGGCGGCACAAAAAGTTTGGCACTTGTTTTTAATTCGCCGAGAGGAAAGGATTTTCGTGAAGTTCTTCAAGTAGTTGCGGTCGAAAGCGGAAAAAGCTATCGGCTTGATTTATTTTATAAGACGAATCTCGAAACTTCGGCAACAGTTAAATGGGAAATTCTGGATTCGGCAAACGGTACGGTTTTAGGAGAAACGACCGCTGTCGAACAAAAGTCCGAGTGGCAGAGTTTGGGAGCGGATTTCAAAGTTCCCGAAAATACCGACGGCGTAATTATCCGGTTAGTGCGTGAAAGATGTACCTCCGCTGATTGTTCGATCAGCGGAACGGTTTGGTTCGATGATATTTCCCTGAGTTAATTAAATTTAGTGTTTTCCGGCTTTGAAAATCAGGAAGTGAAATAAAAATTATATGGCAAAAGACATTAAAAACAGAAATTCATTGGAGCAGTTCAATGAGGAAGTAAGCGAACCACGGGCGACGTTTTTCGGTGAGGCGGTTTTTTTCACGATTTGCCTGATCGCTATTTTCGCAAATTTGGCATTCGGCGGAGTCAGCACCGGTGTTTTGGGAATAATCTCGATACTTATCGGACTGCTTGTCATTTTCTGGGGCTTGGACGCTTGGCGAAGCGGAAGAATTACATTTTCAACAAATTTTTTGCAATTGCCGATATTAGGTTTGATTGTGATCGGTCTGATTCAATTACTGCCGCTGAGCAGTCTGTCATTTTCCGCTGATTTATTGTCGATTCCCGCCGTCAGTTCACTCTCGCTCGATCCGTATGCGACTCGTTTTGCCGTAATTAAATTGGTTATCTACCTTATATTTTTTGCCGCTTGCTTAACTTTTATAAATTCCCGCAAGCGTCTGCAGATGGCTGTCATAACAATCATCGTTTTTGGTGCGGTAATGGCTTTTTTCGGTGTTCTGCAGCGGCTTGCAAATCCCGAATTTATTTACGGAATCAGGGAAGTCGAGATGGCGATTCCGTTTGCTTCCTATGTTAATCAACACCATTTCGCGGCGTTTCTGGAGATGACGATTGGTTTGTCGCTCGGTTTGATTTTCGGCAGAGCGACGCAGAGTAACAAACTTTTGCTATTGATAATCGCCGCTGTTCTGATGGGCATCGGCATTGTTTTCACATCATCCCGCGGCGGACTTCTGAGCCTTTTCGGTGTTATCGGGTTTCTGCTGTTGATGAATATTTTCTACATTAAAAAAGCGAAAAACAATTTCGAATCGGCGGATGACGCAAAACAGAGTAATTTTAAGCGAAACGTGACAATGATTGGCGGAAGTGCGGCTTTAATCGTGCTTTTGCTGGTCTCGGTAATGTGGATCGGCGGTGGCGACCTCGTTTTACGTGGAACGGGAATTAAGATGAACAATCTCGATTTTACGAACGGCAGAATCCATTTCTGGACGGTCGCTGCACAAATTATCAAAGAAAATCCGGTCATCGGTGCGGGACTCGAATCATTCGGAGTCGCTTATCCGAAATATGACACTTGGAACGGTGAATTTCGGGTGGAACAGGCTCATAACGACTATCTGCAAACTTTAGCGGATGCCGGAATTTTGGGCTTTTTGTGTATCGTCGGATTTATTTTCTTACTGTTCAGAAAAAGTCTGAAAACTATTAACGAAGCAACGGACGATTTTCGTCGAAGCGTCGCCGTCGGTTCTCTGGCGGGATGTTTCGGCATAATTATTCATAGTTTTTTCGATTTTCCGCTCCGCACGAATGCCAACACATTTTTTTTCCTGATTCTCGTTACGCTCGCCGTCGCTTCAATAAATCAACCGCAAATCTATCGTCGCCGATTGAAACACGACTCATAGATTCAAGATTCGAGATTCGAGATTCGAAACTTACGGTTGAAATTATTTTTTTATTAAAGAATTTTTTGCGTCGAATGCTTGTTGATACGCTCCGCCTTCGACTTCGCCGAGATTCAGAGCGGCATCGTAAATTTTGATCGCATAATCGGTCTGACCACTGAATTCATAAATTCTGCCGAGTGCGAAATAAGTCGAAGAAATCAACGCCCGGTCTGTTTTCGGCTCAATTGATTGAATAACTTTTTTGTAATACTCAGTCGCTTTAAGTAAGCGTTTGGAAACTTCCTCGGCATCGCTTATACCTTCAGCGGACTGACTGACCATTCGCCCTAAAGCATAATTAATTCTTGCCTGTTCGAGCAAATTTCCTTCATTTTCCACCAACAGTTTCTCAAGCTGAATCTGGGCTTCACCGAATTTTTTCGCGTCGGTCAATTTCTCGACTCGAAGCAGTTTTTCGGTCAACGGATTTTCCACCAGAATTCTTTCTTCAACGACGATGATTCCTTCTCTTTCCCGTTGGGCGTTTGCTCTTTTTATTTCCGCCGAATACTGCGAAAGTCTGTTCGATTCTTCCAGCGGTTTGAGCGAGATCAGCCAATCATCGAGCGAGCTGGCAATATCGAAACCCGAATCTTCGATTCCGCGTAATTTTTCGGCAAAGTAAAATGCAAAAACCGCACCTTTTTTGTACCTTTCGGAAAGCTGCAGAAGTGTTTCATCATCAACAATTTGCTTAACCCGATTCAGTTCGGCAATCACCTCTTTTTTCTTCGCATCCGATTCTTGCAGCGGAAGGATGCGGCGAGCCTGAGCGGTGGCGGCTTGTTCCTTGCGGAATTGTTTTTCGCGGGCATCAACCGCCGCGACGAGCGAACGGGAAACCGCGAGAAACGGATCGGGCGAAACATTGCTGCCGTCAGTGCGTCGGTCGTTGAGCAAACTACGGATTTCCTTCTGATGAACCAGCACGTTTTTACTGCTTGCAATAACGAGCGGATCAAGCACGAACTGCAAAAAACCGCGTCGCACATCCGATGAACTGAGATCGGTTTCCGGCGGAACGACCGCAAAATATTTATCCCGGATGTTCAGAAAATTGATCGTTCCCTTTGTCGCCAGAATTTCGGGAACAATGCTGAAACTCCTGTCCCGATAGACGGTTTCATAACTCGTCAACGTTTTTTTACCTTTTTTCGATTCGGTTTTAATTTTTTCTTTGAACGTCAATTCGGGACGGGTGTGCAGATAATCAAGTACGTTTCTAACCATTTCGCGGGCTTCGGGACGCATTTTGTCACCGACTTCCTGATTCATTTTGTAATATGTATCGAGTTTTTCCGCCATACCTTTCGTGCGGTAAAACTCGCGGACAAGAATCGAATAATCAAGAACTTCCAAAAGTTCGGCAGGCAAATCTAATGAACGCTCCGGTTCATCCAACGCGGGAAAAGGCGACAATGTGTAAGCCATCGAGATAAACGGCGAAATCACCTGGTTCATAAACGGTTCATACTTTTTGCCGTAGGATTTCTTTTCCTCAGCCGTTAAACCGCGGCTGTATTTGGCAAAAAACGAATCAAAGTCTTCAAGCATTTCCTTTCTGATATTTTCATTAGTTATCTGAGCCGATAAATCGTCTTTGTATCGGCGAGCCAGTCTTTCGGCATATTGGTCAACAAAAATCTTCAGTTTACGCCGCAGTTCGGGATTTGCCTCGGCTAAATCTTTCTCCAAAGTGCGACTGAATTCTTCACCTTTACTGCTCAAATTTGTTTCGACTCCGATGGCTTCCAGACTTGCCAGAACCGTCATTAAGCGTTTGTCGGGCTGAATCGTTACGCCGTAATTCGATAAATCAAGCGTTGCGACGGGATTTTGTCCAAATGTTGCCGCACAAAAAATCAAGGTCAGGAAAATTGATGAAAATTTTTTCATTGTCTTTATTAAATTGGTTAAATACTGCGGATAAAACTGCAGCAAAGAATACAGAATACACAAAGGAAATAAAGGGGAATCTTAAAAAAACCTTTGTCTATTCTGTATCTTCGCTATTAGTAATGATGCCTGTAATTTTGATTAAGATGCTTTTCTTAAACGCAAAAAGTGCGGAAGACAGAAGGATTTTTACAAATTTATCCGTCATCTTCCGCACTTTTTGGCAATTACGAATTGCAAATTTTATTATTCAAAACTCGAAAGTGCTTCGCCTTCTTCCTCATACACATCAAACACGGTCAAAAGCTTCGTAATTGCCAGCAGGTCTTGAATTTTTTGCGTCAAATTTAGAAGTTTCAACTTTCCGCTTTCACGGTTGACGGCGGAAAAACTCGAAACGAGTTCGCCGATTCCACTCGAATCAATATACCCGACATCGCCGAGATTCATCAGAATTTTCTTTTTGCCCTCACCGAGCAAGCGGCGAATCGTATTGCGAAGTGCGATACTGCCTTCGCCGATAGTTACTTTGCCGCTCATATCGAGTATGGTTACGTCGCCCGCTTGTCTTTCCGAAATATTAAGTTCAGCCATTTTTATCTCCTCTTTTTCTTTAATTAAATTTTAGGTGCAATTTTTAGTTAAAATCTATCAGAAAATCTACAAATTCTTCACCATTTTAACAACCATTCCGCCTTCGGGATGATTGTGCCATTCGACCGAATCAACAAAATTCTGCATAAACAAAATTCCGCGACCGTCTTCTTTCATAAGATTTTCGGGATTCGTCGGATCGGGAACTTCTTCGACGTGAAAACCCTTGCCGAAATCGCGTATCTGAATCTCCAAAACATCTTCTGTATCTCTCAACGAGATTTCAACCGACTTTGTTTCATCGAGTTTATTGCCGTGTTTAACGGCATTCGCCACCGCCTCCCGGACAGCCATATCTATTCCGAAAATCGCATCTTCGGTAAAACCCATATTTTTCGCAAAATCCACCGTTTCGACAACTGCTTCATCAATGGATTCGATTTTGCTTGGAATTGAAATAGTCTTTTGTTTTTCTTCCACAATTTCGCTGTTATAATGAAATGATTGCTTTATATAAATTTTTCATAAGTTTGCTTTTAATTGTAGTTTATGTCAAGAACATAGATAAAAAATGGAAAATGGAAAATGGAAAGCGAAAAATAAAACCCGCAAATTTCTGATGAATTAGATTCTCGTTGTTTATAAAGATATGAAAATTCTTAAAGCGAATTCAGTTAACGGAACGATAAATCTACCGGGTGATAAATCCATCTCGCACCGGGCGGCGATGATTTCGGCGATGGCGGAAGGCGAATCGCAGATTGAAAATTTTGCAACGAGCGAAGATTGTGCTTCAACGCTACAATGTCTGCGTGATGTGGGAGTTGAAATTGAGCGTGAAGATTCAACTGTTTTTATCAAAGGTGTCGGCAAAAAGGGTTTTGTAAAGCCGAACAAATCGCTCGACTGCGGCAATAGTGGGACGACGATGCGGCTTTTAGCGGGAATTCTGGCGGGACAGGATTTTGAAACGACGCTGATCGGTGATGAATCTCTGCAAAGTCGTCCGATGAAGAGAATTATCGAACCGCTTGAAAAAATGGGAGCGAAAATCGAATCGGAAAACGGAACGGCACCGCTGAAAATTCACGGCAGAAATCCGCTCGAAGCAATTACCTACAATCTGCCGATTGCGTCGGCACAAGTTAAATCCTGCATTTTGTTAGCCGGATTAAATGCGGACGGAAAATCCAAAATCACAAATCCAAAATCCAAAACGAGAATGTCACCTTCGCGGAATCATACCGAATTAATGTTTGAATATCTCGGTGCGGAGATTGCGGAAAATTTCATCGAATCGGATGTTTTTTATATTCACGAAGTTTCAATTGACGGAAAATCAAAGATGCGGGCGAAAAATCTGCGGATTCCGGCAGACATTTCTTCTGCATCGTTTTTTATGGTTGCGGCGAGTTGTTTAAAAGGTTCGGAAATTCTTTTGAAAGATGTCGGATTGAATATCACACGTTCGGCGATTATCGAAGTTTTGCAAGGATTCGGTGCGAAAATTAATGTGCAGAACAGACACCAAGTGAACAACGAAATTTTCGGTGATCTGCTGATAAAAGGCAGCGAAATGCTGGAATCAATCGCCGTTTCTAATAAAATTGAAGGCGATATTATTGCTAATTTAATTGACGAAGTACCGATTTTAGCCGTGTTCGGGACACAACTCGAAGACGGTCTGGAGATTCGCGGAGCGGCGGAATTGCGTGTTAAAGAATCGGACAGAATCACAGCGGTTTGCGAAAATCTGCGGAAAATGAAGGCGACGGTTGAGGAATTCGACGATGGATTTCGCGTTGAAAAATCAGAGTTAAAAGGTGCGAAAATCGATTCATACGGCGATCACCGAATTGCGATGGCGTTTAGTATCGCCGGACTTATGGCAGAGGGCGAAACGGAAATTACTGATGCGGAATGTGCCAAAGTTTCGTTTCCCGAATTTTTTCAAGTGCTTGAAAGTGTTGTACGATAAGACTAAAGCGAAGAGTGTTTGCCCGCAAATTCTTTTCGGATCACAATGGAAGATTCAAAGAAAAAAATAGTTCTGACAGGATTTATGGGCGTTGGAAAATCAACGGTCGCCCGTCATCTCTCTTATTTGGTAAAGGAAAAGAAAATTGACCTCGACGAGTTTCTCGAAAAACAGGAATCCCGCAAAATTCCCGAAATAATCGAAACCGACGGATTAGACTTTTTCCGCACGGTTGAAACGAAAAATCTCTGCAAAATTCTGAACGAAACCGAAGTGCGGATAATCTCACTCGGCGGCGGTGCGTGGACGACCGCTGAAAACCGCACGATGATAAAGAATTGCGGTTGCGTAACCGTCTGGCTCGAATCAACTTTTGAACACTGCTGGCGAAACATCAGTGCCTCAAAACGCAACCGACCGCTGGCAAAAAATAAAACGCAGGCACGGAAACTTTTTAAGGATCGAGAAAGAATATATTGTCTGGCAGATTGGCACTTCGTAATTAATCCCGGACACAATTCGTTCGAGATAGCAAAACAAATAGCGAAAGAGATTTTTTCAGCGGAAATTCATTTAAAATAGAAAGAAATAGTTTGACAAAAGTGTATTATCAAAGTAATTTCGGGTTATATATTAAATGAAAGCAACGCAATCAGGTTTTCTGAATTTCGAGAAGTAATGTGCTTTCAGATAATAAAAATTAGAGAAACAATTAATCAATTAGTTTATTCGATTTCTAGGAGGAAATTATGAAAATCAAATTTTTAACAGTGCTAAGTTTAGCTGTTGTTTTGTTTTTAGGTGCGTGCGGCGGTAAAAGCGATGCTGAATTGCAAACCGCGGCGGCTGACGCTCTAAAGGGTGATATTGCAACTTCGGCGGTTACCGTTGCGGTTAATGAAGGCGTTGCGACGGTTTCCGGCGAAGTTGCCGATGAAGCGGCGAAAGCTAAGGCGGAAACTTTAGCGAAGGTTGAAGGAATCAAATCGGTTACTAACAGCGTTACCGTTAAACCGATGGTTGTTGCTCCGCCGCCGATGGCAGAAGGCGATGATCCAACGGTCAAGAATAAGGTAGAAAGTGCGTTAAAAGCAAAAGGCTGTGACGGTGCGACGGTTGAAGTGCAAGACGGCGTAGCAACATTACGCGGAACGGTTGCTACGGCAAAATATGAAGAATGTTTTATGGCAGCTAGTGAAGCCGGAGCAAAAAAAGTTCAAAACCAACTTGGCAAGAAGTAATCAAAAAGGAGAAAACAATAGATGTTAGTAGATAAATATCAATCACTTATTGATTTGGCTAATAGTGTCGGTGTTTCAAATTTGGATGTGAACGAAGGCGACGACGTTCTGCATATCAAAGGCGATGCTCCGAGTGCTGATGTTAAACAACAACTTTGGGATGAATATGCAAAGATTGATCCCGATTATCGTGCCGGAGATTTGGTTTTGGACATCAATGCACCGGAAGCAGCTTCGACCACGTATACCGTTCAATCAGGCGACAGTTTGAGCAAAATCGGTTCAAACTACGGTGTCAGTTGGCAGCAAATTTTTGAAGCCAACCGTGATAAACTGGACGATCCCGATATGATTCAACCGGGACAAGAACTGACGATTCCGACAGGCGAATAGTCAAAGTTCGTTTAATAGAAATCGGCATTTTGATTCATCATAAATGATGAATCAAAATGCCGATTTTATTTTTGAAACGATTAACGGAATAAATTCGGTAAGCTGCGGCTTTGTATTTGAAACTAACAAATTGAATCTGAAAACCCCCGAAACACGAATAAAATAATAAGGAAATAAAATATTATGAACAGACGAGAATTTTTACAATCAGGAACAATATTAGGTGCGTTGCTTGCCGTCGGAGGAATCTCGCTGACCTCGGCGTGTAATGCTCAAACTGCTCAAACAAAAAATCCGGTTGGCAAAGCCGATGATCTGCCGTTCAAGAAGGTCATCAAAACCGATGCGGAATGGAAGGAACTTTTAACACCGGAACAATATCGAATCACGAGAGAAGCGGGAACTGAGAGACCATATTCAAGTCCGATGACCGACCTCAAGAAAAAAGGAACGTTTACTTGTGTCTGCTGTGATTTGCCGCTTTACAGTTCCAAAACCAAGTTCGATTCCGGCACGGGTTGGGCGAGTTTCTATGCACCGATCAGGGATATAAATATTCAGGAAAAAGTTGACGAAAGCCTCGGCGTAACCCGCACTGAAGTCTTGTGTCATCGTTGCGACGCTCATCTCGGACACGTTTTCGATGATGGTCCCGAACCGACAGGGTTAAGACATTGCATCAACGGTGTTGCACTAAAGTTTATTAAAGCGTAATTAACCGAATTTAGTTGAGAAAAAGAAAAGTCTATGCAAAATGTTTTGCATAGACTTTTTCTACTTGAAACATTATTTACCCAAATGCTTCGGCGGCGGCGGCGATTTTGGTGGAGCAGGTGGCGGTGGCGGTGGCGGCGGTGGAGCGTCCGGCGGCGGTGGTGCAGTAAACGACTTTTGTCTAGAATTATCACTCTTATCTTTTAATCTTTCTATTTTTTTATTCATCGCATCCACCAAAAGGTCAAAAGATAATGGTTTTTTTAATTCAGGTTTTTTGCGAATTGGTTTTCCTTGCGTAGATGCCCATCTTTCAAACCACGAAACGCCTTCGTGCGAAGTAAATGTCTCCGGATGACTATATGCGTCGTCGCTTAAAGCCTCTTCCATCGGAACAAATTCGTAGCCGTGTTTTCTGAACATTGCGAACAATTCATCCGCCGAGTCAATTGTTAGTTGGCTCGATTCCAAAACAAGCGTTTGCGGTATTTCTCTTCCGAACAATTCTTTTGAATAATTTTCATAATGTGTTATCAATTTCTCCACATAGTCAAGAAATTCCTCTTTAACTTTTTCCTTGACTTTCTCAGAGTCGTCAAATCTATCAGCCATAGCGTAAAGAGTTGAGTGTAGTGAATCCGAGTTTGAAAATGTAAATGGAACAAATTGCAGATTTTTTTCCATCAACCATTGCTCAAACTGAACTTTTGATTCGATGCTGTTTCCGGTATTCAATGACGGATACGTGAAATATCTAAGTTGTTGATTAGTTTCGTTTAGAATCGGTTTAACAATTTGAATATTTTTCTCAACATCAGCAACATATTCATCAAAATCAGTTTCGTAATAATTCAAATTACTCAAACTGCCTACGCCGACTTCAAAACCCGCATCACGCCAGATTTTGACTAAAGATGCTTGCGGCGGAACAACTTTATAATAATCATTATAATAATCGGTTTCTACATTACCTGTTGGATCTTTTTTGTAATTTCTCTCAAGCTCTTGAATATAATCGGGGTTGACTCCTGTAATACCTTGCACAAAAACAGTTGCAGGAATTTTCTGCTGTTGTAATTTTTTAACTAAAAGCGTAGAAATTTCGTCAGAGTTTTTATTAGAATTTTTTTCATCCCTTATTAATGCGTATTTTGTCGGGTTTGCAACAAATCCGACAGCAATTTTTTTTTTGTTGATTGAAGTCAAACCCAATTTCTGTTTAACATTTGAACTACTGCCAGCCCAAAATACAGTTGCAAAGAATGCCAAGATAAGCATTGATGCAAGGCTCGCCGACCAGAGTGAATTTTGAAATCTGTTCTTATTCTTGGTTTCTTTTTTTACGATTCTTTCTATCCGATTCATTAATTTACCTCCATTTGCCGCAACATTTAACTGCAACTTGTTTTGATTCGCACTTGAGCGAATCACCTCCAAATTTGCCAACGCATTGGCATAAGTAAACTGTGCATTTTCAAGAGTTTGCAAAACCGCATCGTCGCACGCACATTCTCTTTCCTGTCTGATTTTCGTGGAAATCCACCACACGCACGGATGGTAGAAAAACAGAATTTCGATAAAACTTTGGGCAAAGTTTATAAAATAATCAAAGCGTTTTATGTGCATCAATTCGTGTGCAATTATCGTTTCAAGCTGTGATGGATTCATCTGCAAAATAATGCTTGCGGGAATTAAGATGACGGGTTTTATCCAACCGATAACCATTGGCGTAAAAACCAAATTTGACTGCAAAATATCAACGCATTGATTGATATTCAATTTCCCGCAAAGCTCCGCAAATTTCACCTGCCATTCAAGATTCAGTTCCGAAACTTGTCGCGTTTTGTATAAATGAAGCTGCCAAAATCCACCGGCAAACCGCAACGAAAAAAGTAGAATTCCGATCAACCAAAATGCAACTAAAATTGGCGAATAAGTCCTAAAAGTCTTGTTCAAACTGCTTTGCCAAGTGGTTGCATTATCAACAGTTGTCGTGGCTTTGGTCGTAGAGATTACTTTTCCATCCGATAAATATCCTTGTGAATTCTCAAACTGTTTCGGTTGAATTTGATTAGAAGTTTTTGACGAAACTATTTGATCGTTACTCGCTTGAAAAGAGAACTGCGATAAAAATGTTCCGACGGGCAAAATCAAAGCTAAACTCAATGCAAAAACCGCAACCAGATAACGCAAATTTGCATTAACTTTTGGAATAAAACGCAACGCCGAAAACAGCAAAATTGTAACAAAGCAAATTTGCCAAACAGAATGCAAAAGAGTCCACGCCAGACTTTCGATCAACGACGAATTTTGTAAAATTTCCAAAAACATTATTTTTCCAACGCCTCCGATTCCGCTTGTTCGATCATTTTGCGAATCTCCGACATTTCTTCCGCACTCGTTACTTCATTTTCCAAAACCTGCTGGACGAGTTTTAACGCCGAACCGCCGAAAACTTTGTTCATCACTTCATTCAGCATTTGTTTTCCCGTTTCATTTTGTTTGATTTTTGCTTTGTAAACGTGAGCCTTCGATTCTTCATTTCGCTCAACAAAGTTCTTCTCGTGCATTATTTGCAGTATTTTCAAAACGGTTGTGTAACTCGATTTTCTCTGCAAATTTATCGCGTCAAAAACTTCACGCACGGTTGATTCACCTTTTTCCCAGAGGACGGAAAGTATTTCTAATTCGGATTTTGTCGGTTTTTTGTTTTTCATTGTTTCCATTAAAATTATTCAAACTACGAAAGTTTTCGTATGATATACGAAGTTTTTCGTAGATGTCAAGTAAATTTGTAATTTATCAAAATAAAGTTCAAAATTTGTTCAATGGCACAAGACACAGATTTTATAGTTATCGGTAGCGGAATCGCCGGACTGCGGGCGTGCATCGAATTGGCGAAAACCGGAGCAAGAGTTTCGGTTTTGACAAAATCGAAAACGAGCGAATCGAACACCGAATATGCTCAGGGCGGTGTCGCAGTCGTTTTATCGGATGATGATAATGCGGAATTGCACGAAGATGACACGCTGATTGCGGGTGCGGGTTTGTGCGATGAAAAGGCGGTTGAAATTCTCGTAACCGAAGGCACGAAATACATAAAACAATTGATCGAATGGGGAACGGAATTTGATCGTGAAGGCGGAAATTTGGTTTTTACGAGAGAAGCGGCACATTCGCGGCGGCGGATTCTGCACGCTCACGGCGATTCGACGGGAAAGGAAATTGTTCGTGCATTGGTCGCTCGTGCGAGGCAGGAAAAACTTATAAATCTTTTACCGTTTTCGCATACAGAAAGTCTTATCGTGCGTGATGGAAGATGCGTTGGAGTTCGATATTTAGATCCGATTTTGAAAGCTCCACGCGATATTTTTGCGAAAGGTGTGATTTTATGCACGGGCGGTGCGGGGCAACTTTATCAGCATTCGACAAATCCTTTGGTCGCAACGGGAGACGGAATGGCGATGTCATATTTCGCGGGGGCGGAAATTGCCGATATGGAATTCGTGCAATTTCATCCGACGGCACTTAATTTAGAAAACGCACCGAGATTTCTGCTTTCCGAAGCGATGCGTGGCGAAGGTGCGATTCTTAGAAATGCTCACGGCAAACGGTTTATGCCCGATTATGACGAGCGTCTGGAAATGGCACCGCGGGATATTGTTTCGCGTTCGATAGTTTCCGAAATGCGTAAGACCGGAACACGCACAGTTTTTTTGGATATTACCGAAAAGAGCGAAGACTTTTTGAAGGAACGCTTCCCGAAAATTTATGAAACTTGTAAGCATTTCGGGTTAAATATTGCGACGGATTTGCTGCCCGTTTCGCCTGCGTCGCACTACACAATGGGCGGAGTTCGCACGGATTTGTGGGGCAGAACGACGATTGAAGGTTTGTATGCGGCGGGTGAAGTTACCTGCACAGGCGTTCACGGAGCGAATCGTCTGGCATCGAATTCCTTGCTCGAAGGTTTAGTTTTTGGAGCGAGAGCAGGGAAGGCGGCGACGGAAGATACGGCGAATTACGAATTACGAACTACGAATTACGAATTGGAAAAAAGTCCAAAGTCCAAAATCCAAAATCCAAAATCGGAACAGATCGCAACGGCGGTTAGTAAAAGAGTTAAGCGTGTGATGTGGGAACGGGTTGGAATTGTGCGTGATGCGGATTCTTTAAACCGTGCTTTGCGGGAATTTAAACAGATTGAA
This sequence comes from Pyrinomonadaceae bacterium, assembly GCA_041746675.1. Taxonomy (GTDB): domain Bacteria; phylum Acidobacteriota; class Blastocatellia; order Pyrinomonadales; family Pyrinomonadaceae; genus Aridibacter. The sequence continues at coordinate 117,483 of JBGTGO010000030.1, read as the reverse complement.
AAAGCGAATTTATCGAATGCTTCGCGTAATTTTGTCACGCTGGCGATAATGGTTACAAAAGCGGCACTATGGCGGGAAGAATCTCGCGGCGGACATTTTCGTTCGGATTTTCCCGAAACTCTGGAAAAATGGCGGGTGCATTCGATTCAAAAGCAAGGCGAAGATATTTCGACGAGTGAGAAGATAAATTTCAGCAAAAAAACTAACAGCACAAAAGTCTGACAAACTTAGACTTCCGTGCTGTTATCTTAGTTCAATCTTATGCAGGTTCGATTGGAACTTCCATCGTTTTCTGTTTGGATTTCAAGAATCCGCCAACTACAAATGAAAGCACGAGAGCCAATGCTGCACCGACAAACACGACCATTGCAACATTCCAGAATAAACCGTAAAGTGCAGCCGCATCAGCTTTGAATTCACCGGCAATTTGTCCGGCGGCAAAAAGTCCGAGCGACGAAGCCAAAAACCACACGCCGAGCATCAGTCCGACCATTTTGCCGGGAGCGAGTTTTGTCATCGAACTTAGCCCGACAGGACTTAAACAAAGTTCACCGCAAGTGTGTAGAAAATAAACTGCTACGAGCCACATCGGACTGACTTTGCCGGCATCGGTCAAACCCGCCGCATAAGCCATTACAACGAAACCGAGTGCCAACAAAAATAAACCCATTGCGAATTTGAATACGTCATTCGGTTGACTCTTGCCCATTTTAACCCAAATGATTCCGAAAATCGGTGCCATAATAACGATCATTATGGCATTAACAGACTGAAACCAAGCTGTCGGCATTTCCCAACCGCCAAAACTTCTATCGGTTAATTGATCTGCAAAAAGGTTAAAACTCGAACCGGCTTGTTCAAAACCCGCCCAGAAAAGTGCAGCGAATAAGAATAGGATTATAATAATTCCCAACCTTTTCCAGTCATCCGCCGTCAATTTATCCAACATTCCCGTAAAAACCACAACCAACAAACCACCGACGATCAAGACCGGAATCAGTGCTATTTTGAGCGTAAAGTCAATTCCGTTGGTTAAATAGAAATAGATTAAAACTGCGAGTCCGAAAATAACCGTTGCTCCGACTTGAGCCAGATAAACCGTAGAAATTTCAGTATTGTCAGAAGCAATCTCGCTTGCCGTAGGCGGTTCGCCGACACCGGCAAGTTTATTTTTACCGACAACATATTGAATTAGTCCGATTACCATTCCGACACCGGCAATTGCAAATCCATAATGCCAGTTGATCCCCGCCAAATATCCGGTAGCAATCGGTGCGATGAATGCTCCGAGGTTGATCCCCATATAAAATATCGAGAATCCGCCATCGCGTCTTTCATCGTCAGCGGTATAAAGATCGCCGACCATTGCACTAATGTTGGATTTTAGGAAACCCGTTCCGACCGCAACTAAAAACAGTCCCGTATAAAAAGCCCAAATAGCCGGAACTGCCAATACGAAGTGACCCGAAGCGATAATTATCCCGCCGATAAATGTTGCCCGTTTTGCACCTATATACCTATCTGCCAACCAACCGCCGATCAACGGCAGAAAGTAAACTGATGCCGTATAAAGCCCGTAGATCGAAGTTGCGTCGGCAGTTTCAAAACCTAATCCGCCTTTGTCAACGGCAGCGACCATATAAAGCACGAGCAAGGCACGCATTCCGTAATAACTGAAGCGTTCCCACATTTCGGTAAAGAACAATGTGGACAAACCTGCGGGGTGTCCGAAAAAACTCTTATCGTATTTGCTTGAATCGTTTTCAGCAGTTGCCATAAAATTATTTCCCTCTTTTTGTATTTGAATTTATTGAATTGATTACGGCAAAATATAGCAGATAAAACAAATAAATTAAAGCCTTTTATTATTCGTCTTTTTCAACTACAATTATCACACTCAAATTATGCGTTGGTTTTTACACGGAAAAATACATAAAGCGACGGTTACGCAAGCTGATTTAAACTACGTCGGAAGCATCACGATTGACGTTGAATTGTGTGAAAAGGTCGGATTTGCGGAGGGCGAAAAGGTTCTGATTGTCAGTAACACCAGCGGTTCGCGGTTGGAAACTTATGTCATTTACGGCGAACGCAATTCGGGTGTGATCTGTATGAACGGGGCAGCGGCACATCTCGTCAAAAAAGGCGAAGAAGTTATCATAATAGGCTTTGAACTTGCCGACGAATCACCGCCGACCAAACTGGTTCTGGTTGATGAAAATAATAAATTTGTCAGATACTTATAGAATGAGGATAAAATTATGATTCTTGCACTATTGTTTGCGTATTACGGATATAAAAAAGCCGAAGCAGCGGGGCGAAACGGAATTGCCTGGGCATTGATTGCACTTGCGGTTTTTATCGGAACGCAGCTTCTGATCGGTCTGGCAATTGGAATATTCTTGGGCTTCGGTATCGAAGCATTCGGTTGGTCGGATTCACTGATCGAAAATTATGCAATGTTGATAAATATCGCCGCGATTATCGGCGGACTCATCGGAGGTTTTGCGGTTCTGTGGTATCTCGGCAGAGAGCCTGCAACCAATCAGTACGTCACGCCGCCGCCGCCGCCGCCAAATTTTGGCGGGGAACAATAAGCAAAAGAAAAATTTTATCGGCTACCTACTTTCGAGCATTTCGTTGGTCCGGCTTCTCAATTTGTGCCGCACTTTCCGCAAAATCCCTGCGGAATTTCTATTCGTTAACCCGATTCTCTTGTTTCAGATAAGTAAGTTAAAATATAAATCAGATGAGCGAAAAGATTCATTTAACCGGACTTACCAAAAGTGAACTCGGTGATTTCGTAGCGGAAATCGGCGAGCCGAAGTATCGTGCGTCGCAGATTTTCAAAGGCTTGCACGAACGACGTTTGGAGAATTTTGAAGGGATTACATCTTTACCGAAAAATTTTCGTGAGAGATTGAGCGAAACAGCGACGGCGACAACCTTAAAAGTCGAAGCACGTTATGTTTCGACCGACGGGACGCGGCGTTTTTTAATGAAAACGCACGATAATTTTCCGGTCGAGGCGGTTTATATTCCGACGGAAAAACGCGACACGATCTGTTTTTCGTCGCAGTCGGGTTGTCCGCTCAAATGCGATTTTTGTTTGACGGCAAAACTCGGATTACTGCGAAATTTGACCGCCGGAGAAATTATCGAGCAAGTAATTATTGTCTTAAACGACGTTTACGGAATGGGACGCGAAACTCCGCACGGAACTAATTTAGTAGCGATGGGAGCCGGTGAACCGTTTTTAAATTTTGAAAATTTGATCAAAGCCGTCAAAATTATGGCGGAAGAAGACGGACTTTTTATCGTCCCGAACCGCATCACGGTTTCGACGGCGGGAATCGTGCCGAAAATTTACGAATTCGCCAAACTCGAAAAGCGACCGCACTTAGCGATTTCATTGTCCGCACCGAATGACGAACTGCGTAATAAACTGATGCCGATCAACAAAAAATGGGACATCGAAGAACTCTTGAAAGCTGCCAAAGCATTTCAAAAATCTTTGCGACGTGGTGAAAGATTCACGTTTGAATATGTTTTGCTCGGCGGTGTTAATGATTCAGACAGACAGGCTTTTGAATTATCGAAGTTGTTGAAAAAATACGATTTAACCCGCGTTAAAATAAATCTGATTGCACACAATTCCGCCGAACCGCTCGAATATGAACCGCCGGACTTTGAACGAGTGCAAAACTTCAAAAAAATCTTAGAAGAACAGGGAATTTCCGCCTATATCAGAACGCCGCGGGGCAGAGATATTTACGCCGCGTGCGGACAATTAGCGGCGATGGAAAGCGGAAAAGTTTAAGGATTTATGGCATATATTGTATTACTCGGACTCATTATCGTCGCAATAATGGTCATTGTTTCAACTAAAATCAAACGGGCGGCGGCGAATGCTTTTGAATTTGAAGTTGTCGAAAGAGATGGTTTCAGAATCGAAAAAGCGAGCGGTTTTCTGCATCCGTTGCGGGATAAACCCGATTTTCCATTCGAGGCTTATTCAAAATTTTACGGTGAAAGATCAACGCGAAATATATGGCAGGCGAGAGTTCGTCTGCGAATCTCGGATGGTTTGAATTTTCAGAAGTTAATTAAAGATATAAAAAACGGCAAAGACGAGAAAATTATATCGCAAAAGAATTTTGAAGATACTCAAAACAATCAGAAAGGCTCAATAATTCTCACCGAAAAAACGGAAAACGAGATTGATTACAAAATCCTGCGGAAAATCGTGCAGAGCAAAAATCAAGCAAAAACTTATGAACTAAAAACAACGATTCTTGAGCCGTTCGGCGAAGAATATACGGAAAGAGCTTACGAGATGTTGGAAAGTTTTGAGGTTAAATAAATATGGAATTTGAATTTACGATAAAAGTTTTCAAACTATTCCCGCCAAAAAAGCATCTTTAAAGATGTCAGGAATAAAATCAACTAAATTAAATATTATAAGAACAGTTATGAAAAAATATCTTTTTATCACATTATTTTTAGCAATCGGAGTTTTATTTGTCGGCGAAGCGAATGCACAAAGTGTCAGTGGTTCGATCAGCAAAGCGGGCAAAGGTCGGACGGCACGCGGTTTCGTTGTTTTGAACATTCCGGGCGGAATTCACGTAAATTCATATCGTCCATTGAGCGAATACGCGATTCCGACGCGAATCAGCGTTGAAGGTTCGGGCGTGAAGGCGTTCGGTGTCAGCTATCCGTCGGGAAAATCGCGTAAATTTTCATTTTCCGATGAGCCGATCAGCGTCTATGAAGGACGGGCGGTTTTCGGGTTCAAAGTAACCGTGCCGAAAAATTATAAAGGGAACACGGTTCGCGTCAAAGCAACGATTCGCTATCAGGCTTGCACCGATGAAGTTTGCTATTCGCCAAAAACGAAATCAGTTTGGATCACGGCAAAACTTTAGTATTCAGCCGGACAAATTAAGAAAGCGTGGTATTTTAGAGTAGAAAATACCACGCTTTTTTGAATTTTAAAACTTCCTTCTATAAATCAAATTTGTTCGGCACGAATTCCAACGCAATTATTTCGCCCTGATATTTGCCAGAATCAATCGGGCGATAGGTAATGACGACATCAACCGGCGGAATTTTCACGCCGCATCCGAATTGCGTTCCAACCATATCGGGCGTGAACATTCTAATATCGAGTTTTTCGGGTGAATTCGTTTTGAGTTTCAATTCTTTGCCGCCGATCTCAACGCGGAAAATCGTATCGTTCTTAAAACATTCGATTGCTTTGGCAATTCCAAAACTGCGTTTTTCATCCGCCGCCGGTTTTCTCAGGGAATTTTTCAAACTTTGCGTCTGCAAATTTTGAAGTTCCGCGTCATCAATAATCATAATCTCCTGTGAATCGGCTAATTCTGCGGCGGATTTCAGTTGAAAAGCATCGGGAACGAACGCCATTCTGACGATATTTCCAACTGTTTTCATCTTTGCATCAGTTGCGATTTTGTATGTGTAAACAGTCTTGAACGCTTGCATCTGAGCATCGCAGCCGACCAGAACGGTTTCGGATTCCGGCGATAAAGACAGCAGTTGCAAACTTTGAAAATCCTTGCTTCTGAGCAGCAAAATTCCGTCAGCGGTTTTTACCGTGTATTTAATTCCGCCGTTGATACACTCGATCCTCTGCGTATTCCCGACAACGATTTTCTCATCTTCAAGCGGCGGAAAAATTTGTCTGTTCAAATTTATAATTTGATTGTTTAACTTTATTTTCCCGATCTCATTCGCCGTCAGAGAACTTTTCTTGCGGACATTTTCATCTTCGTAAAACCCAATTCGTTGTCCGCCGCCGCTCTTGATTTGTGCGATATTCGCTTGATTTTCCCGCATCATCTTAGCACCGTTCAAAACGCTTTGTGCCTGCGAACGCTCATTTTCTTCCACCGCAGTTCTGGAAATTTTAGCGGCAAGTTTCTCCGCTTCATCAAATTTTTCCTGTCGTAGATAAATCTGTGCCAGAAGCAAACTATATTCGGTATTGCCGGGATGAATAACGAGTGCTTTTTGAAGAACATTAACCGATTCGTCCAGTTTCTCGTTGTTGATCAGATTGATAAATGCAAATAATTGATAGCTTTCCGCAAAGTCAGGATTCAGACGAATTGCTTCCAGAAGTGATTTCCGCATAATTTCCGCCGTTTCCGCCGGATAACCCGTTACTCTGCCGGATTCATCGAGGCTTTCGCGGCTGAGAACATACGCATAATTATAATGTGCAAAATGGTTTTGACGATTGGCGGCAATCGCTTTCTGCAGATATTTTTTGGCTTCGTCGAATTTTTTCTGCCGCATTCTAACGAGTCCGAAAGCGGTGTTGGCAAGACTATTTTCAGCATCCGCCGCGAGCGATTTTTGCAGATATATCTCGGCATCGTCGTATTCGTGCATATGATACAGCAAATCACCTAAATATGCGTTGGCATCAGCTTCCGTCAGCGGTGTTGTGGTCATTTCCGTATCGAACAACAGTTTATTTTGAAGTGTCGCCACCGAGATCTGATAAGTTCTCTGTTTAACATATTTTTTGAGAGCATTTTCCATCGTCGAATAATCTGAACCGAACGCCTGTTTGAACGCTTTTTCAGGTTCGACATCGTTCATCACGAAGTTCAAAAATTTATTCATATTGTCGCCCTGTTTGCTCTGAATCAGGTAATGCATTAACGCCCACGCCTGTGCATAAAAAATACTGCGTGAATGGTCGCCGTTGCGGTGAAGCGAGTAATTATCTATTGAAAAAAACGTGTTCAGCGGAATCAATTCGCTTTTATTGAGGAAATAGAGATGATTTTCCTGCAAGTTGCCGAGAAAAACTTTTTGATCGTCTTCAATCGTGAATGTCTGATAATATTCCGCCAAACCCTCATTAAACCAAGGCGGAATAACCGAACGCCCGAAATTCGCATTGAGCAGAAAATGAACGTATTCGTGAAAGATCGTGCCGTATGTTTCGTTTATATCGCCGCCGGTCGAAAGCGTGATGTAATTAACATCTTCGCCCGGCTGAAAATATCCGGCGATTCCGGTGTCGGCTTTTCCATTCTCACGTTTCGGCAAAAACGGTTTATATGATTTTTCGTTTTTGAAAACGACGACGTTCGTTGCGATGCTCTGATCGAACTTCACTTTCGGAAAAAGCAAACGGAAAGTTTCACGAAACTGCTCAAGTTTCGTCGCCACTTTGCGAATGTCTTTATCCTTCGCATTGCCGATCAGATAAAAGTTTTTAGAACGAACGCTGATCCACTCATCGTCCGCCGCCGCCGAATCCTTTGCAGAAACCGATACGAAAGACAATAAAATCAACAAAATAGTGAGATTTATAAAACGTAGCTTCATCAAAAAAAACTCCTTGGGAAATGTTTTTGCAGGAAAATAAATTTTAGAGGGAAACGCATCAAAGGTCAAAGTTTTTTCAACAGATATAACACCGGCGGGATTTTGGCGTTACATTTTTCCGATAACCGCCATTAACCGTCCGGTTTTGCCGAACTTTTTATTTTCAACACGATACGAAAAAAATAAATCATTACGTTCCATCGTGCAGAAAGGTGCTGTGAAAATGTTTTCCGGCGGCACACCGACACTTAGCAATTGATCTTTGTTCGCAAGATGTAAGTCTATCAGTGCGTGTCCTTTACGGGTTTCGGTGAAAAGTTTTCCACCTGTGGAAAACTTTGCGAAAAAAGCATCAATCACATCCTGACCGACTTCATAACTTTCGCAACCCGCCGCCGGACCGATGGCACAAATCAAATCTTCAGCCTGTGTTCCGTATTCATTTTTCAACTTCTCGAACGCTTTTACGACAATTGATTCGACCGTTCCCCGCCAACCTGCGTGAACCGCCGCAAATGCTTTCGTTTTTTTGTCGCCAAGCAAAATCGGCACACAATCCGCCGTTTTGACACCAAGCAGCAAATTCGGCAAATCCGAAATCAAACCGTCGAATTTCGCATCAGTATTTTCCGCACTCGCCGCATCCGCAACTTTTTTTACACCGTCGCCGTGAACCTGCCAGACGGTTGTCAGCCTAAAATCATTATCGAAAACATCCAAAAACCGCTTGCGATTTTCGGCAATATTTTCATCCGAATCCTCACCGAATCCGGCTAAATTCAAAGCATTTTCCGGCAATGCCGAAACTCCGCCAAGCCGCGTCGAAAAGCCGTTTGCAAATCCGTTTTCTTCCAACGCCTCACAAACCAAAACCCGAACGCCATTCTTCTCTCGCCAAAGAAAACCGTTTTCTGATAACATTCGGTTTTCAGATTTCGAACTCTGAACCGTGAACTCCGAACTTTTTATGATTTTATCAACAGGTATAGACATAATTGAAGTTTACCGCATCCGCGAAACTATCGAAAGAACGCCGCGTTTCGTCGAGCGTGTTTTTACGCAAAATGAGCGAATCTACTGCGACAAAAAAGGTGCGGCGGCGGCTCAGTCATACGCCGGACGCTTTGCCGCAAAAGAAGCGTTTCTAAAAGCCTTGAAAACCGGCTGGCGTGGCAAAATCACCTGGCACGACATCGAAATTATCAATGATAATCTGGGCGTTCCGAGTTTTAACATCAGCGGCGAAGCGAAAAAATTACTCGATGATTTAGGTGCAAACCGCGTTCACTTATCAATCTCGCACACGACCGAACACGCGACCGCTCAAGTGATTTTCGAGTGTGTCTAATTTCACCACAGAACTGCACAGAGTTTACAAAGTTTAAAGAGATTTTCATACCAATTTTGCTTTGGATTCTCTGTATTCATCCGTGTTTATCCGCGGAAAATTTCTTGTTTGTAATTAAATTCTCTGCATCAACTCTGTGTTCTCTGCGGCAAATAAAAATCTATTCGACTCTGAACCGCATCGGAGCAATTGTTGCTTTTGCTTCAACGTTGTAGTAATCATAAACGGTCGAAGCCGGTGTTTGAGCGTTGATGCCGTATCGCGGTTTGAATTTGAACTTGAAGTTCGTACCGCCCGCTCTCGACCACATATAGACGATAATTCTGTCGGGCAAAACATCGTAACGCGAAAAACTCCAATCTTCATTTTTGGCTTTTTCCAAAGATGCCCGGTCAACGTCCGCACCCGGCGGAATGCCGATTTCCGCCAGAAGCATTCCGTAACCCTTAAATCCGACTCGCTCGGCGTTGACTCCGCAGGTTATTTCTTCGGTCGGTTTTGCGTTTTGTTTGTCGCATTTATATTCGAGTTTTATCTGCCGCGATTCGTTGATGTCCTTATTTTCCGCCGTCCAATCACTCCACGAAATATAATGCGTCTGCACGGTCTGTGCCATCAGAGCGTTTGAATTCGCGTTCGTTTTTATCTCAATGCGATTATTTCTTGCATTAAGAACCATCGAATTCAGACGTAGAATCAACGGAAAACCGAGTTCATCCGCCGCCGGAAGTTCGAGGTTTTTCACCTTTTGACCGTTGACAAAAATTTCCGCAATTCTCTCGCCCGACGAATTTTCATCACTTTTATTTATCAAACCGGCGAACGCATCGAGAACATTAATTGTCGTTTGCGTCGAATACCAAACGCCGTAACGGTCTTTGTTTTTGATTAAAAACAGCAATCCTTTTGTTTGCAATTCATTCGTTTGCGGTCTTCGCACTTCGGTTTTTGCCGCTTGAATTTTTGTCAGCAACTGCACGACCAACGCCGTCGTTTCCAATCTTCCCGCCGTTCCCCAACCGTAAAAAGGCGTGTTCGTTTCCAGATTCCAATAAACGCCCGTGCCTTCGGCAATCGCCATTGATTCAAGTTTGGCGGCAATTTTATCAGCTTTCGCCAGCTCGCCCGAATCAAGCAACGCCAGACCGAAATTTGCCAGAGCATACGGCTCATCAATTTCCGCGTTACGATCTTCCAGATATTCAAACGCTTTATTCAATGCGGTTTGCACATCTTCGGATTTCTCTTTTTTCCCGCGTTCGGTTTTTGCCAGACTGCGGGCGATGTAGGTAGAGACTTGTTTCGTGCGGCGTGTGTCCTCGACTTTCGCTTCGCCGTAATAAAATTGTGTCCAAGAGCCGTTTTCTTTCTGCTGAGAGATCAAATAATTCCGCGTTCTCTCAATGACATCTTCATCAACTTCGATGAATTCGTCGGCGTCGCTCAAAAACCGCAAGGCATAAGCCGTCAACGCCAGATTTGCTTCATCGCTTCCGCCCCAATACGAAAATCCATCGTTTGAAACCTGATAACCGAGCAGTCTTTCGTAACCTTTTTGCAGATATTTAAGAGCAAACGGACGCAGAGCATTGTCTTTTTTCGTCAGTTTCAAAATCATCAAATTCGGATACGTCGAAGAAATTGTCTGTTCGCCGCAACCGTATGGACGCTTGAGCAAACCTTCGACCGATTCGGTGATGTGAGCAAATAAGTTCGGATAAATTTTGACTTCCGCCGCATTCGTATTCGGCAGAGTGTTCGTCGGAAAATTGACATCGAAGGCGATTGAGTTCGTAAAAATTTCGCTCTCCGTGTGAATTACTTCCTTGCCGTCGGGTTTGACTGTTACGGGTTTTTCGATGGCATCGGAATCGCTTTCGGCGATTGCCGTAACCTTCTGAAAACCCTCGTCAGTCATAGTTTCCGCCCGAAATCCGAAAACCGCATTGCCCGATGAATTCTGCGAAACTTCCAAATCTTTTTTGCTCGCGTCGAGAAACGAAAACCAATCCGCCTTCGCCATTTCAACCCCGACCTTTTGCGTGCTTTCCGTATAATTTCTCACCTGCACCGGCAGATGAATCTCATCATACTGCGTCAAAATCCGCGGCGGCAGCAGGTCAACGAAAAACGGTTGAAACGCCTTAATCTCTTTTTCCGCAACACCAATTTTACCTTCGAGATTCGACGCAATTGCATAAATTTTCCAAGTCGTAATATTATCGGCAAGTTTAAATTTAACCGTCGCTTTTCCGCTTGCATCCGTAATAACTTCAGGATTCCACAACAGAGTTTCGGGAAAATAATTCCGCAAACGCGGCGTTTCTTTTTGCTGTTTTGTTTTTGAACTTTCTGCTTGCCCGATTTCATTGACAAGATTCAATGTTCCCGTTCGAAAGTTTGTAACTTCCTGTCCGTCAATAATAAAAGTATTTTCCGAACCACTAGCACCGTCAATCTGAAAACCGCCGGAAAGCGGTTCGTTGCGGACAGCCGCACCAACTGTCAGCAAACTCGTGAAATTAGTTCCTTTCGGTAATGATTCCACCGTGCTTTGGGTAATATTTGTTTGAATTTTTGAGTCAGTTGGATCAATTACACTATTGACGTTTGCCGTAACTTCAACTATGGACGAGACATTACCGACATCTAAGGAAATATTTATTCGGGCAATGGACTCGTTTGAAATTTGAATATCCTGCACGATTGTCGTTTGAAAACCACTCGCAAAAACACGCAGATCATAGAGTCCCGCCGGAATTTTTTCGATCAGAAAAGTTCCCTCGTCGTTAGTTTTTCCTTTGTATTCGGCTTTCGTAATTTTGTTTTGCAAAACAATATCGGCAGACGGAATAACTGCTCCGGTCGCGTCATTGATCGTTCCGATAATTGCAGATTCACCGTTGAGCAAAATCGCCGTCGGTTCGATTATTTTCGGTTTCGCATCGTTCTTTGACTGTTCGGATATAACGCCCGAAAAATTTGCGATATTTGGGTTTTGCCGTTCCGATTCGGACATTTTGCCATCTTTTCCGTAACTGCGAATTTGGAAAACGATAACTTCCTGCGTAACGGGCGTGATGACGTATCGCTGCTTCGGTTTTTCGCCTTGTTTTGCAATAATGCTTTCGACCTTTACGCTGTCGGTAAAGCGTTTAATAACTTCCGATTCGATATAAAACGGTCTGTTCCAGCCATCCCGCAGATTGTCGAAAATAATTCCGCCGTTTCGCAAAACTTCCCTGAATGCGGTTTCCGTTTTCGGGAATTCGCCGTTCGTTCTCGCCGAATTGCTCAGAATCGCCTGAATTCTCTGTTCGCTTTTAGCAAAATAATCCGTCTTATTTGTCCACGCCGTAAAATCCGTGCTGTAACTGTTATTAAATATTTTATCGCTTCCGCCGCTTTCAAATGAGATCGTATAATTTCTGTCTTCGACACCGAATTTTATGTGATACGGTTCGCCCCAACGGTCGTTTAAGTTGTCGAAATTAAAATCGCCGTCAGTTAGAACTTTCCGCAAAGTTTGCAAATCACGGACAAATTTGCCCGTTTTCTCGTAATAATCGGCAACTGCCTTATCAATTTTTAAACCAATCGGCGTAAAGTAATTAAAACTTGCCTGAAAAACGACGAAATCATCGCCGTTGTTGCCCGATGAATTTTCCCGTTCATTTCTTTTATTCGCTCCGTCCGACCACACATACAAAATGTCGCTGTTTTTTTCGATCTTCACCGACACTTGATATTTGCTGCCCCACGGATCACGCAGTGCGTCAAAATCAATTCCGTTGCGAGCAATAACATTCTTAAAAGATTGTTCATCGAGTGGATGTTCAAAATCTTTCTTGTAAGTTTCCGCCAGAATTTTGCCGATTGGTTCAAATTCACGGTTAATTTTTGCGGCAAAAACATAACGCAGATTTGCGTTGCTGTTACTTCTGAAATAATTCGGTTCGGCGTAGGAATCTTCAAGCATAACTTCGGCGGCGAGTTCGACATCCTTTGAAATCGGCTTTGATAAATCGAGTTCTTCGAGGTCGTTTTGCGTCAAACCGCCGAAACTTCTATCATTGCCGAGCAAATTCTGAAACCCGCCGAACGTATTAAAACCGCCGCCGAAATTGCTGTCGGTCAAAGCTCTTTCCTCGACCGCTTTGTCCAAAATAAATACGCCGAGTGCGTTTTCGCCGAAGGTTTTATCGGGCGAAGTTACGGCAAAATCGAGCGTTGCTTCTTCCGCCGGTTTGAATGTTTCTTTACTGCTTGCGACTTTCAGATGCAGATTTTGCGGTGTCGGGAAAATCAAACCTTTCGCGTCCGTAACCGCATCGCCGTCATCGTCAAAATATGCCGCTACTTTCAGATCGCTCGTAAAATCTTCGCGGTATGGAATTTTTAGTTTTCCGCGTCCGTTTTTTATTGCGACTTTGTGCGAGGAAAGACTCGAAAGATTCCGCAGCACATCAACAAAAACCGTCGTCCGCTTTTCACTCGTCAAAATCTCGACGCTGATCGAATCGCCTTTTTTGTAGATGGTTTTGTTCGTGCTGATTTTGATTTGTTTCTCTTTATCGTCAATATCTACCTTGTCATTGATTAGAGTTCCGACCATATTTCCCGAACTGCGGGCGGTAATTTTCAACTCCAGATCTTCATCGTCGCACTTATTTTCTTCACACTTCGGCGGAGTAAATTTGATCTTTGCCGCACCGAAATTATTCGTTTTGACCGCATCGAGAATTTTGAATCTTTCATCGTCGTCATATTTATATCTGCCTTCGATTTGAACTTCGGTCGCCAGCGGTTTACCGTCGGCGGAAGATGTCGCCACATAAAATTCCAGAGGGATTTTTGAATTGTAATCGTCGTTTTTCAAACCGATTAAATAGATATGAATCGGCTCTTTTGAAACTCTGATGTCGAACCGCCTTTGTTCGGTAATGTTGGTCGAAGCATCGGTAAAATATGCCGAATAATCGAGGTCTTTGAACTTGGGAGTATCATCATCATCATCGTCGTCAAATTCCGCGTGAGTTTTGCTCAAGTCAATTTTTTGTTTGAATTTGCCGTCCTTATCCGTTTCGCCTTCAAAAACTTCTTCTTCGGTTACGTCCCATTTCTGCTCTTCATAGTTCCAGCTTCGTTCGCTTTCACGGACGATTTTGACCTTTCCGGCGGCAACGTCCTTACCGAATAAATACACCGCATCAACCGTAATTTCGGCTTCCTTGTCGGCGGGCAGATAAAAATCTTTGTCGGGTTTCGGTTTAACGATAAAATTCGGCAATTCGTAACGCGAAACTTTGAAACGAATCATTCCCAAACCGTTTCCGCCAGCTTCGCCGACTTCGATTGAGTATCTGCCGAGTTTAGCATTATCGGGAATTTGCCATTCGATTGAAGCCACGCCGAACTTCGATGTTTTCACTTTTTGACGATATAAAACCGTCTCTTCTTCATCGCTGATCTTAAACTCAAGTTCTTTGTCCGCAACAGCTTGCCGCGAATCGTCGGCAAATTTATTTTCGAGTGCCAAGCCGCGAATAAAAATTTTCTGGTCCGGTTGATACAGCGGTTTGTCCGTATTCAAATAAACATAAGTTGGCTCTCCGAGTGAATTCAAGCTGTCGGATGCTTCACTTTTTAAGCCATTTTTATCACCTTGAATCGTGATATTTCCATTGTAATAACTTTTGCCGTCAAACTTCGCATCGGGTGGAATCCGAAATTCCAACGTCGCCAAACCGTTTTCGTCCGTTTCGCCTTTTGCCTGAATTTCCAGTTCATCATCATCTTTGTTTTCAACTTCGATTCGCAATTTTGCATCGAGTTTGACACCGGAAATCTTATTTGAAGTGATCGGATGAAAAGTTTTGACGCGGACGACAAAATTCATCCCGGCGTAAATATTCTGCGATGAAGATGCCCGTATCTGAAAAAGCTCAGGCATAATTTGTGAAAGCGAAATAATACCGGTTTTACTGCCGTTCGCACTCGCAATCGTATATCGCAGACGAAGCCACATAAAATCCCTCGAAGTATTTGCCGGATTATATGGAATTGCAGAAGAAAATACATTTCTGCCGCGATCAAGTCTTTTGTTTGCTTCAAGTTCCGCCAAAAGCGTGTCGTTGCTTCCGAGAATTTCCAGACGTATTTCGGCATCCGTTTTCCGTAAATTATTCTCCACCGAAAGCAGTGTCTGCAATTGGTCGTTGCGAAAAAACATCTGCGTTTGCGATTCATCAACAACTAAGTTTTCCTGCGAAAAAGCGTAGCTGAAAGCAAATAAAATGATGACCAGAGAAATTATATTTTTCATATCTCGATAAATTCTAACCGGATAAACTTTGCATCGAAAACACACTTCGGGCGGAACGGTAAACTGAAAATACACAGCATTTAACGTCAGTTCTTTTGATTTTTAAAGTGTTTTCCAAAACTTATCAGCTAAGATGCGTCGGGAATTTTATTCGGTTGCTTTGACCGAAATTTATAAATAAAATCAAATTTTTTGTCACGAATTTCCTGACGCAGGTGTTTTAACATTAGAAACCAAATTCTACAAAACAAATTTCAGTTCAAAGGAGTTCTTAAAAGTTATGAAAACATCATATATCTATTACGCGATTCTGTTTATGGCGGTCAGCCTTTCGGCTTCAAATGCTTTGGCGGGCGACAAATACGAATTTTGTCAGAGTTATGAAAACTACAATTCAAACGGAGCAAAAAGCATTTCGGAGAAAGAGACGCGGGAAATCACGATTCCGGCAGCGGCGTTTTTGGAAGTTGACGGACAAAAAAACGGCGGCATCGAAGTTATCGGCGAAAATCGCAGCGATATTTTAATTCGTGCCTGCATACGTGCGTGGGGCGAATCCGAAGCGGACGCACTTTCTAAAGTCAACAACACGCGAATCGAAACCGCCGGAACAATTCGCGTCGTCAATGACGCGGCTCAGGACAAAGTTTCGGCTTCCTATCAGATTTATGTTCCTTTTCGGACGGACTTGAAACTCAACGCACACAACGGCGGAATTTCGATCAGTTCGGTTGACGGAAAACTCGATTTTGAAACTAATAACGGCGGCGTGAGCTTGAAAGACGTGGCGGGCGATGTTAAAGGAACGACGAAAAACGGCGGCGTGACGGTTAGATTGTCGGGCGGAAGTTTTCGCGGAAACGGCTTGGATGTCGAAACGAGAAACGGCGGCGTGAGTCTGGTTTTACCGACAAATTTTGCCGCCGATATTGAAGCGGGAACGATCAACGGCGGATTCAAAAGCGATTTCGCCGAACTCGAACTTCCGAAAAATGAAACAAAACGCTGGCAGAATCAGAAAAAAGTCAATGCAAGTTTGAACGGCGGCGGTGCGAAAATCCGCGTCATTACAAAAAACGGCGGCGTAAAAATTTCGTCTTCAGACAGATAGTTTTTTGGACAGCGGGCATCTCTGCCCGCAAGTTCTGTAAGTTTTTACACTATCTTTTGAAGAAAATTCGTGCGGGCAGGGATGCCCGCAGTCCTATGGAATCTACAAATTCTTCAAAATATAATCGCCCATCATCGTATATAGATGATAAACCTGATCGGGATTTGAAACGCCGTGGCGTTGCGTCGGGTAGATCATTAAATCAAATTGTTTGCCGGCTTTTTGCAGTTCGTAGATGAATTTCGTCGTATTCTGCATATGGACGTTATTATCCATCGCTCCGTGAATCAAAAGCAGTTTGCCGTGGAGGTTCGCCGCATCGTCAAGAATCGAAGTTTTGGCGTAACCGTTCGGATTTTCTTCCGGCGTGAGCATATATCTTTCGGTGTAGATCGAATCGTATAAAGCCCAATCGGAAACCGTCCCGCCGGCAATTCCGACCTTGAACGATTTGCCGTGCGTCAAGGCATAAGCCGTCATAAATCCGCCGTAACTCCAACCGCGTATGCCGATTCTTTCGCCGTCAACAAAGGGCTGCGATTTTAAGTATTTAACGCCGTCTTCCAAATCGAGAAACTCCGTGTTGCCGAGTTGTTTATACGCCGTCCAGGTTTCTTTTTCGCCTTTACCGCTTGCCGAACGCGGATCGAGAATCCAGATAATATAACCTTTCTGGGCAAGCATCTGATGAAACATATAATTGCTTCCGCCCCACGCATTTTTGACTTGCGGAGCGTGCGGACCGCCGTAAACAAAGGACATTACCGGATATTTTTTCGTTGCGTCAAAATTCGGCGGTTTGATCATAATCGCTTCGAGTTCAAAACCGTCACGATTTTTAACCTTCAAAAATTCGGGTTTGCTCAAGTTATATTTGCTTAAAAGTTCGACTTTATTTTCGTTGATAACTTTAACGAGTTTGCCGTCCGCCGTGTGCAGGGAAGTTTGCGGCGGCGTGTTTATATCGCTCCAACTGGCGACAAAATTTGTAAATGTCGGGTTGAAATTCGCTGAATACGAACCTTCTTTTTTGGTCAGACGAGTCAAACCCGTGCCGTCGAGTTTGATACGGTAAATCTGCGGAGCAATGTGGCTGTGTTCGGTGGCGGAAAAATAGGCAAAGCCGTTTTTCTCGTCAACACCGTAAAAAGACTGCACTTCCCAATCGCCGTTCGTAATCTGTTTGATGAGTTTGCCGTCTTTGCCGTAATGATAAAGGTGTTGCCAGCCGCTTGATTTGCTTTCCCAGATAAATGAGCCGTCTTTCAACCAGTGCGGATTATCAATCGCTTCAACCCACGCCTTCGAGGTTTCCTTGAAAAGCGTATTCGTCGTTTTGCTGGTAAGATCATAAGCGTTCAAATCCAGATAAGTCTGCACGCGATTTTGTCCTTGATAAACAACTTTCGTCGAATCCGGCGACCAATCAACGCGGGAAACAAGAAAATCCGCTTCCTTATATTTCGATGTATCAACCTTTGTAACCTTGCCGTCGCCTAAACTCGCAACATTAAGCGTTACATAAGGATTCGGATCGCCCGCTTGCGGATAATTCGTGTCTTCGATTTCCTGATTCGTTTCCGTATCGTCCGCCAGAACGAACTTCGGAACGGTCGAATCATCCGTTCGCAAAAACGCAATTTTCATCGAATCCGGTGACCACCAGTAACCGCGATTCTGTCCGCGACCATAAAGTTCTTCTTCGTAAACCCAAGCTAAATAACCATTTAGAGTGTTTTTATCGCCGTCCCGCGTAAATTGCGTTTCTACGCCCGTGGCAATATCAACCGCATACAGATTGTTCCCGCGAACATAACTAACCTTCTTCGCGTCCGGTGAAAAACCCGCTTCGAGTTCGGTAATCTGATCGTTCGTTACACGCTTCGCCGTTTTTGTCGGCACATTATAAACATACAAATCCGCGTCCGACGAAAGCAAAAAGTTTTGATTATCTTCACTTTGATTAACAATTCGCATCGCAATCTTCGCCGCTTCTTCCGGTGTTTCTTCGATTTTCGTCAGAGCCGTTGCAACTGCCAATCCATCATAAATAACGATTTCCTCGCCCGATGCGGAATCTACTTGAACGATCTTGATACCGCTTTTCTCGCGTCGTGCCTCGACAAAACCTTTGCCGTCTTTTGACCAACGCAAACCGTATGTCGGAAAACCGCTGAACGCAACTTTTTTCTGCGGATGATAAATATCATCAATTGATAAAGATAATTTCTCCTGCGAAAATGCCAGCGACGAAAACGCTAAGGTAACAACTAATAGCCAAATGGTTTTTCTCATAATTTTTTATTTAATTTTAGTGAATTGTAGAACTTGCCAAGATTATAAACGATGTTGATTTGAAAGTGCTAATTCAAACTTGTGTTGTTATTTTAGAAGCAATTACTCCGCTGATAGTTGTCGCGTATTTGAACGGAAATGTCTGAATGCACGCGGGTTGTATGCGTTCCGACGGTTATGCTTTCGGATGTGCGTTGTCATAAACTTCGATCAGTTTTTCCATCGAAACTTGTGTGTAAATTTGTGTTGTTGAAAGTCTGGCGTGTCCGAGCAGTTCCTGTATATCACGCAAATCCGCACCGGAATCAAGCAGATGCGTGGCGAAGGAATGGCGGAGCGAGTGCGGCGAAATATCGGGAATGTCAGAGCAGAGTTTGATGTATTTATCAACCATCCGCCCGACGCTTCGAGTCCTGATTCGTGTTCCCTGATAGTTCAAAAAAACAGCTTGTTCATCGCGTTCGATCGGCGGACAATTGTTCAGAAAATCGGCACGGGCTTCGTTGAGGTAATACATCAGCGACTGCAACGCCGGTTCGCCGAACGGCAAAATGCGTTGTTTTTTGCGTTTGCCTGTTACACGGACGAGTTTTTCTTTATAATCAATGTCCTTCAAATTTAGTTTCGTCAACTCCGAAACACGCATTCCCGTCGCGTATATGAACTCTAGAATCGCCCGATCACGTCTGCCTAAATCAGTTTCCAAATCGGGTGTTTCAATAAACCGAATCGCGTCTTCCATCGAAAGATGAACGGGAAGTTTGCGTTCGATTCGCGGTGTAGCTACCAGTTTTGCCGGATTCAATTCCAGCACACCTTCACGCACGAGAAATTGAAAAAACGTCCGCAGCGAAGCAAGTTTTCTCGCCACTGTGGTTTTTTTCGCATTATCCGAATGAAGTTCCGCCATCCATTCACGAATCGTCAAATGGTCAACATCCTTGACGGAAATTTCCTCACGCTTACCGTCAACTTTCGGCGGTGCAATATGTTCGTGAAATTGCCCAAGATCGCTCGTGTAATTCCGCAAAGTATGCGGACTCACGTTTCGCTCATATCGCAGATGTTGGAAAAATTGTTCGAGATACTCTTCAAGCATATTTAGTTAATGAAAAATGAATAAATGATAACGGATAATTTAATTTTTTATTATCCATTTTCCGTCGTCATTTTTCAATTATCTTTTTGAAACATAATAACCTTTTCTGGCTCGAATGGTTAATTTTTTGTCGGATTTTATGTTTAGTTCAATCGTGCGGAATCTGCCGTCTCTGGCTTCATTTTCGGGATAATAGCCGAGAATATATTGATTTGAGAGTTCGGCGGAAATTTGATTGAAGGCTTCGTCTAATTCGCGTTCGTTGATCGGTGAATAAACCGCTCCGCCCGTTTGTAAGGCGAGGTTTTGCATCCGTCGTTCGGCGGCTAAACCACGCAAATTTGCACTTCCCAAACGACTTCCGGTGCGTTTTTGATTTTCAAATTCGTTGGTGTTGACGATATAGACCTGACAGTTATTTTCCTGCACGGTTTTGACCATTTCATCAAACGTCGCGTCGCTCAGAGTGTCTTCGCCGTCAGAAACGATGACGATCACGCGACGGTCGAGATAATCCTGTAAGTAGTTGGCAGCCTCGATAATTCCGTCGTGCAAAGCGGTTGCTCCCTTCGGTTCGGGCAGCATTCTTATCGAACGAATCAGCAACGCAACGTCCTTCGTCAAAGGCTGTTCGAGTTGCGAAATTCCCGCCACCGAATAAAGTGCGGCAAGGTCTTTTTCGGGGCGAATCACTCGCTTAAAAAATCGAATCGCCGCCTTCTGCTCGAACGAACGGGCATTCGTTACGCTCGACGAATTATCAAACAAAAGTGCCAGCCGAACAGGACTTTCCGACCGAAACAATTCGCCGATCCCGACTAATTTATCATCAATTTTTAATTCAAAATCTTTCAATTCCAAACTCGTGATCGCTTGCCCGTTCAATATGTCGACAATCGAAACCGGAATCGGCACGAGTGCGGATTCAACATTGATCACATCATCTTCATCAATAATCTGCGGAGTCGGAGTCGGTGTTGCTTCAATCTTTGCTTCATCGGGAATCTTTTGCGTCGGCGAATAATAAACATCTTTTGCAGGTTTTTTTAACTTATCTTTCTCAGGTTCCTGCTTCACACGCCGACTCTGCGAAAACGAAGTTATCACCAGAATGCAGAACAAAATTGTAAGCAAAAATTTACGAGCCATAAAACTTTAATCCGTTCGGTAAAATCGCATTTGAAAAATCTATATGAATCACACGCCGATTTTGCGGATTCGATCCTGCTGAAGATGAATGTACAAGCAGCGGTTTCATAATCAAAACGTCCCCTTTTGATGCTTCACACAGAAAAGTCTTTGCCTTGCACTTTAATTCTTTTATTTTGTCCGCCGTCAAACGTCCGTTTTTGTGCGTTCCTTCCAAAACTTTCAACGCTCCATTAGATTCATCGGCATCGTCCAGATGAAACCGCAGCGTCAGAATATTTTCTAAAATCTCGACAGTCGGTTGAACGTGCTGAATTTCCGCTTTCAAAGTCCACGCCGAAAAACCTTCCGTTTCGCGTTTTGCCTCAACCGAAATCGTCAAATCCTGATGCCACGGAACTTTCCAATTCGCGTCTGCCGTCTTATCAAAATAAATCGCCCGCACGGGTTTTGCATCTTTACCGATAAAATTTTCGACAATTTCCCGAACCTTTTCACTTTCTGCAAATTTTTTTATTTCCGGCGACGAATGTAGCAAGTTTCTCACACCGTAAATCGAATCTTTCTTTTTACTTACGCCGTTTAAAGATTTTAGTTTCGATAGTGATTTGATGAGATGCGAAATTGTTTTGTCGCAAAGAACACTTTCTATAATCAAAAAACCTTTATTTTCTAATTCAACATTTTCCATATCAAACTAACAAAAGTTTCACGCCCGCGACCAATAAAACCACTGCTAAAGCACGTCGCAGAGCGATTGAGTTAAAGTATCTACTGCCGAGTGTCGAGCCGATGCTGCCGCCGATAACGGCAATGATTATCCAGATTCCGACGCTTGACGGTAATTTGACGACATTTTGATAATTGCCGAGAAGTCCCGAAATCGAATTTACAAGGACGAACATCGCCGAAATTCCCGCGGCTTTTCGCGTTTCCGTCCAGTTGGTTAAAAACAAAATTGGCGTTAAAAAAATCCCGCCGCCGACTCCGATCAAACCCGACGTGATACCGATAATTGCACCGATAACCAATGCCAACCAAAGCGGATAAGCCGCAACGTCCGCAACATCCGTAACGTCAGCGTCCCGCCAGCTGTCAAGAATGCGTCCCGCATTCTCACTTTCTGCTTCTTTACTTCTAAACTTCCAAGCCAATCGAAAAGCCGCAAAAAGCAGAACCAAGCCCAGTAAAACTTTGTAATAATGAATCGGTAAATTGATCGTTCCGCCAATGAATGCGAACGGAACCGAAGCAACGGCAAACGGCAAAAATACCTTCCAGTCAAAATGTCCACGCCGATAAAACTGAATCGTCGCAATTGCAGAAACAAAAATATTTAACGCCAGTGCCGTCGGTTTCGTTACATTCGGAGCCACGGCAAAAAACGCCATTACCGCCAAATATCCCGAACCGCCGCCGTGTCCGACCGAAGAATATAATACGGCAACTAGAAAAATCGCCGCCAAAATCAAAACTTCAACACCTTCCATCTCTCTTTTGAGTTTATAGAGTTAAGAGCGTTTTGAGAGTTTGTAGAGTCAAGAGGGTTTTGAGAGTTCTCAGGATCAACTATTTCAACTTCATAAACTCAGCAACACTCTGAACTCTATAAACTCTCAAAACTCCCCTAACGCTCTTAACTCCCCAACTCGACGGTGTGTGAATGAATCGGTGCGGCTGAACCGTCGTCGAATTCCGTTCCCGCCTGCACGCCGACTTCAGCGACTTCTTCCGCCGATTTTGTTTTATCTTTATACACCGCAAACATTGCTCCGAGTGCATAAACACCGCCGCTTCCGTTGGCGTAAAACTTTGAATATTCCTGCACATAGCGATAGGAACTGAGTCCGAAAATTCCACTTTTATTGGCGATCAAAATGTCGCCGCGAAATGTCTCAAAATCCTCCTCATCGTCGGGACGCAGGAAATGTTTTTCCTTTAATTCCGTGTGCAGAGTGAGTCCGAAACTGTAAATATCGGCGATATTCGTCAAAGAAATTTTCTTTTTCTTTTTCGACAAAAAACTATTGACGGCAATCTGCAAACTTGCCGAGCCGGAAATTCCCAGAAAGTTATCCTTGTAAACGATAATCTTTTCGTGATTGACAACATATTCGGCGGATTCTTTCGTATTCCCGCAGGTCGTCAGAGTATCGGCAGCAATCACTACCTTTTTATCTTTTTTTACTACAACAATTGTTGACATATTTTTTCTGTAATTGGTAATTGGTAATGAGTAATTGGTCAGTAGAACCTGAGTTGATAATTACCAATTACCAATTACTATTCACTTTAGTTTTATTTTGTAGCAGGTCATCGGCAAACCGGTTGAATCGTCGAATTCTGCACCGGCTTTGATACCGATTTTGGCGATGTCTTCGGCGGAGTTCGATTTGTCTTCGTAAGCAACGAACATTGCTCCCAGAGCATAATCACTGCCGCTTCCGTAAGCATAAAATCTCGCTAAATCCTTGACATAACGATATTCGCTCAATGCATAAATTCCGGACGGATTTAATAGAAGCATATTTGTCCGCGAAGTTTCGAACGCATCAGAATCGCGTTTGTCGGTTTTTAAGAAATATTTATCCTTCAAATCTCGGTGAATCTGCATATAAGAATTGAAAATGTCCTTCTCGTTACTAAACGGAATTTCCTCGACCGACTTCGACAAAAAATCTTCCAAAACGGTCTGCGAAGCACTCCAGCCGGTTAATGCAAAATAATTTTCTCCGTATTTGATGATCTTTTCATTGTTATTTATATAACGCGATGATTCGAGTTGATTTCCGTAAGTTGTTAAAGTGTCGGCAGCAATTGCGGCTTCTTTTCCTTTACGAACGACGACAATTGTGGTCATAAATTCTCCGATTTTCAAACACTTTGCGTTTGAGTAAACGAGCCGTTTGCATTCCAGTCCGCATTTAGCCATTCGTCCCAGCCTTCCAATGCTCTCTCAACTTGAAATGCGTGGCGTAATCTTTTGTTACGGTATTTTTTGCGAAGTTCCGGCGGCAGTTGTTCAAGCAAGCCGAAAGTTATATTAACGGGTTGAAAATTCTTCGTTTCGGCATTCGCAACGTATCTGCAAAGTCCGCCGATAGCCGAATTTGACGGTGCTTCGATCAGACTTTCATCACTCAAAAGCCGCACCGCATTGATCCCCGCGAGCCAACCGGTGCCGACCGATTCGACGTAACCTTCAACGCCCGTAATTTGTCCGGCGAAGAATACATTCGGCTGTCTTTCAACTTGCAGATAATTGTTAAGAAGTTTTGGCGAATCAATAAAAGTGTTGCGGTGAATTTGTCCGTATTGCAGAATATCCGCGTTTTCCAAACCCGGAATCAGTTGTAGAACTCGTTTCTGTTCGGGATAACGCAAATGATTTTGAAATCCGACGAGTGAAAAAGCATCCGCCATCTGATTTTCCTGTCGCAATTGCACCGCCGCATACGCTTCTTTTCCGGTTTTCGGATCGGGCAGACCGACGGGTTTCATACAGGCAAAACGTAACGTGTCAACACCGCGACGAGCTGTTTCTTCGAGCGGCAGACACGCTTCAAACCAGTGCGTATCTTCAAATCTTTTGAGTGGGACCGATTTTGCGTTGATCAATTCGTTGTAAAAAGTGGCGTATTCTTCCCGCGTGAACGGGCAATTTATATAATCATCGCCGCCGCGTCCGTAGCGTGCGGCTTTGAAGGCAACGTCCATATTGATCGAATCCGCCGCGACAATCGGAGCAATCGCATCGTAAAAATAAAGCTGATCGTCGCCCGTCAGTTTCATAATCTCATCGGTCAGAGCGTTACTCGTCAAAGGTCCCGTGCAGATGATCGTAATCTCATCTTCGGGAATTTTCGTAAATTCTTCGCGGACGAGTTCGATGTTCGGATGATTCTCGATTTTCTTTGTGATATATTCCGCAAATTCCGCCCGATCAACCGCAAGTGCCGCTCCTGCCGGGATTTTCGTCGCTTCCGCCGCTTCCAACGCGAGCGAATTTCCGCGTCGCAATTCTTCTTTCAAAAGATACGGTGCAGAACCTTCCTGATCGGTTTTTAAGGAATTCGAGCAAACGATTTCTGCCAATTTATCCGTC
Organism: Pyrinomonadaceae bacterium; assembly: GCA_041746675.1. Taxonomy (GTDB): domain Bacteria; phylum Acidobacteriota; class Blastocatellia; order Pyrinomonadales; family Pyrinomonadaceae; genus Aridibacter. The sequence goes on along the minus strand of JBGTGO010000030.1, from coordinate 92,680 downwards.
CGGTGTGCCGGAGTTTTCTGCACGGGACGCATCTCAAAAAGTTTAACTTTGACACCACGCTCCGCCGCCTGCCACGCCGCTTCGACTCCGGCGAGTCCGCCGCCGATTACATTTATTTCTTTCATAACTTTTATACCAAAAATGATTCTACGTCCTGCACACCGAAAAGTTAAACGTGCCGACAAAAAAAGCAAGAGTTCTTCGATGTCTCCCGCTTATTCCTCAATGTCTATACTTTTAATAAATTTATCTTGAAAAATACCACGAGAAAACACCGAGTAAAACTATCACAAAAACCATAAAGCCAAACACGCTGAAATAAACCCGATACCAGAATGAATTCGGTTTTTCTTCAACAATTTCCTGTCTGTCGAGTTCTGTATCCATAATATTATCTGATTGAAATTACCTTTAATTCCTTTATTCGCATCAGTGGGGATGTTTGGCGTTCTGCCGTAATAAATTCGCCTGAGTTCGACTTTATCGAAGCCGCAATGTGTAACGCATCCATTCCGTTTAAGCCGTATTTCTCTGCGATTTTTTCTGCCAGAATAATTACTTCATCTGAATTAAAATTCCAGTTTTCGACGGCATCGAAAAATGTTTCATAAAACTTCACTTCAACCGAATTTTTGTGATAAACGGCTTTTGGCAAAAGTTCTAGCTTAATAAAAGGTGATGAGATAAATTTGCGATTGACTTCGCTCAGGATAGTTAAGGCTTTGATTTTTATGTTCGGAACGCCACGCCACGCCGCCAACAAAACGCTTGAATCTATGAATGTAATTACTTCATTCATATTCTTTTCTGCCTAATTCATTCAAAATTTCATCCGCATTTATAACTGACATATTGCTTTCCAAATTATTCAGCGAAAGTTTTATCAAATTTTTGCCAAGTTTTGTTTGAGGCTTTATTTCTCTGATTTTTTCCTTCAATTCATCAATCTCAAATTCGGTTTTTAATGAATAGTTGTTCGTTTTTCTATTGTTGTTAATCATTTATCAAACTCCTACTTTGCTCTCCGCTTTCAAGTTTAAAACTTTTTCATAATACTTCAAATACTGCGGAATTATTTCCGTTGCACTGTATCTTGAAACCGCTTGTTCCCGGGCTTTTTTGCCGAACTCTTGACGCATTTCTTCGTTGTTTATAAGTTTCAGAACATCTTCGCTCATTTTTTCGGTGTCGCCGATGTCGCTTAAAAATCCGGTTTCCTTGTCGCTGACGACTTCGGGAATTCCGCCGATTCTCGAAGCGATGACCGGAACTTCGCACGCCTGTGCTTCGAGTGCGGCAAGTCCGAAGGACTCAGATTCGGAGGGCAACAGAAAAACGTCCGCGATTGCCAGATAATCGGCAATATTTGCCCGCTTTCCGACAAATTTCACAAAATCTCTGGCACCGAGCTGCTTTGCCAAGTATTCGCAGGCACTTCTTTCAGGACCGTCACCAACCATTAACAGTCGAACATCACCGCCTTTTTCGCGGACTTTTGCAATGATTTCAATACAATCCTGCGGACGTTTGACGGGGCGAAAATTCGATACGTGAACGAGCAGTTTTTCACCGTTCGGCGAATACTTCTGCCGAAGCGGTAAATCCAGATTGCGTTGATAAAAGGTTGGACAGATAAAATTCGGGATCACTTCGATCTCATCGAAATCGAAGGTTTCAATCGTCGCCTGTTTTAAAAAACGCGAAACCGCCGTTACGCCGTCCGATTGCTGCAAGCCGTATTTTGTAATCGGCAAATAACTGCGGTCGGCTCCGACGAGAGTTATATCCGTTCCGTGCAGCGTCGTGATGACGGGAACATACATTTTTTGCTTAATTGATTCGCGGGCAAGAATCGCCGAGATCGAATGCGGAATCGCATAATGAACGTGCAGCAAATCGAGTTTTTCCGCCCGTGCCACCGTCGCCATTTTCGTCGCCAATGCCAGATCATACGGCTGATGCTCAAACAGTGGGTAATTCATCATCTCGACTTCGTGAAAATGCACGCGGCTATTCAATTCGGTCAGGCGTGTCGGCAGTGCCGATGAAATAAAATGGACGTTATGCCCCTGTTCCGCCAATTCGCGTCCGATCTCCGAACCGACAATTCCGCTCCCGCCGTAAGTCGGATAAACTGTAATTCCAATGTTCATAAAAAATATAAATCAGTAAAAGCTAGGATATATTCCGATTTTACATTTATCATTTATCATTGACCATTTACCATTTAAACTTTCTTGAAAATCACAAATGCGAAAAGCGAAAAACTTATAAAAAATCTCTCGCTTTCCGCATTTGTGAATTTTCAAATCTTAGACATTGAACCTTGATTCTTCGTTTTTAAATCTTGAATCTAAAAAGCACCGTGGCATTTTTTGAATTTTTTGCCCGAACCGCAGTGACACGGATCGTTCGGTTTTGTTTTCGGATTATCGCGGGTGAACGGAACATTTTTCAACGCTTCTTCGCCTGCCGCCATAACGCCTTCGTAAGCACCCGTAAAAGCCATTCCCGCCGCTTGTTTCTGGACTCGCTGACGTTCGAGCCGTTCGAGCCGTTCCATTTCTTCCTGTTCGTCCTGATTGACGATTTCGAGGTTGAAAAGTGAACGAATCGTGTTTGTATCTACGCGGTCGAGCATATCCTGAAACATATCAAAACTCTGCTTCTTATATTCGACGAGCGGATCTTTCTGACCGTATCCGACCAAGCCAATGCCTTGTTTAACGTGGTCAATCGAAAGCAGGTGATCCTTCCACTGCGAATCAATAATGTTGAGCATTATATATCGCTCATACGCCCGCAGAGATTCGCCGCCCGCCGCTTTTTCCTTTTCCTCGTAATCGGCAAGGGCTTTTTTCCAGACCGCTTCTTCGATCTGTTCGGAATTCATCGTGTTGTAATCAACTCCGGCATCAACCGCCGGATCAACCGAATAAATGTGTTCGATTTCCGCCGCATAAGTATCAACATCCCACTCGTCCGGCGGAGTCGTCGGGCTGATAAAATCTTCCGTCAGATCGCCGAGTAAATCCCTCGCCACGCCCGTTTCGCCGAGCAAATAATCACGGTGTTCGGGTTTGAACATCAGATCACGCCGCAGAGTGTAGATCGTGTCGCGTTGTTTGTTCATCACGTCATCGTATTTCAAAACGTGCTTACGGGTTTCAAAGTTTCTCGCTTCGACCGCTTTTTGAGCCCTCTCGATTTGTTTGGAAACCGTCTTCGATTCAATCGCTACGCCTTCTTCCATCCCGAGCCATTCCATCATCGAACGAACTTTATCACCCGCGAAAATTCGCATCAAATCATCTTCCAGAGAAAGGAAAAATCTCGTTTCGCCCGGATCGCCCTGCCGTCCCGAACGCCCACGCAACTGATTATCAATCCGGCGTGATTCGTGCCGTTCGGTGGCGAGAATATACAAACCGCCCGCTTCGATAACTTCTTCGTGTTCGGCTTTTGAAATTTCTTTCGCCTTTGTCAGTTCAGCTTTGAATTGTTCAGCCGTTGCCTCGTCGGGATTTATTTCCTGTCGTCTCAGATAATCTTTCGCCAAAAAATCAGGATTACCGCCGAGGATGATGTCCGTTCCGCGTCCAGCCATATTCGTCGCAATCGTAACCGCACCTTTTCTCCCGGCTTGAGCGACGATTTCCGCTTCACGCTCGTGATGTTTGGCATTTAAAACATTGTGCGGAATGCCTTCTTTTTCAAGCAATTTCGCCACGACTTCGGAGTTTTCGACCGAAACCGTTCCGACCAGAACCGGCTGACCTTTCTCGTGTGAACGGCGAATTTCTTCAACCACCGCGTTCCATTTTTCGGGAACCGTTCGATAAATTACATCCGAATGATCTTCGCGGCTGATCGGGCGATTCGTCGGAATGACGATGACACTCAAGCCGTAAACTTCGGTAAATTCTTCCGCTTCGGTTTCCGCCGTTCCGGTCATTCCCGAAAGTTTTTCATACATACGGAAATAATTTTGCAGCGTAATTGTTGCCAGCGTTTGGTTTTCGCGTTCGATCTCCACGCCTTCCTTGGCTTCAACCGCCTGGTGCAATCCGTCCGACCAACGGCGACCAGCCATTAAACGTCCGGTAAAATCATCAACGATAATCACTTCGCCTTCCTGCATAACATAATGATGGTCAACTTTGTAAAGCGTGTGGGCTTTCAAGGCTTGCTCAACGCAGTGCAGCAAATCCATATTTCCCGGATCGTATAAATTTTCAACGCCCAACAATTTTTCCGATTTGGTTACGCCCTGTTCGGTCAAAACTGCCGAATGATTTTTCTCGTCAACCAAATAATCGCCCGTTGTTTTCTTGCTTTCCTCGTCCTTTTCACCTCTTTCGAGTTTCGGAATAATCTCGTTGGCAACATAGTATTTATCAGTTGCCGCGTCCGATGCTCCCGAAATAATCAAAGGTGTTCTCGCTTCATCAATCAGAATCGAGTCAACTTCATCAATGATACAGAAATAATGATCGTGCTGAACGAGTGATTCGACATCGAATTTCATATTATCGCGGAGATAATCAAAGCCGAATTCGTTGTTCGTTCCGTAAGTTATATCCGCCGCATACGCTTCTTTGCGTTCGACATCGTCCATATCATTTTGGATACATCCGACTGTCAAACCCAAAAATCTGTGAATCTCGCCCATCCATTCGGCATCACGCAGAGCCAAATAATCATTGACCGTAACGATGTGAACACCGCGTCCGGTCAAGCCGTTCAAATAAGCGGGAAGTGTCGAAACAAGCGTTTTACCTTCACCCGTTCTCATCTCGGCGATTTTACCTTCGTGCAGAACTTTTCCGCCGATCAGCTGCACGTCGAAGTGCCGCATTCCGGTTGTCCGAACGGATGCTTCACGCACGACCGCAAATGCTTCCGGCAAAATTTCCAAAAGCGTTGCCTGTTCTGCTTTATAACGCTCGTCCTTATCGTCAATTCCTTCGACCGCGTCCTGAATACGCTTTTTATATTCATCGGTTTTCGCCCGAAGTTCATCGTCCGAAAGTTTTTGAATGCTGGCTTCCAAACCGTTGATCTCATCAACAATCGGTTTTGAATCCTTTAAGTATTTATCGGTTTCCGTTCCGAAAATTCTCTTAACAATTTTATCTGCAAAGCTATTAACAGCCATAATTTCCTCTTTTTTGTATAAACCGTTCTTTTACACGGCGGATCTGTTGTGAATTAATTTCTGACTCACAAATATTGAGATTTTTCACCACGTCTTGAAACGCAGCAAAACCAAAGATTGCAACGGATTTAAGCGAAAAGAAAGGTGTTGAAAAATTTAGTAAAAAATGTCTTCAACAAAATTTCGCTTTTTAAGGAAGGAAATGACTATATCGAAGCCCGCGGAAGAATCGGAGTTGTGAAAATCTGATTATTTATTGAAACAATCTCGGCGTGAAGATTTGCCGAATTGTAAACCGAGGTTTGCGAAGTCCAAAGGCGATTGTTAAAGGTCGAACTGCTGACAAAAACATACGGCAGAACATCCTGATATTGAAACTGTTTTTTGAGTTTCAGCTTCGTGAAAACATTATTCGTTTCCGTGCTGATCTCAAAACTTCGGGACTGCGAATTCTGCGAAAATTCCGCCTGAGCCAAAACCTGCGGCGACGCACCAACGATGACCAAACCGAGATAGACCGAGAGCGTTGTCAGAAAATATATTGTGTTGTGATTTCTCTTGTTGCTCATTTTCACCAGACGCTTTTTATTCTACTACATTTTAGCAAAAAAATAATTCAGGCTGATGTGTTTAATGAAAAAAGCATCAGCCAAAGTGAAATTATTAAAACCAATTTGCTGCATTCACGAAAGTTTATTATTTACCGTTGTTTTTGTTCGCAGTTTTACTTTCATTCGTTCCGTTCGGCTTTCCCGACGGCGAACCTTCTCCTTGTTTTTCCTTACGTTTTGCCAAAGCACTTTTCAGTTGATCGTTCATCATTTTCGTCGCCACTTCTTTCGGAATATCAACGAGCATCACCAGATTTCTGCCGTCATTGGTTACTTCAGCCGTGTTTAGCAAAAACTTTTCATCCTCGGTTTTGACCAAACTTTTCGCCACCGAGATCGAACCTCGCAAGCCGCGGGCGGTGCTAATTGCGTTCTTCGATGTCTTCTGATTTGAAACCAACTGCATCGAAATTTTTTCGTCATCCTGTTTCAAAGTCAGTTTTATATCGTCAATATCGAGCGTTTTCAAGTAACCTAAAAAACCGCTGTCGCTAATTGCCAACAGAGCATCTATCGCAACTTTAGCAATATCATCATCACCGGAAACGCGGATAAATTTTTTGCCTTCCGCTAACTTTCCATCTTCCGTCAATTTTGAAATCAGCGTAACTTCAAAATTTTTCGTCAGATTGATCTGTTTACTGTCCCACTGCGTCACGATATTATCCGTATAATCAGTCAGTGGCTTGCGGTTAAACGAAATTCCATCCGAAACCGGATTGCTGTCCTTCGCGGTATTTTCTTCGATCGCATTTTTTCGTTTTTCAGCTTCTATTTCCGCATCGGTTTTCTTTTTATTAGGCTCATCTTCATTCAGAGCAATGTCGTCTTCAACTTCTCCATCAAAGATCGAACCCTTTTGTTTTTTCGGTAAATTTTGCTTTTTACTGATTAAACCGCCGCTACTTTTGGATTTCGGGAAATTTTGGCGAAACGTCGAAGAACTCGATGACGGCGGTGTATATTTACTGATCGGCGGATTTTGACTCGGCGTGAACGGTGATGCGGTTGACGCATTGCCTAAACCGTTATCTTGCTGCACGATCATTGCCTCACGAGCCGCAATTTCGTCGCGGTTGGCAACTTGAAAATAACCTGCCGGATATTCAATCGGCGGCGAAATTCCGTCTTCGGGAACCCAGACGACATCGGCGGGATTTATTTTCGTTTTATCATAATCTTCATCAACCCACGGCGAGGAACCGTTAAACAACTTACTGCCGACATAAACCGTATCTAAAACCTGACAGACGCGGTTGACGAACGGACTGTCGCAGGCACTTGCGGCGAGCATATTCGTCTGAGCAAATAAAAATAACACCGTTAAATTAAGAACCGCCGCCGCACCGATGATTTTGTAAATCCGCGACGAAAACTCCCAATTTCTAATTTCGTATCCTCTTAAAAAATCTTTCTCGTAGTTCATATCTGTAATTTATATCTAATAATCCAATCTATGTTATAAAAAAGGGCAATTCGGCTTCACGCAACTTTAGACGTGAAATTCGCAAAATAAGTTGCGAACCGAACGTCTATTTTAGCATTTTTGCGTAATAAAATAAAGAATTAGACTTTCAATTCGCAAAGATTTAATATCTTGTTTATGGCACGTAATCGCAAAAATGATTTTTCAAACAAAAGTAAGTCCAAAAAAAGCGGAAAATCCAATTCGGATAAACGCTATTCAGAGGAACGTGATTATAAACGAAACCTTGCAGATGAAAGTTCCGCCGATTTTCGTCAGCCGAAATATACGTTCGAGCAAAAACGTGCATTGGACAAATTATTGGACGGCATCGGCGTTCCCGTACCGCAGCCGTTTGTTCCCGACGATTTTCAAATCGAGGCACTCGAAGCCATCGAAACGCAGGACGTTCTCGTAACCGCACCGACGGGCAGCGGAAAAACGTGGATTGCCCGCGAAGAAATTCGTCGTTTGATCGAAAACGGAAAACGGGCGTGGTACACGACTCCTTTGAAAGCCTTGACGAACTCGAAATATATGGAATTCGGCAAGGAATTCGGCAGGGAAAACGTCGGAATTCTAACCGGTGACAGAAAAGAAAACGCGAACGCTCCGATTATCGTCGGCACGACCGAAATTTACCGCAATCAATTATTCGATGCTTTGCGAAACGGCGAACAGGTCAGCACGGATTTTGTAATTATTGATGAAGCTCATTATTTAGCAGATGAATATCGCGGACACGTCTGGGAAGAAGCAATAATTTTATCACCGCCGCGAATCAGGCTTCTACTACTTTCCGCAACCATCGGGAACGCCGAGGAATTCGCCCGCTGGATCGAAGAAACACGCGGCACGAAAGTCCGCATCATCAACCGAGCCGGCAAACGCCCCGTCGAACTCCGTGCCGCCTTCCTTGCTCCGAACGGTCAGCTCTTACCGCTCATCGGTGAGAATGGAAAATACAATCGCTTAATAAATTCCTTCTCAAAAAAATCCGACAACAGCAGCGGCAATTATCAAAGACGCAGACGCAGATAACTTTAAATAAAACCTTTGTCCGACAAGCGTTTGCTCATTTCCAATCCCAAAATCTGTAAGGCGTTGAGCGGGCGAACCATTACTTCAAAGTCCGTAAATTTGCCGTCTTCTCCGAATTTAATTATATCAACTCCACGCAACTTAAGTTCGCCGATATTCGCTTCAAATTCGAGCATACAATTATGCTCGTCTCTGATCTCACGAATGTATTTAAAATCTTCGAAAACTTCCGTAACTGTTGTCAAAATTGCAATTGTCATCTGTTTGCCTTCCTTCGGTTTCCAGACGAACGGTGAATGAAATTTTACGTTACCGGCGAGAATTTCGCTTAAAATTTCTACATCGTGCGTTTCGACGAATTCGTGCCATTTTTCGAGTTGTTTTTTCATAATTCAGAATTTTAACGCAAAGTTCTCAAGCCGCGAAGCCGCGAAGAAATTTATATAAAAACTTTCAAGTCTTTGCACCTTTGCATCTTTGCGTTAAAATCTTCGCTGTGAGATTTAATTTTGAAGAAATTTCCGCACCGAAACTTATTAAGGCACTTGATAGTTACAATCTTTTGCCCGCGATTATTTTTGTGCCTTCGCGTCGGAAATGTGATGAGTCGGCGACGGAAGTTGCCCTCGATAAATCAATTCCAACCGACACCGAAAAGCAGGAAGCCCGCAACGAACTCTACGAGGAATATGCGTTGGATTTTCCCGAAGTCAAACGGCATAAACATCGGCAAATTATGCTACGGGCGGGAATCGCTTCGCATCACGCGGGGCATATTCCGTCGTGGAAACTGTTGGTCGAAAAAATGATGTCGGCAGGATTACTAAATGCGATTTTTGCAACTTCGACGGTTGCGGCGGGCGTTGATTTTCCGGCTCGTACGGTTGTTATTTCAAATGCCGATACACGCGGAAATGACGGTTGGCGTGCTTTGGAAGCAAGTGAATTGCAGCAGATGACGGGACGTGCGGGAAGGCGTGGACGCGATAATGTCGGTTTTGCCGTGCTTGCTCCGAGTCGTTTTCAGAATCCGCCGCAGATTGCCGAATTGCTCGATTCGCCGCCCGATCCGCTGGAAAGTAAGTTTCGCTCGACTTATACGAGTCTTCTGAACTTGCTCGATGCCTTCGGAAGTTTTCCGCAAGTCCGCGAGATCGCCGAGAAAAGTTTTGCGTTTCGCTACACCGCACGGCAGATCGGCAAGATCAAAATACGGCGTGAGAAAGTTGTTGAGAATTTGCAAAATACTCTGGAGAAAAGTGGTTCGGATTTGACGATTGATGATGCGATTGCCTTTGAGCGTCTGACAAGTTCGCGGAATCGGCTGCAGGAAAAACTGCCCGCAACTCGTGCGGAAATGCGTCTGCAATGGCTGAAAAAAGAAGTGCAAACGGGGCGGATCGTTTCTAAGGGCAAAAGCGGAAAGAATTTTTTTCTCATCCTGAACGTTTTTAATGATTCAGTCAATGTAATGCGTGATGACGGGCAAGGTTTGAGGTTTCCGATCTCGCATATCAAGAAAATTTATTCAAAAACTTATCCGGTTGATGTGCGTTCCGCCGAAGATGCTTTTTACGATATATATGAAGGCAGAAATCCGCTTGTCGAAGAACCGAAATTGACGCAAAAGCGTGATGATTCAGACGACGCGGTTGAAATTATAAATCAGGCAATCGATGAACTTCTGCCCGAAAATCTGAGCAAAGACGGCAAAAAACTTGCTCAACAGATGCTTTGGGAAACCGTCACGGATGCGGAATTTATCCAAAAATCGGAGCGTGATATTGAAAATTTGCGAAGCGAAATCTGGCAGCCGTTCGAGAATCGAGCGAAAGTTTTGGATCGTTTCGGGTATCTGGATTTTACGGCTCAAAAAGTTTCCGAAAGCGGTAAATGGCTTGCCGATCTGCGGCTTGATCGTCCGCTGATCGTCGGTGAAGCGTTAAAAAAAGGTCTGTTCGATGATCTTGAAACAAAGCAGGTTGCGGGATTGATGGGAACGCTCGCGGGTGATTCCGAGAGAGATTACGGCGGACTTCATCTGTCGGATAAACTTCTCGGAGTTCTGACCGATATTGATAAAATTATTTACGAAGTTTCGCAGGTTGAATTGAAATTCGGGGTTGAACCTTTCGATTTAATCAACGATTCTGCCGCCGCCGCCGTCGAAACCTGGGCGGGCGGAATCTCTTGGACCGATTTGGTCAGAGAAACCAAAGCCGAAGAAGGCGATCTCGTTCGTCTGCTTTCAAGAACCGGCGAAGCCCTGATGCAAATTGCACATTTATACGACTCTAATCCAAAAGCCGCGAAAGTTGCGAGAGAAACGGCGGAGATGATTTTGCGTGAACCAATCAGATAACGATTTTGGAAAGGTGCCGGGTTACAGAGTTGCAGAGTTATGAAGTTACAATAAGTAAAACTTCTTGAATCTAAATCTCTAATCCTAACTCCGCAGCTTTCCAAACTCTTTGTCTGAATTATAGTTCCAGAATCATTTCGATCTGCGAAATTATCGGCTTGAATTTCATCTTTTCGGCAAATTTGATAAGGCTTTCAAGTGCGTCATCAATGTTGCTCATCCGCAACACCTTTTTATTTTTATTGTTCATTTGCATTTTCGCCAACAGCATCGAACCGACACTTCTGTTGCGGTATTTTTTATCTACGGCGATTTGTACAATAAGTCCCGAACTCGGAAAAAGTATGCTGTAACCGATACATTGATCACCGTGAAATGCTGCGAAAAAGTCAGTCGGAGCAGTTTTTCGCTCAATTGCCTCATCAGAAAATTGCCACGAAGTATATCCATCGCAAAATGATTTGATATTTTTCCATTCTATCTTTTCTATTTGTTTGATTTCTATGTTTTTATCCTGACATTTTACTTCAATCAAATCCGTCTGCTCGAAATATCTGAGATTGCGGGATACTTCAAAACCAAGTTTTTGGTAAAGGCGAATGGCTTTTTCATTGTCGCTCATAACTTCCAATAACATTTGTTCGATTTTCAGTTTTCTGAGTTCCGGCAACAAAAATTTGAAAATTGCTTTGGCAATACCTTTATTTCTATACTCCGGCAAAACCCCCGTTCCCGCATCATAGGCAGTTTCCTTATCGTGCCATCTTCCGAAACCGTTAAGTGTGTAGCCGACCATTTTTTCCTGTTCAAAAGCTCCGACACAAAAATTTATATCAATCGCATTTTGGGCAAAATGGTTTTCGAATTGGTCTACTCTCATCTTTAGGGGCACCGCATAATCCGCAAATGCCGCTAAGGTAGCTTGGTAGAGACTCAAAAAATCCTCGGGTATAAGAAATCGGTATTGTATATTCAAAGTTTCGTTTCCTTGAGAGATTTGATAATATTGTGGAGGGTTTTAATTATTTATAACTTATAAGCGAAAAAAATGAAAGTATTATTAGCAGATGAATATGGTTTTTGTTTCGGTGTCGAACGTGCCGTTGATATGGTTGAGAACTCATTAAGAGAAAACGAAACTGTGCGAACGCTCGGACCGCTGATTCATAACGATCAGGAAATGCAGCGTTTGGGCAGGAGTGGAGTTTCGATGATTAGTGAACCTGTTCAAATTAAACGAGGTGAAACTGCCGTTATTCGGGCTCACGGCGTAACGCCGGAAGTTCAGAAAGCGTTGGAAACAAAGGCTTCAAAGGTTGTTGATGCAACTTGTCCGTTCGTAACCCGCGTTCAGAAACTTGCTTCGCGGGCGGCAAGCGAAAACCGCCACGTCGTCGTCATCGGAAATCCCGACCATCCCGAAATGATTGGTGTCAAGGGTTATGCACCCGACCACGCTTTTATAATTAAGGATGAAACGGAAATTGCGGGTTTACCGAAACTCAATAATCCGATGGTTGTTTCGCAGACGACAATTAAATTAAAAACATTTTTTGATACGGCGGAAGCGATTAAGAAAGTCGCTGATGGCGAAACGCAAATTATCAACACGATCTGCTCGGCAACCAGAGATCGGCAGGACGCAGCTCGTGCTTTGGCGGGCGAAGTAGATGCTTTTTATGTGATCGGCGGCGATCATTCATCAAACAGCCGTAAACTTTTGACCGTTTGCAAGGAGCAGTGCGAAAAAAGTTTTCTGATTCAGACTGAAGAAGATATTAACGAAGAAGACATTAGAAATGCTAAAAATGTCGGTGTTACCGCCGGTGCATCAACCCCGAAATGGTTGATCGAAAAAGTTGTCGAACGCCTTAAAGAACTCGGCGAGCGTTCGTAAATAATCGGTAGTCTTAAAACTCAAAAGAGAGGTAATAACGGAATTTTTCGTTATTACCTCTCTTTTTCTGCAATTAAAAATGTTCGATCCGAAAATGATCCGGATGTTTCAGCGTAGCGATGCAATAACCATTTCATGCTTCCAGTTTTGCCAGAGCAACGATTTTTTCACGTTTAGAAACAACCACACCGCCCGGTTTTTCGACTGTTACGGCGAACATTATTGGTTTTTTGACTCTCAGGTCGGCATCAACCGGAACTGTTATTTCTCCGGTTTCGTTAATGTTAAAAACTCCGGCATTGATCGGAGTTTTTTCGCCCTGAGCTTCATCAAAAATCCATAATTGATAAGTTTCACTATCGGCATCAAGTCGGGGGAGTCCGCGAAATGTTGCGTATCCTTCTTGTTTGTCGTTGCTCCAGACGAACTCGCCCGTTAGATCCTCGTTTTTATCGGGTGAAGTCAAATCTCTTTTAACAACATCGCTCGCCGAAGCTAATAATTGTTGTTTTTTCTCATTCAGCGATGGTTCGGGAGTTGGAGTTGCAACTTTTTTAGGAACATCGACGACATTGTTTTCCGGAGTCGATCTTGTCAGCCAAACATTTGCAATAAGTGCGATACAGGCGAGTGCAGCCACGCCCCAACCGAGCCAATTCATTAACGATGACCGGACAGGTTCTAAGGGTTCGATGCTTGAAGTTACTCCGACCGGAATGGTTTGATGGTCAGTTTTTACATCTGCGACCATCGTTTCAAAATATCGATCCGCACTCTGCAAAATTCTGGCTTTCAAGTTGTGCGGCAATGTTTCCTGAATATCTAAATTGCTCAAACTGATGACCGCCGCCGCTTTTTCAAATGAAATATCATTACCAAAATGCGGAAATTCCTCACGCAATTGACGCAACTCTTCCGAATCCTGTCCGGTCAGTTCAAACATCACCTCATCACAAAGGAGCTCGAACAGTCTTGCTTGTTGTAAATCTTTATTATTCATTATGCCGAAACCTCCTTTTTGATATTTTTCTTATCTTTTTCGATGCTCTCTCTAACCTCCATCAAACCGCGACGGGCGTGTGTTTTGACCGTGCCGAGCGGCATTTTTAATGCATCGGCAATTTCCTGATGCGAAAGTCCCTGAACTATCGAGAGCTGCAGAACTTTTTGTTGCTCCGGTCGCAAATTTCTGATTATCTGTGCCACCTCTTTTGCTTCGATATTGGTTTGAATCGTTTTATCCCGGTTGTCTGACGGCTCAACTAATATGTCTTCAAATGAATCAACGATTGGTTTGCGACTCGACTTTCTAAGGCGATCAATCAATCGCCGCCGGGCGATCATCGCTACGAATGTCGTTTCAGAAGACTGCGTTTCATCAAATCGTTCAGCATTTTTCCAAATTTCGATGAAAATTTCCTGAACCGCATCCTCGGCTTCATTCTGATCCGCCAGCATACGCCGTGCCAGAGACCAAATCAGACCGCCGTAATTATCAAGGCAATCCTGGACGGCTGACTTATCTCCTGAAGATATTCGTTGTAAAATAGTTTGTTCCACAGCTTAAGTTCTCTATAAAAAATTGAGTTGTATTCCGACAGAGTGTATTATGTTGAAATTATTATAAACTAATTTAATACTCTGTGAAAATATGCTGACTAATAAAACATCACAATTTTACATTAGTTAACGAAAATTCTTCTAATCAATAAATTCAAAAATCAATAAAAAAGCTTTTAGATTCTGTATGATCTATTCCCTCACCTTTTTTGCTTCAAATTAAAAACAATAAAGGTGATTTTATTCGCAGTAAAGATATTAAGCAATATAATATGCTTTAGTGATAAAAATCTAAGAAATACTTATTGAAAACAGTTTCTTCCGGCTTAAAACCTGAGTTTAGCCGTCTGTAAACGTATTCGGAATAAATGAGAGATTGGATTCAGATAAATTAAAAAAATTACTTTTTAAGCAGTATTTTTGAAGTCAAAAAGATGATGAAAAGAGTGATTGAAGTCGCCGCCGAAAGTAGGCAAAATTGACAAAAAGCACCAATAACAAAAGCTTGGAGGTAAATCAGCCAAAGTGTGAAGACGGTCATAATGATCGACAGAATACCGAATAAATTCCACATTTTAGAATTGCCATAAACGGTTAAAATTGCCAGACTGAACGCAAGAAAATAAGTCAAAGCACCGAAGGCAGCGGTCGGAATTCCGAGAATCTCAGAATATGAACTGTTCAGAACCTGTTCACATCCTGTGATGATATTACAAGGAACATTTTTCCCTGTGTAATGTTTAGCGGTCAGATACGCCGCATCTATCAATCCGATAACGGCGACGACAGCCGCAATCATCGCCGATTTTGCAGCCGTCGTGCGGCTTAGTTCTCGATCAATAATTTCAGATGATTCGCTCATTTATTTTGTCGGTTTATCCGTTTTCATATCGGATGCTTCTGCTTTCTTACCGGATGTTTCCTCTTTTTTTTCGGGAGATCCGGCGGGCAAAGCGTCCGGTGGCGGAGCGTTTTTCAGTTCGGCATCAATCAAACTGCTGAGTGCCGCAACTTCTACTTGTGAAAAGGGAACCAGTTTTTTGTTCAGCACGATTGACGGGGTTGATCTGATATTCAAATCCGTTCCGCGTTTCATATCTGAATCAACACGATTTTTCGTCGGCAGAGCGATCATATCATCCTTGAATTTGGCAACATTAAGACCGATCTTCTGAGCATATTCTTCAAAAACCTTTTTATGATCAGGTGAATTTACCCACGTTGTCTGATTCTCAAACAGCATATTCTGCATTTCCCAGAATTTTCCCTGAATTCCCGCTGCTTCGGATGCAAGCGACGCATCATACGCCTTCGGATGCATTTGCGTCAGCGGATATTGGCGGTAAATAATTTTTATCCGATCGCCGTATTTAGCTGCAATTTCCTTTATTTTCGGATGAACAACGGCACACGTCGGACATTGAAAATCCGCAAATTCCTCGATTACAACGGGCGAATCTTCCGAACCCTTAAAGTTCATCGGAGTTGCACCAGACGAAGCAGTGTTATAATTCGGAATCGTCGTGTCCGGCTCAACGGGTGGAGTGTTTGTTGCGGTTGAATCAGATGTTGTACTCGTTACTAACGTTTCATCTTCACCCGAACTCGAAATCCAATAAATTCCTAAAACTGTTGCCAAAAAAAATCCGCCGATAATGATAATTGGTGTTAAATTACTGCCTGTTTCTTTATTATGTGTTTTGGTTTCGTTTGCCATATTTTTTATTATGTGTAAATTATTAAATTTAATTTCTATCCTAAAACTTTACGGCGTTTTTTTCAACGCGACGTTCTTCTCGAATCACAATTGTTTCCTTTACCTTCGTGTAAATGCCGTCAGCATCGAGTCCGTATTTTGCCCGAAGCAAAGCCGGATCGCCGTGTGTGATGATGCGGTCGGGAACGCCCATTCGGACAATTTTTACGCTGTCCTGCATCGAGTTTTCTTCGAGTAATTCCATCACTGCCGAACCGAATCCGCCCGCCAGATACGCTTCCTCGACCGTAACGATCAGATGATTCGTCTGGGCAAGCATTAAAATTAACTCCGAGTCGAGTGGTTTGACGAAGCGGGCGTTGATGACGCTGGCGTTAATACCGTCTTTCTCCAACTCGTCTGCCGCTTCGAGTGCCGGATAAACCATTGAACCGTAAGCTAAAATTGCAATGCCTTTGCCGTCCTTCAAAATTTCCGCCTTGCCGATTTCCAAAAGTTCCGGCGGATTTGAAATATCCGCACCGATTCCCGCTCCACGCGGATAACGAATCGCCGTCGGACCTTTTGTTTCAACGCACGTCAGCAACATATTGCGAAATTCCGACTCATCCTTCGGAGCCATCAGGATCATATTCGGATAACCGCGAAAATACGCAATATCCAGTAAACCGTGATGCGTCGGACCGTCCGCACCGACGATTCCCGCTCGATCCATTGCAAAAGTTACGTCCAGCTCCTGCAACGCGACATCGTGAATCACTTGATCGAAACCGCGTTGCAGAAACGTCGAATAAATTGCCGCAACGGGTTTCAGTCCTTCAATCGCCATTCCCGCACAAAATGTAACGGCGTGCTGTTCGGCGATTCCGACATCGAACGAGCGTTCGGGAAACTTATCTAAAATTATATCAAGACCTGTTCCATCCGGCATTGCCGCGGTCAATGCAACGATTTTTTCATCTTTTTCCATCAACTCGACCATCGTATCGCCGAAAACTTTCGTGTAGGTCGGCGAAGCAGGTTTGCCGCCCGGTTTTTTAATTGCTTTTCCCGTTTTTAAATCAAAGGGACCCGTCGCGTGCCACGCATAATAATTTTCTTCGCGTGACGGATAACCTTTACCTTTTTTGGTTAAAGCGTGAACAATGACGGGACCATCCTTTACTTTTTTGGCTTCTTCCAACGCCCGAACCATTGCCGGAACATTGTGTCCGTCAACGTAACCGATATATTTAAACCCTAACTCATTAACCAAAGCACCGGGCAGAACCGCTGCGGCAATCGCATCTTTAAAGGTTTTTGCCGCTTTACGAAGTTGTCCGCCAACGCCCGGAACGCTCTGCAAAGTATCGCCGACACCTTCCTTTAAATTATGATAGCTTTGAGCTTCCTTGATACGATTCAAATAACCCGTCAAAGCACCGACGGCGGGAGCGATGGACATATCATTATCATTCAAAATAACAATCAGACGCGATTTCAAATGTCCCGCCTGATTGATCGCTTCCATCGCCATTCCACCCGCTAAACTAGAATCGCCGATCAATGCACAGACGTGAAAATCTTCGCCCAATTTATCGCGGGCAATTGCCATTCCGAGTGCCGCCGAAAGCGAGGTCGAAGCGTGTCCCGCACCGAAAGTGTCATACTCCGATTCATCACGCCGCAAAAACGGACTCAAACCGCCGTATTGTTTAATCGTTTTCATCTCGTCGCGTCTGCCGGTCAGAATTTTGTGTGCATACGCCTGATGCCCGACATCCCAAACGAGCCGATCTTTCGGCGTGTCGAGTGCATAGTGCATTGCGACGGCAAGTTCGACCGCACCTAAGCTAGCTCCCGTGTGTCCGCCGATGCGTGAGCAGGTTTCAAGAATAAATTGCCGCACTTCATCCGCAACTTCCTGTAAATCCTCAACCTTGAGTTGCCGCAGGTCGGCAGGTGAATCTATCTCTGATAAAAATCTCATAAAAATTTTGATGTTAAAACTACTCCAAACTACCCATTTTATATTGCTCCTAATTAAATGTTAAATGATGAATGTTAAATGTTAAATGATAAATTACGATTTTATTGAAATTTCTTCGACTAAATCCGAGTTCGAAACGTCTTAGCAGTTGTTACGAAAAATTCAAATCTAAAGTTTAAGAGGTAAAATAATATGAATATAGCACGTAAATTAGGATCGGTTCTGACGCTGGCAATCGCTGTCATCGCATTTAATTCTTATGTAACCGCACAGAATACATCAACTGATACGGATCGAAATACGGTTGAAAGAAATGATAAACAAGGACGCTTCGGACGCAGTGATAGACGCGGAATGCGTAATGGAAAACGCGGAATGCGGGGCGGCGGCAATCAAGGTTTAATGAAAATGCTTTCCAAACTCGATCTGACCGAAACTCAAAAATCACAAATCAAAACACTGTTTGAAATTAGACAGAATGCTAATCAGCCGCTATACAGCGAGGGAAAAACTCTGATGATGAAACGCCGCGATGGAACTATCACGGAGGATGAGCAAACACGGCTCGGTGAAATTCGAGATCAAATGAAAACCTCGAATAAGCAAACGAAAAACTCCGTTCTTGAACTTCTCACACCTGAACAACTTCAGAAACTTGAGCAACTGAGAGCGGAAATGAAAAATCGCCGACAAAATAAGCGGCAGAGATCGCAACAAATGACCGAAACGGAAGACAACTAAAATTACTGCAATTATTCTCGACAGACTGCGGGCATTCCAGCCCGTAAGTCTTTTTGATTATCAATTAAGTTTTTCTAATTCTTCAATCATCTTCAAAAATTCGGGCAAATAATCGCGTATTTCATCCCGAACTTTCCTAAAGGCATTTAGTCGGGTTTCTTCATCGCCTGCAACCTCCGCCGGATCGTCAAATGAATGGTGAATAACTTCGGTTTGTGCCGGGAAATACGGACAACTCTCTTTTGCATTATCACAGACGGTTAGGATGAAATCTATTTTCTCGTCTGCAAATTCATCAATTGATTTTGAACGATTTCCCGAAATATCAATGTTTAACTCCGCCAATGCCGCAATTGCTTCGGGGCGAACAACACCCGGCTTTGTTCCCGCACTAAAAACATTATATTTGTTTTGGCAGATATGTTTCATCAGTCCTTCCGCCATTTGCGAACGTGCCGAATTTCCGGTGCATAAAACTAAGATACTTTTTTTTCTACTCATCTTTCAATAACCATTTGAATATAAATAATGCCAAAAATGCTCCGACCATCTGAGCGGCAAGAAACATCGGTACGTTGTCCGGCATAATTCCTGCAAAAGTATTCGATGCCGAACGTGCCAGAGTAACTGCCGGGTTTGCAAACGAAGTCGAACTCGTGAACCAATAAGCTGCTGTAATATATGCTGCAACCATCACGGCGATTTTATCGGGGCGAAATTTAATTCCGCACTGAATCACGGCGATCAAACCAAACGTTGCGATAAGTTCTGCTAAAAACTGCGAACCGCCCGTGCGGATTTTTGTCGAAGCCGAATAGACGGGAAGTTCGAACATCAAATTTGCCAAACCGACTCCGACAAATGCTCCCAAAATCTGTGCGATCAAATAATATATACTTTCCCGCCAACCAATCGCTCCGCGAACCATTTCGGTCAAAGTTACAGCCGGATTAAAATGTGCTCCCGAAATATCTATTAAACTCCAAATTAAAAAAGCCAATCCGGCACCCGTTGCGATTGTATTTGCAAGAAGTGCGACGGCAATATTTCCATTCGCTGAATTCTCACCCATTATTCCCGAACCAACCACAACCGCAAGTAATCCGGCAGTTCCAATAAATTCTGCTGTGAATTTTTTAGTTAAATTCATAGATTCAAGATTCAGGATTTAAGATTTAGACCGACGAACTTTAAATGTTCAACAGAGCATTTTCCAAATCCCGCGTCAAATCTTCTTTGTCCTCGATGCCGACTGAAAATCTTATCAGACCATCGGAAATTCCGGCTTTTTCACGTTCTTCTTTTGAAAGTGTCGCGTGCGTCATCGAAGCCGAATGCTGCACGATTGACTCGACTCCGCCGAGCGATGTCGCAATTGAACAAATTTTGACACCGTTTATAAATTGCTTTCCTTCCTCGATTCCGCCGACATCGAACGCGATCATTCCGCCGAAACCACGCATCTGTTTTTCAGCAATCTCAAAATTCTTGTGCGTTTCCAGACGCGGGTAAAAAACATCTTTTACCTTCGGATGATTATTTAACATATTCGCTAAGACATATGCGTTTTCGTTGTGCTGTTTCATTCGCAACGCCAGAGTCTTAATTCCACGCAAAACCAACCAGGCAACTTGCGGAGCAATTCCGCCACCGAACAATTTTACGCCTGTTTGATAGATTTTGCTTATTACATCGTTGCTTCCGATCAAGATTCCTGCCGTCAAATCACTGTGTCCGCCGAGATACTTTGTCGCTGAATGCATCACAATATCAACTCCAAAGTCCAACGGATTTTGATTAAATGGCGATGCAAACGTATTATCGGTAACGGTTAAGATGTTTTCAGCTTTCGCAATTTCAACGACTGCGGCAATATCCGTGATATTTAAAAGCGGATTTGAAGGAGTTTCAATCCACAACAGACGGGTTTCGGGACGAATTGCATTTTGATAATTTTCCGCGTTCGTTGCGTCAATATAAGTTACATCAATTCCCAAAGTTTCCGAGATGTTTTGGAAAAATATCGAACTCGCCGAATACATCGAGTCAGGTACGACGATGTGTTCGCCCGTTTTTACCAAACTTAGAACCGCTGCCGAAATCGCCGCCATTCCTGAGGCAAAAGCTATCGCGGCTTCACCGTTTTCGAGTTCGGCAACGGCTTTTTCCAAAGCCTCCTGCGTCGGATTTCCTAAACGCCCGTAGAAATAACCCGGCTTTTCGTAATTGTGAATCGCCTTTCCTTCATCGGCATTTTGAAATGCAAAAGTTGAAGCATTGTAGATCGGAACCGATAATGCTCCGTGATGTTGGTTCGTATTTTCTCCGGCGTGAACCGCTTTCGTGAAAATTGATTTATCCTTCATTCTGATAATTTAACAAAAACTCGTCGAATTTGGCGAACCTCCTTTTTCAAATTTTCCTTGGTGCATGGTCAAATTAAGCGGCGGATCAGCAACATCGAACTTTGCATAATCGGACTTAATCTTAAACGGCTCAACACCTAACATCTTTGTGTAAAACTCGACACTTTTCCCGACATCGGAAACATTCAGCGAAATATGTGTTTTCATCTCTAATACTCCCAAATTAAACTTCGTATATGTTTTAACATATATATTAAGTCAAATATATTTCCGCTTCCGTATAATGTCAAGACATAAACGAAATAATTTGTTAGGATGTATATATGAACGGGAAAAACAATCTCGCGGAGATAGAAAACTTATATACGGCTCTGTCCGATCAAACTAGATTAAGACTTTTGAATCTAATGCGTACAGATGAAATCTGTGTGTGTTTTTTCACCGAAGCACTGGATGAAAGCCAGCCGAAAATTTCAAGGCATCTGGCATATTTGAGAAAGGCGGAGTTGGTTGAGGCACGACGCGAGGGAAAATGGATGCACTACCGGATAAAGTTTCCCGAAAATGCGTTTGCGAGGGAAGTTTTATACGACACGCTGGAATGGTTAAAATCGGACGGTGGAATGCAGAAGGAATACCAAAATTTAGTCGAGGTTTGCTGTTCCGAAAATGTGCCGATCACGATTGCCAAAGCACCGAAACCCGAAGCGATTGTTGAATCGAACACAGAGATTTCCGAGAGGCAGGAAATCGAAACTTTTTTACTGTAAGTTTGATTTTTGAGCGTCCGGATAAGGACAGTGCCGACAGCCGTTGCCGCAGCAATAACCCCGTTTAGCCAGAAAATGAGAGGTTAAAACCATCAAGCCTTTGTCGAAATAATAGTCAATACCTTCAACGGGTTTTTGTGATTTATCAGTTGTTCTTTTTTCTTTAACTTCTTTCATACAAAGCGAGGAATTCCTTGTTTCCTTCCGCCCCTAAAATAGGCGAATCAATTACTTTTAAAACCCTTAATCCGATGCTCACCGCAAAATTGTTTACGTGATTTACAACCCGTTCGTGCTTGTCTGAATCGGTAACGATTCCGCCTTCGCCGACTTCGCCTTTTTCGACCTCAAACTGCGGTTTAATAAGTGTAATAATTTTGCCGTCTTCTTTCAAAAGAGCAACTAGAACAGACAAAATTTTCGTTACGGAAATGAATGAAACATCCATTACGATCAAATCAAATTTTGTCTCGAAGTCTTCCGATTTCAGATAACGTGCGTTCGTATTCTCACGAACCTCAACCCGTTTGTCACTTCTGATTTCCCACACAAGTTGGTTTGTACCGACATCAACTGCCCAAACCTTTTTGGCACCGTTTTGCAAAAGACAATCGGTGAAACCGCCGGTTGATGAGCCGACATCTAAACAAACATATTCGTTCGGGCATATTTGAAAATCATCCAGAGCCTGTTCGAGTTTCAAACCGCCGCGTCCGACATATCTTATCTCTTTGGATTTTCCTTTGATACGAATTTCGTTCTCGATTGTGAAAATTTCCGATGAGTTGTCAACTCTCTTTTCATCTACCAGAACAACGCCTGACATCACTAAGGCTTTTGCCTTTGTGATTGATTCAGCAAACTTTTGTTCGACCAGAAGTTCATCAATACGTTGCTTTTTCATACGTGATATTTCGTTTGCAGCGATCCGACGAATTGAAATTTATTGAATCATCAAAAGGTTTCGAACTTTGTTTTATTGTTCGATGCTGTCGGCTTCGAAGTTTTCGAGTTCTTCGTTCTCAGTCGTATAACTGAGTTTTATCGGGCGGCAGCAAACTTCACAATCTTCGATATAGGTTTGCCCGTCAACCGACAAATCCAAGATTACCGAAATATTTTGCCAACAGTATGGGCAGATAAAAAAATGTTCGATTTCCATTAAGTTTTGCTAATGCAGTTTTAAGTTTATTAACTCCGTTCCAAGTGATATTGTCAAAATATAATTTAGCAGAATTAAGATGCAAAAGAAATTCGCAAAATTCGCTTGGTTTGTTTTAGCTTACAATATCGTCGTCGTGATTTGGGGCGTGTTCCTGCGTGCTTCAAAATCGGGCGATGGTTGCGGGAAATACTGGCTGACGTGCCACAACGAGGTTATTCCGACTGCACCGCAACTCAAAACCATTATCGAATTTGCCCACAGATTGATGAGTGGATTAGATGGATTTATCGTGTTGGGTTTTGTGATCTGGGCGTTTTTGATTTACGGCAAAGGCGAACAGATCAGAAAATTTGCCTTGGTTTCATTGGTCTTTGTAATTACGGAGGGATTGATCGGCGGAGTATTGGTCTTGACGGGAAACACAGCCGAGGCAAATACACCGATTCGACCTTTTCTGGCAATTTCACATTTGTTAAATACTTTTGTGTTGATAGCTTCGCTGGCTTTAACAGCGTGGCTGGCAAGCGGCGGCGGTGAAATTTCCATCAGAAAAAGAGGCAAGTATGTTTGGATTTTGGCATTGGGAATTGTCGGGTTTATATTCATCAGCTCAAGCGGTTCGCTCGCGGCTTTGTCGGCAATGCTGTACGAAACAAAGACTCTGACGGAAGGTTTACAGCAGGATTTCGCGGGTTCGTCGCCGCTTCTTCTGCGTCTGCGGATCAGCCATCCGATACTTTCGGTTCTGGTTGGAATATCCATTGCGTTTATGGCGGGTTGGTTAAAAACGAAAGTGGCGGAAAATATCTGGGTTGAGCGTTTTTCCAATGCTTTAACTATTTTGATCTTGATACAAATTTGCTTCGGAGCATTAACGCTTTTAATGCTCGCACCGATCTTGATGCAGCTCGGGCATCTTCTGTTAGCTGATCTGATGTGGATTTCTTTTGTTCTGATGTGGGCGGCTTTTTTCTCGGATAAAAATAAACTGGCATAGATCGAAAGTCGCTTTTGCAAAAAAAAGTATGTTAAAGGGCTTTCCCGGTTTTCAAATTTAAATTGTAACGACCACGATTGCCTTGTTCGTCGTAAATTTCGACCGTGACGGAAGTGGAAGCTGAAGAAACTTGCAGAGAAAAGGAACCATCCGAACGGGCATAAGTTTCGCGTCCCGAAATGCTGACGGTGGCACCGGGTTTGGTTGTTCCCTTGACGATGTATAAATTCCCGCCGACGAATTCAATTTTCCAACTTCCGGCATTTATTTTTGATACAGTAGTTTGGGTGACGATCAAAAATCTCATCGGTTCACTCCATTCCGTAATCTGCTCCGAATCGGCTTTCGCCCGCACCCGCCAAAAGTAAATTCCGACCGGCATATCACTAACATTGAACTTCGAATCCGTCAGCGAAGTTTTATCAACGACCATCTTGTCGGAAACAAAAAACGGAGATTTCGAGATTTGCAAATAATATGAGAATGTCGATTTTGTATCGGGCTTTTTCCAAGTAAATAAAACACTTTTGGTTGAGCCTTTAGTCAACAAACGCTCGGAAGAGTTGGGGCTTAACAGTTCGGGAGTTTTAATCAAATCTTCTTTGCCGGAAATTTTTCCGCCTTCCAGAACAGCATATTCATCTTCCTTAAGGACGGTTTTATTTTCGCCCGATTTAGATTCGATGCTTCCGCGGGTAATTCGTATCTCGCCGCGATTAGCCTCGTCATTCAAATTAAAACTCGCATCGGTTTGAGCCGAAAGGCGGTTTTCGGTATCGCGGACTTCGACGATATTATCAGAACTTTCTTTTTGATCCTCGGTTTCAACGCGAATTTGTCCGTCGTCCAGTTTAACGCGGACACTTGTTCCGCCGAAGATTGAACGACTATCACGGATGACGACGGTTGAGTTTGGACGCACCGAAAGCACTGATCCGTCGATCATTTCCACCTGAGCCCGTCCGTCGGCTTGCGTTTGAATCGTATCACCTGCCTGCACATAAACTTCTTTGGTCACATTTTCGGTCTTCCGCGTTGTAACTCGGATAATACGGACATCGCCTTGAAATGACACGATGCGGGCAGTGTTTTTCGGTGCTTCATCGGTCGGTGCTTGAATTACCCAATTATTATTCCAGAGCCAATAACCGCCGCCGCCGATTATGGCAACAATGCACAGCAATGCGACCACGCCATAAATCGTGCTCGTTTTGATTTCCCACCAATCAATATAATATTTGCGGTCTTTTTTCTCGGACATTTGCTTTGAGCGGGTTTGAGGATCACGGAAAATATATGAATGCGAAGTTGCACTCACTAAAGCATTTTAATCTATCCGGGCAAATAAATAAACATTATTTTTCATCAATGTCCTGATCGAGCGTTCGGAAGATCTTTTCTTCGGGCGTTTCGTCTTTGTATGGAAACATTAACGAAATAATGACGGAAATCAGCAGCGTTCCGGCGACGACACCGAGTGAAATATTAATTTCTTCCTGTTTATATTTATGTTCGAGATAATCGTGGATAAATGTTGTCAACGCCGACGGATTTCCTTCACCCGTTATCAGCAAAATTCCGTGAGCAAGCAGCGGCAGAAGCATCTTAAAGCCGATAAAACTGAGTACGAACGCCAAACCGTATTTCAGATAATGAAATCTGTCCGCCATATCAGCCAACAGAAAGAAGAACGTCCGCAAGCCGAGAATGGCGAAAATATTCGATGTATAAACGATGTAGCGGTCGGTCGTGATGCCGAGAATTGCGGGAATCGAATCAATCGCAAAAACCAGATCGGCGACGTTGATGACAATTAAAACAAGCAGCAAAAGCGTTCCCACCCGTTTTCCGTTGGAAACGGTAAAGAACTTTTCACCGTCATATCTGTTCTCTATTTTAATAAATTTGGTCGTCAGCTTAACAATGGCACTTTCTTCTGGATCAAATGATTCGTCGTCGCCGAACATTTTCAAACCCGTGTAAATCAAAAATGCACCGAAAATATATAAAAGCCACTCGAATTGTTCGACCAGTTGAATGCCGGCAAAGATCATCACCATCCGCATCACGAGTGCCATAAAAATGCCCCAGAATAAGGCACGATGCTGATATTTATTGGGAACTTTGAAGAAATTAAAGATAAGCAAAAACACGAACAGATTATCAATCGAGAGCGATAGCTCGATAAAATAACCCATATAAAATTCTTTTGCTTTCAGACCGCCGAATTGCCATAGAACATAGACACCGAACAAGCACGCCATTGTAATCCAGACAATGCTCCACGAAATAGTTTCCTTTCGGCTCGGCGTGTGTGCCTCGCGGTTAACGATGCCGATGTCCACGAATAACGCGATAAAAACGACGGCGAAAAAGAAAATCCAGTGCCACATTTGATATTCAATCATAGAAATTTAAGATACAAGTTTCGATAGCGAATTGTAAAAAGTAAAAAGTAAAAAAAGGATATGCAGAACGGGGAGTTTCAACCCGTCTGCATATCCTCACCCCTAAGTTAAGAGGATGGATGGACTTACGTTTTTATCTGTTATAAGCCGCCGGTGTCGGTCTATCGGTATTGTTACCGAATTGTCTGACAACATTACCTGCCGTGGATTGTCTGATCCACCACTGACCCGAGCCGCGATAAATCGCAAAATCAGCTTTTCCGTCGCCGTCGTAATCGGCGGCAACCGGAATATCACCCGTCGTTCCCCAACGTGTCGGAACAACCGTCTGTGTTGAACTCTGACGAACGAACCACGTTCCGTTTGCGATCGGTCTGAATACTGCCGGATCGTCAATATTATCGCCGTCGAAATCAGCCGGAGTTGCAATATCACCCGCTTGTCCGACGTTGTAAGTTACCTGTCCGCCGCCGTTGGAAAGCGTTGCCGTATAAACTCCGTTATTGAAAACTGCAACATCCGCTTTATTATCACCGTCATAATCAGCCGGAACCGGACTGCCGTTCGCCGGTGCGAGTGCGAATGTAACGCTGCCGTTGGTGCTGTTTAGGATATAGAAATAATTGTTGGAAGGACGATAAATTGCAATATCATCTTTTCCGTCGCCGTCATAATCGGCAATTGCCGGAATATCTCCGGTGCTTCCGAAGTTAGCTCCCGAAAAATTCAGTCCGTCGTTGGTCAGGAAATAAAAATCAGGAGTTCCCGGATTATCGCTGGCACGGAAAATCGCAATATCGGTGCGTCCGTCGCCGTCGTAATCTCCCGGCACGATGACATCCGAACCCAGTCCGAATCTGACTGCACCGAAACCACTCGTGCTGCGGTTGAGATACCAGATTCCTTCGCTCGGACGGAAGACGGAAAGATCGGCTTTACCGTCAGCATCATAGTCGAATTTAGTCGGTGCGGCGTTCGGAGTTCCGCCGAACGGTGCATTTCTCGCTCCCGGTGTCAGCATTCCGCCGGTCGGAAAATTCGCACTTCGCGGATCAGTATAAGCAGTCGTTTCTTCCGGCGTAGCGGCTAATTCGCCTGAATAAAAAGCGGATGCGACATTCGGCGTGTTGTTGCCGTCAAATCTCGTAACCGCATCGGCTGTATCTTGATTAAGTAATGTTTCAACCAGATTTGCTCCCGGACCGTAAGCAAATTGTTCGTCGGGATTAAAAATCAAATTGAAACCGTCGCCGAAAGTAATCGGATTATCAACCGTTCCGTCATCATTCGCATCGGCATCCGTTCCCGATTGCAGAGGCGTTGCCGAAGTTACGATGTAAAATCCTTCCGAACCTTTTCCGAAAGTCGTCAGAGCGTTATAATTAACGATCGTCGCATCGCCGTAAGTTCTGTTCGGGCAAGGGTTTTGCAGTGAATTGAGAATTACCAGCAAACCGTTCGGTCCGAAATTCCGACCGCCGAGATTAACCGCGACGTTCAAGAAACCGAAGTTGCTGGCATCGCTGTTGATTGAAATAAAATATGTGTTCGCCGGAATCGAGGCGTTCGCCGGTCCGCGTAATTCCGCATATTGACAAGCATCCCGCAACACCGTCGGAGTCGGCGGATCGATCTCAACTTCATTGACATAATAAGAACTCAGTTGAGCATTAGCATTGACATTAAGTGCGATTGCAAAGGCAAAAGCCAAACTTAACACCGTAAATAATTTTGTAAATCTTTTCATCTTTCCTCCTTTCTTTCCTTTCTCTGTTTGTTTTAATAAATTTATGTTTATTGCTTTTGAATCAAATTTTTTCATAACCGATTTTTCGAAAATCTTTCCGATCAATTTTTATTTTCCGCATTTGTCTGCGTTTCCGTCTTGGAAACTTTTTCTGTTTTGGGCAAAATAACCGTAAAATCTTTGGGAAGAGAGATCGGATTTTTACTGATTATTTCACCGAAAAGTTTTTCGCGTTTAACTTTTTCAATTTCCGCTTTAGCAATTTCTTCAGCGGAATGAAAAGGTCTCGGAATACCGGGAATCTCTTCGCCCGGTTCCACAAATTTCTTCTGCAAAACGATATGACGAACGGTGAATTCAAGATCACTTCTGTCGTCTTTTCTAAAGTTATTTTTTCTGACGAGTTTAACGATATGAAAACCCAGATTACTCTCGATTAGGTGGTCTGCAACTTCGTTCGGTTCCAGTTGTAATGCGGCATCTTCAACTTCTTTCCAAACTACTTCCGTTTTAATATTTTCATAAATCCCGCCGCGTTCGCTGCTCATTCGGTCTTCGCTGTATTGTTCAGCCAATTTTTCAAAATCGCCGCCGGCTTTGACTTTCGCCAAAACTTCTTCGGCTTTCGCCAATTTATTTTGAACGTTATATTCAGGATGATCCTTCACATACAAAGCGATTTCCTGATCCGTGGCGTTTATTTTTTCCTGTAAAGTCGTTCGTAAATAATCATTGGCTAGAATTCCCGCTTCGATAATCTTGAACCGCAGAGGAATCGCTTGCTGACCGATAAACTCTTTATCCTGCCGAGCCATTTCGGAAAGAATTTTCGTTCTTGCCCAGTTATTACGGGCTTTTCCAAGTGAGTTTCCCTTCAGTTCGGGAATCGGATAATCACTTCCTTTCGACTGTTCGGCACTCAGGCGTATTTCCCGCAGGACATTCATATCTCTCTGAAAAAGTTTTTCATTAGCGGGATTTTTCCAGACTTTTTCCATTTGTTCATTCGGAACGATATATAATTTGTCCGTGCCGCGACTTAGTTTGAACTGATACAAATCGGATAAAAGAATGTTCTTTTTATATTCGAGATTTATCTTAAAATTTTCGTCATCGGCTAATCCGTCGCGTCTGGCTTGAGCGGCGAGTGCCAGCGTTTCCCTTAATCCCTTTAAAAATATCTCCCGTTTTTCAGGTATTTCGTTCAGGCTTTTGATCGAATCGTAATCCGCCGTGGCTTCGCTTTTCAAAACTTCCGAAATTTCCTGTTCGGTCAAACCTTTTAAGATTTCAGACTCTAGTTTCGCCGCCTCCGCACGATTTTCAACCGTTCGCCAGACAAAAATTCCCGCCCCGACTAAAACTGCTAAACTTAAAATTGAAATTATTCCTCTTTTCACTTTTTTCTATACCTCGAAATTTATAACCGAATAATTACTCTCAAGCAGTGCGAACGGCAAATATAACCGTCCGCACTTCCCGAACATAGTTTTTTAGAACCGCAGCTTGATGCCAAAATTCATAACACGCGGAGCTCCGAGTGTTTGAGTAATCTGACCGAAATCGGTTTCATCACTCAGGTCGGAATTCGGGTTTGCAAAATTAACCAAATTCAAGACATTGAAAATATCCCATTTAAGTTCGAGATCAATTTTTTCCTTGAAAAATTTGGTGGATTTCGTGAAACTCAGATCAAAACGCTTCTGCGTCGGACCGCGTAAAATATTTCTTCCGAGATTCCCGAAACCTCCGAGCGGTGCAATTAAAGCACAATCGGCATTGTCCGGGTCTTGGCAGGTATTAAAATATTCCCGCGTAATATCGCCGCCCTGTCTTCTCAATAAATCAAGACTGGTAACACTCGGACGACCGAAGGCGGGACTGTAAATCGTTCCGCTGGCAATTCCGACATTGAATCGGCGAAGTGCGAGTCCGGCACCGCCGCCCGGTATGTTGATTTCACTTAATCCCTGAATAATTCCCAGATACTGGCTCAAGAAAGCTCCGCCCGCCGCACCCGGATCACCGAAATCAGCGTCCGAGGCAAAAATGGAAAATGGAGTTCCGCTTTGCATCTGAACGAATGCGGACATTTCCCAACCCTTTAAAAACTTCGAGTTCGAGCCGAAGGTCGGAAGCAAGTATGTAAAACTACCGCTGAATCTATGCGGACGGTCAAAATCGGAAACAGCTTTGTTGCCATTCAAATTTCTTTGATCGCCCTGCACGACAAGTCCCAGATTCGCCGTGTCCGGTCTTCCCGAAGCTGCCGTCGAACCCGGATCGGTCGAGCCGATGTCCAGTGATTTTGAAAATGTATAGGAAGCATTGAAGCTGTAACCGTTCTTAAAGCCGCGACTCAGATTAAATGTTCCTGAATGATAGGTCGAAAAACCGCGTGATTGCAGAATAATCGCTTCGGTCGGATCAAAGCCGAGATAAGGAACACGAATCGCCGCGTCAATAATCGCCCGTGGACCTTGAAAGTTAAGACTTGATAGGTTCAGATCAATTCCGCCCGGTCCGTTCTCCCCGTTACACGGAGCATATCCCGGCATATTTGCAAATACGAAATTGCACGCACCGAAGGCTCTCTGTCCGTTCGGTCCGGTTGTCGTGCCACGGTCGCGTTCGCTCTGTCCCGGAACTCTGCCCGGCAGGAGTCCTGAAAATACGGCTGATAAAGCATCATTGATTCTGCCGTAAATATAATCCGGTGTGTTCGGATCATTTAAATCATAAGGTTGATTAAATCCGACCGCCAACAATAAGTTTTGTCCGCGTGAGCCGACGTATCTTCCTTCGAACGTCCAATTATCGAAGAAAGTGTGTTGAACTCCGAGATTCCATTGGTGAACATAAGGAGTTTTTAGATCCTTGTCGATGGCTCTGAATTCCAGCGGTTCGGTATTTCTTCTGTTAAGCAAGCCTATTTGATTATCAAGTAGGACGTAGGGCGAAGTGTCTTCCTGCGATTGACTGTCAAAACTTACCCGCAGAGGAAATCTGTTGATAAACGGAATCGTCGGATCAACACCGGCAAAAGCCGTCGAACCCTGAACGGTTGCCGGATTGAAAACATTCGATGCTTCCAGTTCGGTAAAAAAAGGGAAGTTGGTAAAGACGGTATTGATAAACGCTGCCGAAGGTCGGTCGTAAAATATACCGTAACCGCCGCGAATGACCGTGTTTCCATTTTCGAAGGGTTTGTATGCAAAACCGACACGCGGAGCGAAGTTATTGTAATCCAGACCGTCTAAAGTATGTTTCGTATCGGACAAGGGAAGCGTCGCCGCACTCTCGTCGATTGCCGCGAAACCCGTCGGACTGTAATTGCTCGGCAGAGTGAAGCCGGGCAGGATATTATCAAAATCGGTTACGCGATCAAAATCGAAGTTCGAGAACAGACCGTTTTTCTCGACCGGCAAGCCGAATATATCCCAACGAACTCCGGCGGTCAGGGTTAAATTCCGGCTGACCTTCCAATCATCGGTGGCATACGCACTGTAATCGTTGAACCGGAAATTTTTATCGGAAATACCTAAAGCGTTATCCGCTTCGGGAACTTGTGTTGTCAGTAATTGAGTAAAATTATCCAAACCTTCGAATTCGACACCCTGCTCATTCGGACGGGTCGTATCGAAGAAGTTACGTTTATGCTCGACTCCCAATTTAATCGTATGTTTGTCTAAAGCCACCGTAACATTATCCGCAAAAGTAAATGTAACCTGTTTTCTCTGGTTATAAATATCGTTCGGGGCATTGACCGAAAAATCGGTCAGGTTTCCCGTTCCGACGATATGAGCCAGTCTCTGCGACTCCGGACCCGGAATGAAGAATGCCGCCGGATTGATGATTCCTTGTCCGGCGTTCGTGAATTCGTCGGTCAAATATCGGTCGTCCAGCTTTCGTGAATTATCTAAATAAAATACGCCGAATCTTGCTTCGTTAATTATCCGCGGTGATATGAAGTGAACATCCTTGACAGTAAAAGTTCGGTTGCGGTCATCACGAATCAACGGAAAAGGTGATACCAGAGTGTCTTCCGAGAAAGGATTGAGCGACGGAAAATCCGAAAAGAAAAAAGTGAATGTCAGATCGTTTCTGCCAATCGTCGTGTCGGAATTTCCTTTAAGTAAATTGTAATCGAGACGAGTCGTAACCTGATCTTGATTGAACTCTCCCGGAAAAACATTTCTGAAACGCACCAGCGGAAGTCCGCCGCTGACCTCACCCTGCGAAGAAGCATCGAGCAAAGGTAATCCGTTCGGGAAGCCGAGTTGGGCTAATTCATCATTGGTCAAGCGTCGTCCGCCGGATAAAACTACTGAATTCACACCGTTTCTAAAATATAGTCTTTCAAATCTGCCTTCCGTCAGAGTCGGTATAACAAAATCACCGGTCGCCGGATTCGTCAAACTCAGTAATCTGAAACCGACCTGCGTTGGATCGATACAAGTTCGTGCAATTAATGTCGGTGAGGTTGAAGGTGTAATTCCTCTGACGCAGGAATTTGCGTTTCCGACCGGAAACGGGTTTTGAAAAGGCGAATTTGAAAGTCCGCCGTTCAAAATCGAACGTCTGAATGCCTGTCTGACATTTTCAGGATCGGTGCGGTCTGTAATAAAAGCAAGTGCTTCGGGAAGAACCGTAAAACTTGACCCGGATGGAATATAAGCCGATTTTGCCTGCGTCCGCTGGTATCCGGCAAAAAATCTTAATCGGTCCTTGATAATCGGTCCGCCGACGGTAAAACCGCCTTCATAGCGGCGGGCGATCTGCCGGTCAATTCCATCACGATTGAAGAAGAAATCATTTGCGTTAAAATTTTCATTCTGGAAGTATAAATAAGCCGCACCGTGATAATCTTCATTATCTCCTTCACGAAAAACAACCTGATAACTTCCGCCGCCGCTTCTGCCGAGCGAAGCATCATAACCACTCGAAAGCAGTTTGACTTCCTGTACGACTTCCGGTGCCGGAGCCGCGTTCTCCGAAAGACTTCCGGTTCCGACCAAAGGCGTTGCATCAATACCATTAATAGTTACACTCGAACTGGTCGTGCGTGAACCCGAAACCGATGTTTCCGGGTTTCCCGTGCCGACGGCGAGCGGACTTGTCAAATCACCGCTCGATGAAGTATCAATCGATAGTCTTCCAAAAGCCGAACGATTAACCAGCGGAGATTTTTCGAGCTTTTCTCCCTGCACCGCTGATTGCAATGCTCCGCCTTCGGAAACTATTTCACCGTTCGAGCCGGCTTCAACGTCAACCGTAATCGTGCCGACACCTTCCGCACTCAAGTAAACATCAGCCTGCGTCGGCTGTGCCGCTTCGACATTGATTTGTTGCGTGTAGATTTGAAAACTTGCCGCTTCCGCACTCAGTTCATAATTTCCGATAGGAAGTACTGAAAACTTAAATCTGCCATCCTGAGTAGTAACCGCCGTGCGGGTTTGTCCGCTTTTTAAATTTTTTATTTTTACCGTTGCACCGGGAACAACATCATTGTTCAAGTCATAGACAGAGCCTTCCAAGCTGCCGTTATCGGTAGCTTGGGCAGATACATTTATTAGTAAAAATAAATTTAGAACAAAAACTGCTGTAAATTTATATATTTTGTTGAAACTCATTAGTGATTCCTCTTTCTAATAGCTTAGATTTCTGAAATTTTTATAAAATAAATGGTCGGTAATACATTGAGATACCTCAGCGGTTCGTGTGTTCAATCAAACCGCCGAAGTATTCAGTAAGTGAAAATATTAGCGAATACCGTTGCCGCCGTTGGGAATATCGAATCCTTCGAAGTCCTGACAAACCGGTGTTACCAAGCAACCCGGTGTCGTGAAGCGTCCGTATGCCGGTGTTGTGAATGGTGCTGCATCATTCGGATTACCGAAGAATACTTGCGAGTCTTCCAACAGCAGAACCAATTGACCGTTCGGTAAACTTGCCAATCCGGTGTCTTCCGCATCCGGTGTTGCCAGCAAACGCTTAATGTATGAAGCTCTTCCGGCGTTCGGTCCGCTCAGGAATATTCTGTAAAGCGTTCCTCTGTTTCCCGTCGAAGTTGCTCCGAAGCGGGCTTCCGTCCCATACGCAACTCCGTTCGGTAAGATTGCTAAACCGTCTAAATAAGGATTCTCGTCGCCGCCCGCCGGTGAATTTGCCGTTAAAGTAACCGGGTTGACCAGAGTTGCTAAACCTGTTGTCGGGCTAACTCTGTATAATCTCGAACGTGGAGCATTTGCCGGTAATTCGTCGTCGCTGGCGATCGAATAAATGAAACCGTCCTGCTGATTGTAAGCGGCACCGGCTTCACCACCGAAATCAATACAGGTTTCGCCAACCTGCGGTCCGATGCCGTTGATCGTGAAAATTCTTAAATCGGAAGCTAAACCGGTGATCGGATCGGAACCCGTGTTGCAAAGTTCGGTGTCGAATTCGGCAACGCCGTAAAGCACCGTGCCGATTGAAGCCAGTCCTTCATACTCGCGGCGGGTTACCGGATTTCCCTGACTGTCGCTGAACGTCTGAATCAATGTTCCCTGACCCGTTGCCAGATCAATGCTGTAATATTGTTGAGCCAAACCCGTTGCATCGCGGTTGTTATCCGAAACCGAATAAGCGATCTGGGCTGTAACTAATGTCTGCATTGCAAAAAGAATCGCAACGCATAAAGATATTCTGTAAAAAACTTTCATTTTTCCTCCTGTTGGTTGTGTTAGCTTTGTTGTTTGTTAAATTTGTCTAAACTAAATTAGTGCTTGTTTAGTGCGAAGCATCTTGAATCTCAAAATCCAAAATTAACGCACACCTAAATCTTCGAAAAAGATTTTTTATTTGGAATTTTGTTAAAGAAAGAGAATATCCGATGTATGTAAATGTCGGGTTAAAACCGAATTAAATGATTGTTAAATAAAATTTACATTCTCTTAACATCTGTTAAATGTTGTTTGGGATTATTTGCCGGATTACGGGAACTCTGATTTAGCGGAGTATTTTTTTTATAAACTGATTTTATCAGGTTGATAACGTTTTTTTTGGGAAAGTATTCAGCCGGAAAAATGACCCGTTAAAAATATATTAAATTTTTAACATATCTGAATTCGATATTAAATTTCGACGGATTTCAAAATGTTAATTTAATGTCAGTTATAAAACCTGCGGAATCTTAATTGTCGGGACTCATACGCATATACATTAACAGCATTTGGCGGGCTTTGGTGAACGAGAGTTCATCTCCGCTGTTGACGGCATCGAGAAATTTCGCTGCTTTTGACGGAACATCTTCCTGTAAGGAACTGTTGAGCCGCATATATGTTCGGTAGATCATATCCTGCGGAGATTCGGCGTTGATCGTATCGGTTTCAATTTGTTTCAAGATTCTCGCCTTGAGTTGTTTAACCTTTTTCGTACGGTTTTTCGAAGTTTCCGCTATTTCTCGTTCGGCAAATTTACAGGCGACCGTATTCAGCCATTGTCCGAAAATTCTTGCCGACTCGACGACTTCTCTGTTTATTTTATTTTCTTTCATAAAATTTTTGAACCTATTTCAAGAAAATATAACAGCAATGTTAATTTACTATTACGAAAATAAAACAAATTTGTGAATTTAACCTGATAATCAAAAAAATACCCGGTTGTTTGTTAACTCAACTTACCCAATTTTTTAGTTTTTGTCGGTTAATGTTCCGCGTCGGAACGCAGACGACTCATCTGCCCGTATTTCGGGCAAAGCAAGAGATACGGCTCAACGACGGTCATTATTAAATTTCGATGTTGCTTTAACCTCAACCATAAATTTCTTCCAATACTGCAAACAGCCAACGAAAACCGACGGCAGACGCTTC
Source organism: Pyrinomonadaceae bacterium (assembly GCA_041746675.1). Lineage (GTDB taxonomy): Bacteria > Acidobacteriota > Blastocatellia > Pyrinomonadales > Pyrinomonadaceae > Aridibacter. The sequence goes on along the minus strand of JBGTGO010000030.1, from coordinate 56,853 downwards.
GCTCGCCATCGGGCAGACGGGTCGTTTGCGTTCCGACAACAAACACATACAATTTTGTAAAGTGCGTAAGCCGAGTTATTAAATAATCGTTTTATTCGACAAATCGCAAAGATCGTGCATTATTTACTTTTTACATTTTAGCTTTTGACTGATAGAATTTCGGTTTGTCTAAAATATAATCAAATTTCAATAAACACACAGCGAAGGTAATTTAAAAGATGTTAAAGTTTTTCAAACGAATGGAACGGACGAGAAATGCGATTCTGATCGTATTCGCAGTCCTTTTAGTTGCAAGTATGATCGTTTTCGGTGCGATTATGGGAACTCAAACCAATCCTGATCTAACCAATAATTCGGAAGCCGCGGCAACGGTCGGCGGCGAGAAAATAACGATCGGTGAGGTCGTTACTCAGCAACAAAATATACAGCGGCGAGGACAGCCCATTCCGACTAATACATTGATTGACAGTCTAATTCGTGACAAATTAATCAAAATCGAAGCGGAAAGACTTGGTCTAACCGCATCCGATGCCGAAGTTGCCGAGCGAATCCGTCAAGCTAACGTATCGCCCGACGGCAAACCGTTTGATCAGGAATTATACGAAAGAAATGCGGTCAATCAAGCGGGAAGTATTAGTGCTTTTGAAGACGGCGTGCGTGAAAACATTAGTGCCGAAAAGGTTCAGGCTTTCGTAACTTCGGGTGTGTCCGTTTCCGAAGAAGAAGTTTTAAATGACTATAAACGCAAAAATACAAAGTTTAATCTGACTTATATTCCAATTAGCATTGCCGATATTGCTCAAACCATCGAACCGAACGACGGCGAACTAAAAACTTACTTCACCGAGAATAAAAAAGATTATTATATTAGTCTGCCGCAGAAAAAAATTCGTTACCTCTTTCTGGAAACGGCAAAAATCGGTGAAAAACTCGACGTTCCGGACGCGGATTTAAAAGAGCGATACGACAAACTTCCCGAAGATGCAAAACAAGCGGGAGTTAATGTACAGGAAATCGTTTTGCGTGTTTCGAATGCCGAAGTTGCCGATCAAACACAAGGTAAAGCAGCGGATATTGTCCAGAATTTGCGGAAGGAAGGCGACACGATTTCGGAAGAGAAATTCGCTGAAATTGCTAAAGGTCAGTCGGAAAAACCGGTTACGGCGGCGAACGGCGGACGGGTTGAAGGTTTAGTCAGACGGGCAACCGATCCCGAAAAAGAAGATGATCCATATCAGCGAGTGCTGACGATGAAGGAAGGCGAAATTACTGAACCGATTGAGTTTAACTCAAGTTATTACATTCTTCGACGCGGCAAAGCCGAACCAAAATCGTTTGAAGAAATGAAAAAAGGTTTGGAGTTAAGTGCAAGAAATACGAAGGCTTATTCTGTTGCATCAGAACTTGCGGGAAAAGCTGCCGAAGAATTGAAAAAAGCGAAGGATGTCAAACAAGTTGCCGAGAAATTTGCGTCCGAAGCAAATATGAGCGTGGACAATATGATTCGTGAAACGGGTTTTGTTAAACCGGGTGATGATATTGACAAGTTAGGCGTTTCACAGGATTTTGAACAGGGTATTGCCGCACTTGAAAATCAAGGCGATGTCGGCGAAAAAATTCCCGTATCGGGCGGTTTTGCGATTCCTTATCTAGTGGATAAAAAAGCTCCGCGTGATGCTGAATTCGATGAGGTCAAAGATAAAGTAGCCGAGGCGTTCAAGGTTAAACAGGCGAGAGAAAAAGTTGAGGAAATTGCCAATCGGATCGCCGCCGAACCGAATTCCTCAAGCACTTTAGCGGCAACCGCCAAAGCTAACAAGCTGGAATCTAAAGAAATAAAAGAGTTTATTCTCGGCTCACCGCTCGGCGAAGGACCGTCGGCGACGACTTCCGAAGCACTCGAAAATGCTATCTACAATTTAAAAACCGGTGAAGTTACTAAAAAAGCGGTCAAGATTGGCGATAATTATTTTGTTGTCGGTGTCAATGAACGCGAGGAAGCCAGCACCGAAGAATTTGCCAAACAACGAGATCAGTTGCTTCAGCAATCATTACAAGGCAAACGCGGACAGGTATTTTCAGATTATTTAGCCGCAGTTCGGGAGCGGATGGAAAAAGCCGGTGAGATAAAAATTTACAAAGAAGCCGTTACCAGAATTGATGAATTCAATGCTCAAACTGCACCGCCGCCGCAACCGCAACAACCGGGAATGCCGCAAATGCCGAACGGTCAGCAAATCCCGCCGGAGTTGATGCAGCAAATTCAGCAACAACAACAAGAACAACAGCAAGGACAGTAATAGATTCGATTTTTAAATTTAAGAAGGCGGAGTTTATGAAAAATCATAAACTCCGCCTTTTTTTAACCAACCAAAAAAGAACTGCACTAACAACACGACTCTCAAAACTTAGAAAACTCCGCAACTCTCTTAACTCTCTCAACTATCCTTGAGTTCGCCCTGTGATCTACCTTTTTCCGTGCCGACGGAAGCGGTCGGAAGCGGCATTCCGATAGCATCGGACTTCGTTTCGGGCTTCGGATTTAATGCTTCATTTTCATCCGAATCGGCAACGAACATTTTACCTTCCTGTTTTGAGAACGTAAGTTTTTCTGCCGCTTCATCGTAGTCAACCAAAACCATATCACCGGTTTCGACCTGTTGTGTGGCAACGAGGTTCGACAGCGGATAGACGAGGAACCGCTCAATCGAACGCTTCAGATGTCTTGCACCGTATTTCAAATCAATTCCCTCCTGCAACAGCATTTCTTTTGCTTCATCAGAACACTCGAACGCAAATTTCGTTCCTGCCGACTCAGTAATCCGTGCCTGCACTGCCGCTAGTTCGATTTCGAGAATTTTTCGCAGATGACGTTCCTTCAGACTTCTGAAAACGACAACTTTATCAATTCGGTTCATAAACTCCGGTGAGAATTTACGTTTTGCGGCTTCTAATGCGGTGCGGTAGATTTTCGTGTCGAGTTCGGTGTCTTCAGGATTTTTCGAGGCACTTACCGGAGCAAAACCGATTCCGCCTGAAATCATATCGGACATTTCTCTCGCACCGAGATTCGAGGTCATTATGACAATCGTGTTCGAGAAATCCACCGTTCGATTGTCGCCGAGCGTCAGCGTCGCTTTGTCCAGGATTCCGAGCAGCAATTGCCACAGCGAATCGGATGCTTTTTCGATTTCGTCAAATAAAACAAAGGTCAATTTCGTATCGTCAGTGTGATGTTTGTCAAGATTTTCCTGCGTCAGCATCGGCGAAGTTTCGCGGTGTCCCAAGTATCCGGGAGGCGAACCGATCAGTTTGGCAATCTCGTGAGAATGTTGAAATTCGGCACAATCAATTTTGACGACGGCGTGTTCATCACCGAGCAAAACTCCGGCAGCAGCTTCGACGACGCGGGTTTTTCCCGAACCCGTCGGACCTAAAAACAGCATTGTCCCCAGCGGTTTGGTCGGGTTTTGCATTCCGGCTAAATATATCTGATACAATCCGCTCATCCGCCGGACGGCTCGTTCCTGCCCGACGATCAAAGCTAGTAAATTATCTTCAAAATCTTTGGCTCGCGGACTTTTAATGTCAGGGTTCAATAAAATTGATTTTCCCGTCGTAGATTTTTCTTTTGCGGTTTTGTTGGTCATTATGTGTTCTCCTGCTCCAAATTAAAAAACGCTTACGGAGCGTTCGGATTGGTAAAAATAGACGAAATTTCAAAGATGACTTAGCTGACTGAATCAGTTCGGTCGTTATCAATATTGATGATGTCAAAAGATTTTTAGTTTGCTGAATTTGAGATGCGGGAACTTCAAAATTAGGTCGGGGGAATCAGTTCCGAGCAAGACTTGAGTCCCTTTAAAGATTTAACATATAACAGTTATATAGTGCAAGTCGCACTCCCGTAAATCATTTTCGGTGCATTTCCGGCATTTGTAAAATTTTGTAAACAGGTGCGGAATAAACTTTGACGAAACAAACATATTAGTAACAGCAGACGCAGTTTGTTTGTATTTTTTTTTGTTGGCAACAGAGGATGGAAAAGTGTGTTCAAATCATTAAAACGTAAAAAAGAAGAACAACTTTGGGAAAATTTTGAACAAGAAGCGATGCCGCATTCGGCTGACCTCTTCCGCGTCGCGATGTTTCTCAAACGCAACCGCGATATGGCGGAAGAACTCGTGCAGGAAACTCTGATGCAGGGCTTGAAATCGTTTCATCGTTATACGTTGGGAACAAACTGCAAAGCGTGGCTGACGACGATTATGTACAACACGCATTACAAACAAATTCGCAAATTGACGCGGATGCAGTTGGTCGAAGACAAGGAAGAACTGATCGCTCAAACCGTTCCGTTCGAGCCTTCGATTCCGCAGAATATCACCGATGAGGATGTTTTGCAGGCAATTGAAAAAGTGCCTCTGACATTTCGCGAAATTGTCGTTTTGTGCGATGTCGAAGGATTTTCATACAAGGAAATTTCTTCGATTATGGATATTCCGATGGGAACGGTGATGTCGCGTCTACACCGCGGACGCAAGGTTCTGCGAAGTGAATTAGCCGTTTATGCCAGAAATTACGGACTCGATGTCAGCGGTGAAGATGATAACGAAATGATAAAAAAACAAGGAGGGAAGTCTAAATGAATTGCAGAGATTTCCGTGAAATAATTGACTCATATCTAAGCGATGAACTTTTGACCGAAACCAACCACGATGTTTTGCGTCATCTCGAAGATTGTGCGGATTGCCGCAAAGTTATCGAAGTCAGACGCGAGGTGCGAAGCCGTCTGAAGTCCGCCGTCATAAACGCTCCGCAATATCAGATCGGCAAAAATTTTACGCACAATCTAAACACACATCTGAAATTTGAAGCGTTGAAGATGCAGGATTCGGAGACGACTTCATACTTCGGTTTCGGTTCGTGGATCGCGGTTGCCGCCGGTTTGATTTTGACATTTACACTCGGATTTTTCCTTTTGAACAGTTTTAATAACGACCAAACCGCGGTCGTTGCGGAAGAAATTTACACGACAAACGAGTTTCCCGAAAATAACCTCGTCAACATAGCTTTCGGCGACCATCAATTTTGTGCCGTCAAACACGATTCAAAAGCCTCCGTGAAATTTGTAGCAACTCCGGCAAAGTTTGAAAATATCGAACAAATTGCGATGCCGCAGATACAAAATATTTTGCGGGATTACAAACTAAAAGAATTTCATTCCTGTCAGTATCGAAACACGGATTTCACGCATCTGGTCGTCGAAAAAGACAACAAAATTCTGTCGGTAATGATGACTGATAAAAATAAAGCCGGAAAATTCAATAAAGATATGAATTTTTCATCCTCGGCAAAATACCAGATGGCTCGCTTTGATATAGACAACACGGCTGTTTTCGTCATTTCCGACCTGAATCAGCAAATCAACACACAAGTCGCCAAAGCACTATACGATCCGCTGCGAAGACATCTTGCCGGAGAAAAAACGTTTCAAACTGCAATGCTGGTCTTGAAATAAATCAGCCGAAAGCGGAATTTTGCATACATATCAAAAACTACCCGATTTTACCTCAAAATTACGTTGCAGCATTCGTATTTGTCGGTTTGATACTCGTAAGGTCGCGGTTAGATTCAGAAATACTAATTTTTTTACTTGGGTTTTTGGAGTAGATAAATTTATTTGTTTTCGGTTTTTTCAATATCTTCCTCTTTTACTGAGAACAAAGCGATAGTGTTTCCATTTTCATCTGAAAACTCTACTTCATAGCCATCATCATAGACTTCAATGACGTATCCAATTTGATTTTTAGATACTCCTTCCTCGATATATTTATCATTTAATAATTTGATTTCTGAGTAATTTTGTATTTTCATAAATATTATTTGGTAAATCCGCTAAATGGCGTATTTAATGTAATTGTCCCATCTTCTATAATCATCCAACGGTTTTCAAGCGTGGTAATCAGCGGATTAACTGAAACATTTTTGACGGTCATATTGAAAAAGTTCTCCCGATAAAATAATCTTACGACTAAATTATCAGGAGAACTTGCGGAAAGTTTCCTGTTTTCTTAGTTAATCTAAAGCTATTGACATAAACTAATAACTAATCTTCGCCATCATCGTAATATTCAACGCCCAAATGTGTAATTAAATCTTCGCCCTTCATATACCGCAGAGTATTTTTCAGCTTTTTCAATTGAATGAAAATATCGTGTTCGGGGTAAAGTTCAGGGGCGGCTTGCGGTGCTTTAAAATAAAATGAGAGCCATTCCTGAATCCCGCTCATTCCCGCACGTTTTGCCAAATCCATAAACAGAGCCAAATCAAGCACGAGCGGTGCGGCAAGGATCGAATCACGGCAGAGGAAATCAACTTTTATCTGCATTTTGTAGCCGAGCCAGCCGAAAATATCGATATTGTCCCAACCCTCTTTGTTGTCGCCACGCGGCGGATAATAATTAATGCGGACGACGTGCGAATAATTTCCGTAGAGATCGGGATAGATTTTCGGCTGCAAAATTGTGTCTAAGACGGAAAGTTTCGAGTTTTCTTTCGTTTTGAAATTTTCGGGATCGTCTAAAACTTCGCCGTCGCGGTTGCCTAAAATGTTGGTTGAATACCAGCCGTCGAGTCCTAACATTCTTGATTTGAAACCGGGAGCGAGAATCGTTTTCATCAAAGTTTGTCCGGTTTTGAAATCCTTCCCGCAGATCGGCACGCCTTCGTCTTCGGCTAATTTCGTCAGAGCCGGAATGTCAACCGTCAGATTCGGAGCTCCATTTGCAAACGGAACGCCCGATTTTATTGCCGCATACGCGTAAATCATCGAAGGTGCAATGTTTTCATCGTTGTCATACATCGCTTTTTCCAAAGCTTCGATTGAATTATGAATCTCCGAAGTTTCCAGAAAAATCTCGGTTGATGCCGCCCAAACCATCACGATTCGGTCACAATTATTTTCTTTCTTAAAATCGGCAATATCCTGCATCAACTGCTCGGCAAGTTCCATTTTGTTCTTGCCTTCCTTCACATTTTTGCCGTCCAGACGCTTGACGTAACGATTATCAAACACGGCTTTCATCGGTTTTAAAGAAGCAAGTTGTTCCGAAACCTGATTCAATAAATCCTTCTCCAAAACACCCGCATTCATCGCCGCATCGAAGGCATTTTCCTCAAAAATATCCCACGCCCCGAAAACAATATCGTCCAGCGTCGCCAAACCCGCAAAGTCTTTAATCATCGGGCTATTATTATCCGTCCGCTTCCCCAAACGAATCGTTCCCATCTGCGTCAAACTTCCAATCGGTTTCGATATATCCCGCTTGATAGCTTCAACTCCGGCAACAAACGTCGTGCTGACCGCACCGAGTCCGACCAGCAAAATCCCCAATTTCCCCTCAGCCGGAGCAATTTCCAAACCTTTTTTACTCATTAAACAAACTCTCCTCGTAGATAGATAGACAGCAAATAATAACTTTACACAAATGTTTAGGCAAACGCTGAAAAAATTATTAAAGAATTTGCAAATGAAAATTCCTATCAGTATACTTCGAGTTCATTTACCTTTTATATATATGTTTATCCAAATATGTATGCTATTTCGTTAAAGTGTTTGCGATTTATCAAAGACATTTTCGGCAAAAATCATTTACAAACTACTCGACATTAACAAAATCCGTCCTACTTCGACCAAAGGTTTCCGGCGAATACATTTCCTCGGCTTTAGCAGGCGGAACGACAAAATTTCCCGGCATAATCGCTCGTGCCGGATACGAATAATTCCAAACGCCTTCACGCAAATAAGTCGTAAATGCTTCGGCACGATTATCGCGTAAATTCTGATGATTAAACCAAAATGAACGCCTTCGTAATTCGTCGGAATAAGTCAAATAAGTTCTACTCGAATTTGCCAAACTAGAATTTATTATCTCGATTCCGGCAGGCAAATTGTCAACCAGAGCAACGTGATAACGCCGCGTCGGAGCGACCATCTGAACATTTATGCGAATCCGTGAACCCGCTTTAAATGTCCAACTTCCATCCGCATTTTGCCTGACATCATCCGCATCATCCAACGCTTCATAAGTCCGCGAAACTTCAAAACCGTAATCCGCCGACTTCATATTCAAATTCTTCGGAGCATATTTCAACCCGATTCGATAATAAAGCCGCCCTTCGCCCTGTTTGTCCAAAACGAGATTTTGCTTAGGTTCTGTCTGACTTTGCAAATAACTCATCGGCACATTCAGCAAATTAGAATCTGTCGAACGTCCGACAAATTTCTGTTCACCCGCAAAGGCTTTTCCAAGCCAAACCTTTGCCACAAAATCGGGCGTAGCTTTTTCATAAACCTGAAAATACTTATCAAGTGCCAACAAAATAAACGCATTCTCCTGCGTATTCCCCCAACGCCCTTTCGTCCGATTCGCCAGCAAACCACGAACAATTTTTGGAATCAAACTCTCAACTCCAGAAGAACTCTGAACACTAAACTCTGAACTCTGAACCCGAAGCAACGCTTCGAGAATCACGCCGTCCGCCCGCCGTTCCGAACTCAGCAAAACATATTCGCCATCCGAATAATTCGTCACAAAATGAGCGTTCCCCGCAGTTTCCGTAACGCGATTGAGTAAATGCCGTTTGATCGTCTCAACTTCATTCGCCGAATTTTTATCATTTGTCAAAACCGACAAAAGCCAACCGTCCGTTTCAAGCGAAAGTTTTTCCAAGCCGACTTCGTTCAATAATTTTTTCGCCTTCGCCGCATCATTTTCACCGAGCAAATCCCGCACATACAACGCATAAGCCGAAATTGCCCAACGCGATTTTTCCGAATATTCCTGCGGGTATTTCGCTTCAATATTCTTCAAATAATCCAAAGATTTTGCGATCATTTGATTCGGAACTTCATAACCTTTCGCCTTCGCACGGGCGAATGCGTGAGCGACGTGAACCGAAATGTATGGAATACTTGCATCATCGCTTCGCCAAAAACTAAAACCGCCGTCCGAATGCTGAAGCGTCTGCAAACGCTCGATGTCCGCTTTCATTTTTACTTCGATTTCAATTTTTGTCGGCAAATCCTTTGCCTCAAATGCTTGCAAAACATCACGCAAAGCCGCCACCGAAAGGACACGCGACGAAATTTGTTCGGTGCATTCAAACGGATAACTTTGCAGATAAATAAACGCATCAGTCAATTCCTGCAACTGCGTCGAACTTGTCGTGATCTCCAAACCGCCGAACTGTGAATAAACATTTTGCGGTGCAGAAATGCTCTGCACGATTGCTCCATTCGCTTCCGTCGTGCCGTAAGTCGCAAACGCTTCCGATGTCGTGGGCGTGTAAACAGGAAACGCAAATTCGGCGGCATCGGCAAATTTTCCCGAAGTTGCACCGACTTGAAAACGTGCGATTCCAGCCTTTTCGGTTGAAACGGGAAAACGAATTTCCACCCGATCATTCGCAGGAATCGTAACTTTTCTGCCGTTTCCATTCGGCAAATTTGCATTGTTTGAACGAATCGCCACATTAACGGTCATCGGCGAATCGGTCTGATTTTGCAGAACAACGGGAAGTTCGGCAACATCGCCAAAATTCATAAAACGCGGTGCGGACGGGCGAATTTGCAGAGAAGTTTTCGCCGTAAAATTCGATTCGCTTTTCCCGAATTGCTTCGATTTTGTAACCGCCACCGCCGTCAAACGATAGCGTGTCAAATTATCAGGCAATTTCAAATCAACCGTCGCCTTGCCGTTCTCATCCGTTACAACCGTCGGCGAAAATATCGCCAACGCATCAAAATTTCGACGGATTTTTATCTGATCGGGCGAATCATATTTTACCGACGGCGGACGATTTAAAGAAGTAGACATTTCCAAACGTCTGAATACAGTATCACTTTCTCTTCCACCACCACCACCACCGCCGTTTCCGCTTCCATAGCCGACACCATTACCACGACCAGCATCATCGGGATGAGAAAGCAAAATATTTTCGCGTGAATGATAATTTGCAACATTGGCATTAATTTCCGTATAAAAAGTTTCAATCGGATTAGTGATTTTATAATTCGTCAAAGCCAAAACGCCTTCATCAACAGCGACAATTGCGACTTCCGAATTTACTACGGCGTTTCCGCTAAAATCTTTGACATCAACATTTATCTTCGTTTCGCCGCCCGGTTCGAGCGTTTTTACAATCGTTTCCGCCGTTACGTTTAATTTCCGTGTTTCGGTGGAAATGCTTAAATTTAATTCACCGCTTGCAAACGCCGGACGCTTCGGCAATTTTGCGTCGCGTTCGTCTTCATAAACTTTTCTCGGCGTTGTTCCGACGAGATCAATTTTGACGTGAACATTCGGCAAATAATTTTCTTCAATCGGAATTTGCAGAATTTTTGAATTCTCACTCATCGTAAAACGCTCGGTTTTCAAAATCCCGTTTCGCTCAAGTGTCAGCACGCCTTCCGCCGGGAAAAACGGCGAATTTACAAGAATTTTCGCCGTGTCGCCTGCAAAATATTCCTTTTTATCGGGAATTAATTCAGCATCTTCTTCCTTAATCTGATCCGAATTTTCCGAACTTCCGCCCGCTACCCAAACATCTAATTCGCTCTCATTTCTTCGCTCTCTGTCGTCTAAAACAGTTGCTTTTATCGTAAAAGTTCCGCCTTGTTTCGCCAGAATTTCGCACGAAGCAACATCTTCGGTTGAGCGAATTTCGCAAGTTTGTTTATCAATCAAAACCTTCGTCCATTCATCTTCGACATATTTATAATCGTGCAATTCCGCGACAATTGAAACCGTTTTATCCGCAACCGCTTTGCCGTCAATATCGGTTGTAATCGTTTCAATTTTCAGTTTTTCATTCGGGCTGACAAAATTTCTCGGCGAGCGAATTCCGACATAAATAGTTGAAGGATGAACAAGCAAATTTGCCGCCGCCGCAAAACTCTGCCGATTGACATCCTGCACATTTGCCTCGGTTTGAATCGTGTAAGGTCGGGCGGGATTTGCTTCGTCAAAATCAAGCGTGATCCGATGTTTTCCGTCTGCATCCGTTTTTCCGCTCAATGTTTTTGATGTTCTCTGATCGTAATCCGAACCCGAATATCTCCACCACGGCACGTATTTTCCAAACGTAAAATCATCCCGATTCGGGGGCGTGTAATTCGTCGGCACTGATGTTACGTTCCAAACCGTGTTCGCGTTTTTCAAAAATCCGCCAGAATAATATTTCGCTTCCGTCGAAACATCTGCCGATTCACCGACAAAAAACGGTGCGGCGGTTTCAACCTTTGTCGAAACTTCATATTCGGGACGGCGAAATTCCTGCACTTGAAATGTATGTTCAAAATCGGCATGTTCAGATTTATTTTCTCCCGTCCAAAATTCCAAACTCTGATAACCGAGATTGATGTTTTTTTGTAAATCCAACTTAAAATCAAACGCCCCGAAAGTATTTAATTTCACGTTTCCTTTGCCGATTTCGTTGTCGAGTGCGTCCTTCAAAACGTATCGAACACTTTTAACATTGTCGCTGATTTCAGCAATATCGGTAAATTTTCCGCCCGTAACTTTGCGGATGTAACCCTTGATCGAAACCTGTTCTTCGGGGCGATAAATCTTGCGGTCGTCAAAAACAAACCAACGCAAAGTATCTTTCGGTTTCTGTTTTCGCCAATCCGTAATCCGGTCGCTGTAATCGTCTTCCTCACGCAAAATCGCCGAATCTTCGCCGGTTTTAACAACTAAAAATCCACGTCCAACCGCATCAGTCAATTGAAATTCGGCAATTCCAGTCGAATCCGTAACCGAATTTAACACACTTGAAAAATCGTTATGAAGCGAAATTTCCGCGTTGCTCAAAGGCTTCGCAGTTTTTAGATCGGTTGCAAAAGCGACGAGTTTTTCATAGTCTAAAAAAGCGTCAACTCCGATGTTTGTTGACTGAATCCAAATTATAAACGGCTTGTCCCAATAATGATCGCCGACAATTTTATCAGTCGGTTCGGCAACCAAAACAGCGTGTCCGAATCTGTTCGGCAAAACTTTCTGCAAATCAATAATCGTTTCTTCATAAATATCAACGGCGTTTTTTATCTTAAATATTTTATCAATAATCAATTTACCAAAATCAATTTTCGGAACAATTTGTTTATTATTTGTAAAATCACGCAAAACCTTTCGATAACGAACATAATCATCAGGCGTAACCGAATAAACTTTGACATTAAAACTTTTGTGATTTCTCGAATAAATCGAATATCGAAGTTTTCCGTTTGGATCGAGCGTCAAAAATTCGTCGCCGTCACCGTTGAAAATCGGTTGAGATTTGCCGACTTTGAAAGTTGCCGCAACGTCTTTGCTGAGCGTTTGTTTGTGTAAATCTGCTGCTTTTCCCGAAACTGCTACTTTATAAACCGTGTTCGGTTTTTTCTCTCCTCTTATTTGAATTTCGTTGCTTCCGACGGTTTCGATAATTGCATTTTCGATGGCAGGTTCGATTTTTACAAGTGATTTATCGAATTTCTCCTGCGAAAACGGGCGATTAAATTCTAAATGTAAATCATCCGAGGGATCGCAATCAATTTTATTTTCGTTGTAACCGCAATAAGAGTTTACAAACTTAAAAGGCGTGAGCGTTTTGAATTTGAAATTTTGGTCGGTTTCGCTTGTCAGCATTCCTTCAGCAGACGGCAAGTCTTTTTCAAAAACGACTTTTACATCTGCATTTTTCGGCAATAAATCAACCGTCCGAAACGCCAGCCAAGTTTTTGGTTTAACTTCGCCCAAACTCTTAATTTCCTCAAATGAATTATCAATATCGTCGGTTACTGATTTAATAGGAACTTGCTTTCCATCAGCAAAAACTTTGATTTTCGGCAGAATTTCTTTTTCGTCAATTTCCTGATTAAACTTCGCCGCCATTATCACGTATTCGGGCAAAATTCCTTCGGGCTTGTCTTCAGGAGAAAACTTTTCAACCTTCGGCGGCGGAGTCGTAAAAGTCCACGAAATATCTTTTTCCAGAACTCCGCCAATTGCCGATTTTGTGCCTTTCGAAATTTTTGCGGTGAATCTTGTCGCCATTGGAAATCGTTTTTCCGCGTCAAAAATCAAAGTATTTGCTCCGAGCCAACGCCAATTTCCGCGAACTTCGGGCGTTAAAACTACGGGAACGGTTTCGCTCGCGTTGGTCTGCGACGAAACAGCGACCATCGGCTGCGAAAATGTAACGCTCAAATCCGACACAATCGGAACATTGCCGCTCGGCGAAAATCTTTCGACCTGCAATTTTTCATTCGTGGTTTGTGAAACATCGGGCGGTTTTTGATTTTCATCGGCGGAAAATTTAAGCGGAATAATTTTCCCCGTTTTCGGCGGTTTCAGGCTGTCGGAACGCATTTTGAAATCGTTGTCTTCCGATGTTTCGGAAGGCATCGGCGGCAAACGCCGAAAAATCGCGTTTGCTTCCCGTTCGCTCAAACTTTCAATTTTGATCGGCGGTTTTGCAGATTCTTTCGCAGGTTTTGCAGAACTTTCACGAATGCGAAACTGTAAACCCTTTGCTTCTGAGTTTTGAGCATTTACGAAAGGTGCGAAAATGCTTGTCCAAATCGAAAAAATAACGAGCAGGCAAGGGAAATCTTTACTTTTCATAATGAATTCTCGGCAATCTGTTGGAATGAATTTTTAAGGTCGGCAATTTGATGCGTGAGTTTTTGAGAACGGTTGCACAAACCGACTGGAGCATAAGCGTCCCGCTTGTGATGAGTATCGTTTCGACACGAAAACAAAGTTCATCAACTTTGAAGAAATTATTATACTGAAAGTTCACCACCATTCGTTCGCGTTTAAGAAAACACTCAACACAAGCGGGGACGCTTATGCTCCAATCGCTAACTATTAAACGGAGGTGTGATCGTGGATGATTTTCCAACCGTCGTCGAATTTGCGGAAGATCAAGGTAAATAATCCGGTCGGTTTGTCTTCCTTTCGCTCAAGTAGAAAACGTCCGCGAACCATTGCGGATTTTTTGTTGAGGACGGTTATGTCCAGTTCGGAAAATGATAATTCGCCCATTTTGTCACAGTCGGAATAGCCGCGTTTATAATTGTCAAACGTATTCTGCCAACCGCGTGTATTTTTGTTGCCGGACGTAAAACTCAACTCTTCCGACTTCCAATAACCCTGCATAAAACCTTCGATGTCGCATTTATTCCACGCTGCGGTTTGAACATCCAAAACATTTGTAACGGCTTTTTTTATCTGTTCATCACGCTTTGATTGCGAGAAAACATTTGCCGTCATCATTAAAAAAATTACGCAAAAAAGTATCGAAATTTTGTTCATAATCGTTGTAGTTTAACAAGCATTTACGGATATTTGAAAGAGCCGACCGTTTAAAATGCAGCACTTTACGTAAATTTGCGGAAATCAGGAACAATGAACACCGACAACAGCGAATCCGGCTCATCAATAATTTGAAATAATCAACCAAAAACGCTTTCAAAAAAAGCGAAGAAGAAAAGTACGTTTTGAATAAATCCTGAAATTTGCAAAACTTATTACGTGCAAAAAAATACTTTCGAATACATCATTGCGGGCGGCGGGATGGCGGGACTTTCGCTGGCATTTTATTTGAACGAAAGTGAAATTTTGCGGGACAAAAAAATTTTAATAATCGACCGCGATCAAAAAAATACGAATGATCATACGTGGTGTTTCTGGGAGCAGGAAAATTCTGCGTTCGATCAAGTGGTTTTTCGCTATTGGGATAGATTTTGGTTTCACGGAACACAAGATTTCGATAAACTGCTGCTGCTTGAAAAATATCGCTATAAGATGATTCGGGCGATAGATTTTTACAAATTTGCTTTCTCAAAAATCAATAAAAATCCAAACATTAGATTTCTGCAAACCGACATTACAGCGGTTGAAAATGATTCGGTCAAAACAGTTCACGGCAAATTTTTTGCGGATGAATTTATTTTTGACAGTTTTACGCGGAAAACTTACGATAATCCGAAGTATCATAATTTGTGGCAACATTTTCTCGGTTGGGAAATAGAAGCATCGGAAGCGATTTTCGATGTTAACGAACCGACGCTGTTTGATTTTCGGGTTGAACAGAAAAATGAATGCCGATTTATATATATTCTGCCGATTTCAACGAAAAAAGCTCTGATCGAATTTACGATTTTTTCCGATAATTTGCTTGAACAGGAAGAATACGAAACAAACCTGCGGAAATATATTGCGGAGATTTTGAAGATTGAAAAATATAAAATAAACGAAACGGAATCCGGCGTAATTCCGATGTCGGACGAACCGCACGAACAGTTTCCGGGTGCGAAAATTATCCGCATCGGAACGGCGGGCGGATATGTCAAACCTTCGACGGGTTACAGTTTCAAACGAACGCAAAAACGGCTGCAAAAGTTAGTTGAAAATTTAGCCGGAAATCACGCCCGAAAAACTGAAAACCGCTTTTGGAAAAGCTGTCTCGACAGCATTTTGCTCAACGTAATGCAGACGAAAAAACATTCGGTCGATGATGTTTTCACTTATTTATTCAAATATAATAAAACATCGCGGGTGCTGAAATTCCTCGATGAAGACACATCTTTTGCGGAAGATTTATTGATTATGCGGAGCGTTCCGACGATGCCGTTCACAATCGCTGCTGCTGAAATTTTGTCTTCGAAAAATAAATAAAACTTGTTCGCTGCGGCAACCAATTCCGAAGTTGAGGCACCTTTAAAGATAAGTTCTTATCAAAAATAAAATTTAAACAAATTCACGAAAACAAGAGACAAAATGAAGATTATTTTAATATTGTCGCTGTCTGTTTTTCTGTCAATCGGAATTCAGGCACAAACCGACGCAAAAGCGGAAACGGATGTCGAAATCACGAATTTATCGCTTGCCAAAAAAGATTCCGATGGAAATATCATCGAAAATCTTGAAGTTTTTTCACCGAAAGATGTTCCGATATATTGTTACATAGATTTGAATTCCGAAATTCCGACGCTTGTGAAAATGAATGTCGTCGCGGTCAAAGCTAAGGGTTTAAGGGCGAATTC
Source organism: Pyrinomonadaceae bacterium (assembly GCA_041746675.1). Taxonomy (GTDB): domain Bacteria; phylum Acidobacteriota; class Blastocatellia; order Pyrinomonadales; family Pyrinomonadaceae; genus Aridibacter. Next base: position 40,757 of record JBGTGO010000030.1, on the reverse strand, counting down.
GCAAATTATCAGCGTCAGTTACAAAACGAAAAAAGGAGAAACGGGCGTTTCGTTCGATGCTTCACCGAAAAATATCTGGGCGACCGGAGATTATCGTGTGGATATTTTGTTAAACGGCAAACTGAATAAAAGCAAGGAATTCAAAATCGAAGACAAGAAATAACTGAACGATTTTCAGACACTCAATTCAGCTTCGCCTTGCCGGAATGTATTACTAAAAATCATTTGCCGTAATGATTCTGCTGTAATCGGCAAGTGGCACGAACTTTGCAACTTAGATAAATAAACAACAGGAGAAAAATTATGAGTAATTCATCAGTCAAAAAAGTAGAATCAGAAAATTCACCGAAGGGTGAAATGGGACAGACATATCTGGCATCCGGCAAAAATGTTTCGATGCGTCTGTGGGAAAATGAAGAACCGAGCGACGGCAAGGAAATGCACTCGCGGGACTATGAAACGGTCGGTTATGTTCTCGAAGGAAAAGCCGAATTGCAATTGGAAGGTCAGATGGTAACTCTACAAAAAGGCGATTCGTGGCTCGTGCCGAAGGACGCGAAACACACATATAAAATTATCGAAACATTTACCGCCATCGAAGCAACCTCGCCGCCGGCACACGCCCACGCCCGCGATGAGGAATAAAAAAGTGAAACTTAAAACAGTTCAACGAAAGAGCGAACCGACTCGGTTCGCTCTTTTTTTTTTTGAAAATTTGTAAAAATTATTTCTGCACCAATTCCGCACTTATCAATTCAGCATCGTTCAATTTCGACCCGGTTGATTTTGTATCAATTATTCTGAATTTGAATTGATACTCGCTGCCCGTGCTGAAAGATTTTTCTTTGTTGTTTTTGCGTGCCGGTCGGAATTAGTTTATGTGTTTTTCGGCAACTCTTTTTCGCATAAATAAAAATGCCAAAGCAGTCTCGCCGCCACCGAACGAAGCGGTTTCCAGATTTTTGTCTGCTCGATAAACTCATCGGAAGACGGGCGTTTATCGAGTTTCAGCAAATTCTTAAAAGCCGCGTGCAACGCCAGATCGCCCTTCGGCATAATGTCGGGACGCATCAACGCCATCATCAAATATATGTCCGCCGTCCATCTGCCGATGCCTTTTATTTTGATAAGTTCCGCCCGAACTTCGTCATCTGAAAGTTTATTCAAATCTTCCAAAACAAGTTCTTTGCCGACAACCGCCTTCGCCAAATTCCTTGCGTAACCCGTTTTCTGACGCGAAAAATAACACGATTTTAATTCCTCATCGCTCAGTTTCAGAACATTTTCGGGCGTGATAGTGCCGATCTTTTCGGTAAGTTTATTAAAAGCCGAAAGTGCCGAAGCAAGCGAAACCTGCTGTTCCAAAATGATCTGTATAAGCGTTGCAAAACCCGGTTCACGCGACCAGAGCGGCGGCGTTCCATAGGTTTGGAAAATAAATTTCAGTCTGGAATCCTGCCCGGATAATTCCTTGCAGGTACTTTCGAGATTGTCTTTGTTTAGAGTTTTAATTTTCATTCGTGTAAGAAATTATACAGAAAACGAATTTCTTACACGAAAGTCGAAAGTGAATCGGCAAAACGACTCGGCGGGATAATTTGCGGAGAACAGAGATTAGTTTTCATTCTCATTCTTTTCCAAAGCACCGTAGGCGATCAGGAGTTTTCCGGTTTTTTCATCATCAACAATGTCCAGAGCCGAATCGCCGTCGTCATCGCGTAAATTCACGTCTGCTCCGGCTTCAATCATAACTGGCATAGCTTTGCAGTTATCTTCCAAAGCAGCGTTTATCAAAGCGGTTTTTCTTCCCGTAGTGTTTTGAATATCAAGATTCGTGCCGTATTTAATAAGTAGTTTTTGACCTGTCTTACACACAATCTGCCTTTGGAATCTTTGACCAACTGCCTTGCTTCCGTCCGTGTCATTTCCGATAAATTGTTGACGCTCAAATCGCGGTGCGAACAAAAATGAACCCTTGCATTTCCCGACATCGCATCCCAATCTTCATTGCAGGGCGTGTCAATCTTCAGATTTTTGACTGACCTTTTTTCAACATATTTTTACTCCTTACATTTCCGGTTTTTGTAAATTTTGAGTTCAGAAAGCTTATACAAAAAACACTTGGTTTAATTTACAAAGCAAAATCAAAACGCAGGAATTTACATTTTCAAGCCCGAAATTATACAAAGTTAATGATAAAAAATTGCTTGAATCCGTATAAAAGAATAAAATCAAATCCAAATAACCTTGATATTGCAGATGTTTTTTTGAAAATAAGTTTGTGGAAAAAAAATCCACGTTTTTTATGCCCAGAGAACTAGCATTATTTTACTTCAACGAAGCCTTACGGAGAATTTATGAACAGCAAATTTACCGATTGTTTGGAAAAAGCGAAATTGAACAAGAACGAAAGTTCGATCAGCCGTGCGGAAAAAACTTTGCTTAACGAAAATGAAGCAAAGCGTGTTTTTTCGCGGGTAAAAACCGATCTTTTGAAACTCGAAGAATGGAACAAAAATGCCGCACTTTCTTCTTACAAAATTTTTGATGAAAATGGCAATGAACTCACTGACGAAGATATAAACATTGGAGTTTTTGAAAGAATCCGGTTAAAAGGTTCGGGGAAATTCGACTGGGTCAAGGTTGTTGATATTTTTGAAAAAGAAGACGAATTCGTCATCACCGTCAAGCCGACGTTTGATCCGACGGATGAAAAAACAGACAGAAATCTGACCTCACATTTTTTTACTGAAGCGGCAACGAATAATTTTTGTCTCTCGCGGAATTTCAAAACCGTAAAATTCTACGTCATCGGATTGAACGAAAAACGAAACACGCAGGAAACGGAAAACACGCTCGAAACCATCAGGAATCTAGCAGTAAATCTCAACACTTACCTGGGAATTCAAAACAGCGAATGGGAAACATTTGCTCATAACTTTCTCGAATCGGCGGCGGAGATCGAACGGGAAAACACTCTGAAAGACAAAGGATAAACTGTGCCTGAAAATTACGAATATGATGCAATTGTCATCGGTTCCGGTCCGAACGGATTGTCAGCCGGAATCTGTCTGGCACAAGCGGGACTTGCGGTTTTGATCGTCGAAGCGGCGGACGAAATCGGCGGCGGAATGCGTTCGGCGGAATTGACTCTGCCCGGATTTACGCACGATATTTGCTCGACGATTCACCCGCTTGCCATCGCTTCGCCCGTATTTAATTCGTTTCCACTCGATAAATTCGGTCTCGAATTTGTTCAGCCGCCGGCATCGCTCGCTCATCCGCTTGATGACGGAAGTGCCGTTCTACTTCAAAAATCAATTTATGAAACCGCCAAAAATCTCGGTGCGGATGCGGAAAATTATCAAAATTTGGTCGGACATCTGACCGAAAACTGGCACAAACTCGTCCCTGATATTTTAGCTCCTCTGCGAATTCCGAATCATCCGTTTTTGCTGGCGGGATTCGGTCTAAAAGCGTTTCGTTCGGCACGCGGTCTGGCGGAGAGTTACTTTTCCGGAGAGCGTGCGAAAGCACTTTTTGCGGGAAACGCCGCTCACTCGATGATCTCGCTCGAAGATTTGCCGAGTGCCGCTTTCGGTCTGGTTTTGCTGCTCGCCGGACACGGCACGGGTTGGGGAATTCCAACCGGCGGCTCAAGAAAAATCGCCGAGGCATTAACAAATTATTTCGTCTCGCTCGGCGGAAAAATCGAAACCGGAAACCGCGTCGAAAACATTGACGAACTTCCATCGGCAAAAGCAATTCTGTTTGACATAACACCGAAACAGATCATAAAGATCGCCGGACAACGCTTGCCGGAATCTTATAGAAAACGTCTTGAAAATTTCAAATACGGTGCGGGAGCATACAAAATGGATTTTGCTCTGAGCGAACCGATTCCGTGGACAGCAAAAGAATGTCTTGAAGCGGGAACCGTTCATTTGGGCGGAACGTTCGACGAAATTGCCGCATCGGAAACAGAAGTTGCCAACGGAAAAATTCCCGAAAAACCATTTGTTCTCGTTGCTCAAACAAGTCTCTTTGATAAAACACGAACGCCCGAAGGCAAACACACCGCGTGGGCATATTGCCACGTCCCGAACGGCTCAAACGCCGATATGACCGAAGCTGTCGAAAACCAACTCGAACGCTTTGCCCCCGGATTCCGTGACTGCATCCTCGCCAAATCCGTCAAAACTCCCGCCGATCTTGAACATTACAACGCCAACTACATCGGCGGCGACATCAACGGCGGTGCGGGAATTTTGTCCCAACTTTTCACACGCCCCGTTGCCAAAATAAACCCCTACAAAATTCCCGCAAGCGGTCTCTACATCTGCTCATCTTCAACCCCACCCGGCGGCGGAGTCCACGGAATGTGCGGTTATCACGCGGCAAAAACAGTTTTGGAAAATGAGTTTGGTAAGAAGATTTCAACAAAACAACTCAAATAAGTAAGTTTAATGTCAATAATCTCAAACAGTCTGGAAAAGCAGACGAATGAAAATAGCCCAGTCTATTTATGGTTGGGATTAGATTTCCAAGTCCTGATTAGGACGTTAGAAGTTTAGAGTGATAAATCTTTATTTTAGATTATTAATTATTGTCTTGAATAATAGTATGTCCTAGCCATTCTGAGTTTTGAGTTTCTTTCCATGAATCAAGGCTCAAAGGTTGGTAGTTTATCAATGCCAAATTGCATGTATCATCAATGGTTTTAACTATCGGTCTAACAACTTCAACTCCATCTAATGAAAATTTCGGAGATTCAACAGCATAATCTATCAAAATTCCTAATAACTTGATTTTATTTGAACCATAGTTCAATTTATCTCTATATAGTTTGCTTAAAGTGTCACCTTTTCCACGTTGTCCAAAACGATTTCTGCAATCTTCTATTTCTTGCTCTGTGAATTGATATTGCTCCTTACTCAACTTTGTCATAGCTTCCGCAATTTCTTCGTTGGTGAAATTATCGAATTCAACATTTTTATCCCAAAGTTTTATGTATTCATCTTTCGTAACCGTTCGATTTGGATGATCTTTAGAGGCTTTCGTAATTAGCCTTTGTTTTACTTGTTCTACTCTTCCTTCTTTGTCAAGAATAAAAAAAGCAATCGTTTGTTTATCATGATAATATTCAATAAGTTTTTCTAAAGCACCATATTTATCAACTCTTCTACCTCCTTCAAAACCGCTTACGCCATGAAGATTTTGAATCTGAATTCTTATTTCCGCAAAACTAATTCCAAATAACTCAATAGCTAAACGTGGAAAATGTTCTATCTCGCCATCACCCTCTACAAATAGAAATAATTTTGGTCTTGGATTAACACCAAATTCATTTGAAACATATTCTAAGAAAGCCAAATTATTTTGTGGAATTCCTTGCCCGTATATTCTTTCTTTTGTTTTTATATCTTTCCTGTAAACACTTATAAAATCTCCTGTTAAATCTCGGTGAAAAAGATTAATAATTCTTCCCAATACTCGCCAAGTTTGTGCAAGCAAAGCGGCATCTTTTAATTTTTCCTTCTTACTTTTACGAACAAATTGAACTAAGTCACTCCAACGATCAAGCGGATCATCTTTTGAGGCTTCCAATTCAGCCTGGTGATATAATCGAACTACCTCTTCGATAGTTAAACCAAGTTCATTCAAAACTTTTTCAGCATTCCATTTTGATAAATATTGTCGCCAGTCGAAAAAGTCTTCAGTTGGAGTGGAAATCATTCCTTCATATTTTTCTGCATAGGGTAAATATCTGCTTGAAAGAACTTGTCCAAATTTAGCTAATTCATCTCTAATGCCCTCCGACTCATTGAAAGTCTTGACCCACTTTTTTGATTGTTCTTTGAAGAATTTAAACCATTTTATAGCATCCTTCTGTGTCCACACTGTAAGATTTTCAATTCCTACTGAATATGTAGTCCATTGAATGAGTCTATATAGTGGAAGTGTTTGAAAAATTGAATAGTAAGTTTCAGTTTGTTTTTGAAAATCATTCTCAATTCTGTGACTTGACCAAGGTTGAAAAGTTTTCTTTGACGGGACATAAACCGATCCATCATTAGTCCATGAATCAACATACTCTTTTTTCCAATTTATAAATGCAGCATAATAAACTTCAGTTTCACCAGTCCACTCTTCGCCATCTTGAAGAAGTCCACAAAATTCTAGATAAGATTCGTTTTCAGTTTCAACTTTTTTTAGCTTTTTTATACATTTAGGGTGTTTAACTCTAAGCATCGGATAAAAAATTCCAAGTTCTTCAAATTTCTCTAGCTTGTTTTCATCTATTTTTATCCCTCTATCTTTACAATACTTAACAAATCTTGAAGCACTCAGAAGGGTGCTTTGAAAAAAATGTCCGTGACCAATAACCAAGTGTGGAGATAATTGTTTCATCATTTATTCCTCAAAAAACTAATTTAAAAACTCCTGCCCTTTATCTTCGATCTCAACCGGTGCGTCAAAACTCGGTGCTTGTTCTTCTAAATTCCAGATTTCAAAAAGTGCGGGTGGGCATTCCATAATAAATCTTGAAGGTTTTTGGATGATGGTTTGGCGATTGTAGTCAACGATCATCAGCGGATATGTCAGATAGAGTTCGTCTTTGGCTCGCGTCAGGGCGACATACCAGAGGCGGCGTTCTTCTTCTTCGGAATCTATTTCTTTTAAACTGCGTGGCGATGGGAATTTGCCTTCCGCCGCCCAGATCAAAAAGACGGCGTTCCATTCCAAACCTTTGGCTTGATGGATTGATGTCAGCGTGAGTATTTCGTCTTCTTCGCCGCCCATGACGACATCTTCGCCGCCGATTGCGGTTGGTTCGTTAAATCTTTCAGTAGAAATCAGGGCGAGTTCGCTGAGGAAATCTTCGGTCGAATCGTAATTGCCCGCATACATCGCCAAGCCGTTTAAATCTTCAAGTCGTGCTTCGGCGTTTTCGTAATTTTCGACAAGATGCTGTTCGTAACCGCTTGATAAAATCAGTTCGATTTGTTTGCCGGGTTTGTTACGGTTCTCATCTGACGTGATTTTTTCGAGAAGTTTGACGAAAATTTCCCATGATTTTTTGCTTCGCGGGGCAGGAATGTCGTCGAAAATTTTCGCATCAAACGTGGCAATTGCTTTCGTCGAATCAGTCGCTACCGCTTCCTGTTCCGACTTGTTTTTCGCATTTTCCATTTTCCATTTTCCATTTTCCATTTGCATAGAAATATGCTCGAAAATTTTATTCGCCGTTACATTTCCGACACTTGGGATCATCTTTAGGATTCGTTTCCAAGCCAATTCATCTCTCGGATTGACGATTATTTTCAAATAAGAAATCACGTCTTTAATATGTGCTTGCTCAAAAAATCTAACGCCGCTTTGGACGCGGTACGGGATGTTGCGTCTTGTTAATTCTAATTGCAATTCGATGGAATGATAATGAGAGCGATACAAAACGGCGATGTCTTCGAGCGTTGTGCCTTCGTCGCGTAATTCCAAAATCCGCGAAGCGATAAACGCCGATTGTTGTTCAACATCGGAGCAGGGAATTAATGCGGGTTTGAAATCTTTTGAGGTTTTGATCGCTTCCAGAGTTTTCGGAAATTGTTTCCTGTTATTTGCAATCGAAACATTTGCCAAGCCTAGAATTTCGGGTGTTGAGCGGTAATTTTTTTCCAATTTGAATTCCTGCGTATTCGGATAGCGTTCGGGAAATTCGTAGATATTTGTAAATTCCGCACCACGCCACGCGAAAATGCTCTGTGCATCATCGCCGACGACCATCACGTTTTTGTGTTTAACCGCAAGCAGGTCAATTATTTCGGCTTGAAGTTTGTTCGTGTCCTGATATTCGTCAACCAATATGTGCTGAAACTGTTCGGCGTAAAGTTCGGCAATCGCAGGTTTTTCGAGCAAAAGCCGTTTCCAATTTAATAGCAGATCGTCATAGTCCATCACATTTCGCTCGCGTTTTCGCTCCATATAATTAAAATCCACACGCTTAATTTGTTGCGTGAGCATTTCAAAATACGGATATTTACTGACGATCACATCTTTTATTGGTTGGTCTGTATTATTGGCGTAAGAGATTATGTTTTGAACAACTTGCGGCTTCGGAAAGCGTTTCGATTTCGTATCAATCGCCGATTCGTCTATGCAAACGCTGATAAAATCTCTCGCGTCTTCCGAATCCAGAATCGAATAATTTGAATCAAACCCGATCGAAACAGCGTGTTTCCGCAAAATTAAATTTGCGATCCGATGAAAAGTTCCGCCCCAAACTCTGTGAACATTCTGCGTCCCCGTCAAAGCCTCAACTCTTTTGAGCATTTCTCTAGCCGCCCGATTCGTAAAGGTCGCCAGCAAAATCCGATTCGGCGAAACACCTTGCTCAAGCAAATAAGCCACACGATAAGTTATCGTCCGCGTTTTCCCCGTTCCCGCACCCGCAATCACAAGCGTCGGCTGCGGTTTTGCCGTAACGACCTTAAATTGCTGTTCGTTTAGTTCTTCGCGGTATCGCGTCAGGCGTTCAGGCAAGCCACTTTTATCTCGTTTGATGACGTATTTTTTCATTTCAAAAATTACACTCTTTTTCTACTTCTTTAACGGAGGATAAGGATTCACTACTTATTAGCGTAAGGATTGAATTTTTTGTCCAGTAAAGATTGAAAGTTTTTCTAGGTTCTTCAAAACCTTCAAATTTAGTTTCTTTGTAAAATAAGACCTTTCTACCAACTTTTTTTCCACTTTCATCAAACAAAATTTTATCGTCTATTATCTTATTCGCTTTTTGAACTTCCTTTTCTAACTCAACTAAAGAGTTTGATGGTATATATTGAAGTTGACCATATATAATTTCACCGTCTTTCGATGGAAAATGTCCATCGCCATATTTTTCATCGCCATTCAGCCAAGTTGAGAATTCATAATTTTTACATTCAAACAATTTTTCTCTATTTGATCTATTTATAGTAGTAGTACCGCAACCTAACGTGCTTAACAATAGAAATAAAATGAATAAGTTAATGATGTATTTTTTCATTGAGATTCTATTTTACTTCGGCGGATGCACACCGTAAAGGTGCAGAAGTTTGCGGAGATTTATTAAGCCTTTGCGATTGAGTTTCAACGCATCAACTGTAACTCTGCCTTTTGCGGTTAGAGGAACTATTTTTAAGAAATCTTCACTCAATGCAAAATGTTTGTTCCAATTGTCTTTTCGCGGGTTGAAAAGAGAAATTGCTTCACCCGTTTCAGAATCAATGATCGAAACTCTGTGAGATTTGTATTTGTTACAACCCGAACACGCCCAAGCTAAATTTCGCAAAGTCGTTTTTCCGCCGTTTGAGATAGGATTTATATGTTCAAGTTCAAACGTCGAAACCGAATGGCTTTCGGGCAAAAGGCAATATTCACATAAACCTTTTGCCCTTTCGGAAACTTTTTTCTTGATGGAAGCGATTGAGAGTTTAGCCATAATTTTTCGGCTTGATGTTTAATTCTTTCATAATTTCTTCAATCGGCTGCTGGCGAATTTGTGAGATTTCGTAAAGCCATTCAAGACGCTTTGCCGATATTTTTTCGAGTTCTTCATTTAACTCGATCAACTGTTTATGTTCTTTAGTTGAGGTTTTTTCAGCCCGAAATTTTTTGAGAAGTTTTCCGTAAATATTTTGATCTTCGGGCGAAAGGTCAATGCTTTTAACCTTTACAATCAACTCCGCTTCACGTTTTTTTAATCGTTTGGCATCCTTGAATAATTTATCAACTTCATTTTCAGGCAGACGGATAACCGCACTCAAGATGCTTTCTGTTGTAACTTCCAAATTTTGAACCGCCATAATTTACCTCTTGACTAAAAATTTATCATATTTGAAGGAGAGATGCGAAATTTTTACGGGTGAATATATTTCAGCGTTTGTAATCTGAAACATATTCGGGAACTTCGATTCCGTTTTTTAATTTTTCGTCATTGACAGGTTTTTCCGCTGTGATTTTCAGAGGAATAACGCCCGCCCAGACATTCAATTTATAATCTTCTTCGTCATCAACCGGATCGCCCGTGCGTATTTTGGCGGAGGCTTCCTCGATGGGAAGTTTTAGAACGGTTGTGGCTTTTAGTTCGAGTTCGTTCGGTTCGCGGATTTCGTGTGAGCGACCGGGGATTATGTGTTCGGTAAAAAGTTTTAACGCTTCGGCTTTTTCGTCATTTTGTTCGAGCAATTCGGCTTTTCCGAAGATTGCGACCGAGCGATAATTCATTGAATGATGAAATGCGGAACGTGCCAAAACCAAACCGTCAATTAGAGTTACGGTTACGCAAACGTCAATTCCTGCGGCTAGATTTCGCATCATACGGCTGGCGGATGAACCGTGAATTATCAGTTCGTCAGCACGTCTGGCAAACCCCGTCGGGATGACGAAAGTTTGTCCCTCGACCGAGAAACCAATGTGGCAAAGCAGTGCTTCGTCCAAAATTTTGTAAATTGTCTCACGGTCAAAATTTCCGCGTTTAGGCAGGCGTTTCAACTTCGTGCGATTCGTCGGTTTTATCTCTTGATTCATATATTACAACTTTATTTTACTTAATTTTATATACGCCAACCTCGATTCTTTCAGCGAAACCTTCGTCAACCAATTTATGATTTGCCAAACCCGCTTCTTTTCGCGTGATGCCGATGGCTCTGGAAAATTCGCCCTTCAAAGTCATTCCGCACATTTGCAGAAAAACTTTTGCCAACTCGTGAACAGCGGTTTCGCGTTCGATTCTGCTTGAGAGTTCATCAGGAAAACGTTCCTCGGCAAGTGTCCACAGATACGTGAATTTCGGCTTATACGAAACTTCATAAGGCACGACTTTCAGACACCTTTGCAAATCATCGAGAGCTTTTGTCAGCTTTTTGCGTTCGTCAATTTTCGTGTCCTCACGCAAATCCGATGTCGAAGATTCCCACTCCTTTCGCAGAACCTTAACAACCTTTTTCGCATCATCCGATAATTTAGTTTTCTCGTCCGATTTTGAAATTCCGTAAATCGCGTTGAAATACGGAATCAAACGCGGTGCGACAAACATTGCCCGACCTTTAACGAGTTTTGAATAATAAACTTTTCCGCGTTGCATAACCTCGTCTTTAAGCGTCCACGCCAGACTCGTTTCAAGGTCTTTCTGCACATTTTTCGGCGTGTGTGCATCGCGTCTTCCGCAGACGGCGATATAAACCGATGGCAGATTCGTGCGTGAATCGGTCAGAGCAAGGCAAAATCCTAAATCTTCGACCAATGCTTCGACCTCCGATGCTTTATCAATTTTCAGCGTTTCCTCACGCCGCCATTTCCTGTCGCGGTACTGCTCGAATTCTTCGGGTAAAGTTTTCATAAAGGCAATTATAACCGATTTTTTTAGATGTTAAGTGAAATTTTCAGAACAAAGTGAGCCGTTATAAATAAAAATTACCGGATAATTGGACTGCGGGCATCTCTGCCCGCAAGTGTTGAATTTTAATTTTAGTTGACTCAGGAAAAATACTGGCGGGCAGGATGCCCGCTGTCCGACGGCAAACAATTTTAGTGATTTATTTATTTTGAAATTATTATTAAATCGATTCGGCGGATTTTAGATTTTGGCAAAAGAAAAGGTCTCACCAATTGCGATGAAACCTTTTTACCAAAATCTAATAACTGACAATTACATTTGATGAATTATCTTGTGTTCGGCGAAGTTGATTGAACGGTAATTTGCGAACCCTGCGGAAGTTCGAGATCGTCCTTGCCTTCGATGGCAACCGAACCCGCACCGCCGGCACCGCCGATGGTCGCACCGATGATCGCACCTTTTCCGCCGCCGATAATTCCGCCGATGATCGCACCGAGTCCGGCACCGATGCCGCCGCGTTTAACACTTTCTTTCGTGCGGCTGTCGCCTTTTGCCTGTCCTTCGGCGTTAACATCAATTATTTTCCCCCGGTCGTCCGCAATGGTTTGCAGAACGCCCGCAAAATCGTAATCCCGACCATTTCGCAATTGGATTTTTTCAAAGTTGAGCGTCAATTTTGAACTGCCGGAAATTTTGCCGGTGCGTTCGATGCCCGACAGATAACCTTCGATAATCGCTCCTTCGTATTCCCGCGGTGATTGAATCGTCAAGCGAAAACGGTCGTTATTCTGCGATACTTCGGTCGTAATATTATTTTCCAGAGTTCCGGTCAGAACCGTTCCGTTCGGCACATAAAAATTGCCGGTGCGGTTTGTCGTTTGCGGATAATTTCGATTGTTATCGGGGTAATTCCGGTTATTGTCGGGATAATTTCGATTATTTCGATTGTTATCAGGATAATTGCGATTATTGTTCGGATTGGTTGTCGAATATCCCGCGTCGTTAGAATCACTGCTCGAATAGCCATCATCATCGTTTCGCGAATTGTTCGGATATTTATCGGTTTGCGGATAATTATCATTTCTCGGAGGATAATTATTGTTATTTCCGACGCGTGAGTTAGCATCGGTGCGGTTATAGAAACTGTCGGCAAAAACCGTCTGACGCAGATTATTACTGGTTATCATTCGCGTAACCTGCAAACTTCCGCCATTGCTGACCGTCGTAAAAGTTATCGAATAATCAGTGTCGCCGCTGAGAGTCGAAACTTTCAGAATATTGTTGCGAAGATTGGCACTGACGCTTGTATTTGAACCGTAATTCTGTCTTCTGCCGTCGGCTGTCAGTGTTACAGGATTGCCTTTTGAACTCGAAACCGTAACTTGGTTTCCGCGAACGTCCAGCGAAATAGTTTCGGGTGCTTTCAATTTGTCTTCGAGATCAACCTTTTCCGAAGCCGAAAGCGAATTATTGCGGGCGGCACTCTGCACAATATCGTTGATATTCTCACTTCTCGAATTATCCAACCGATATGTTCCCGTTAATTCGTCCACGCCGCCGTTTCTCTGAGCGTCCGCCTGAAATGCAAAAGTTCCGATTGCCAATCCGAACACTAAAAACCGATAGAAACTTTTTTTGATCTCTTTTTTCATCTTTTCTCCTTTTGAAAACACCGCTAAATAATCTGCCATACTTTTGAGAAGCATTTTTTATGCCAAAAGTTTATATAATTATTTGTCAGGCTTCTATTTATTATAGCTTGTGCTAAAATTTTGTAAAAAACAATAGAAACTTAATAGAAAATATATGTCGGAAAATTTATATACAGCCACGATTCGCTTCGCGGGCGATGATTTTTTTATCGGAACGACTCCGAGCGGTCACTCGCAAGTGATTGATACGAATGGAGATAGAAAGTCCGCCGCATCGCCGCTGGAATTGCTTTTAGTTTCGGTTGCAACTTGCACGGCGGTTGATGTCGTTTCAATCCTGGAAAAAAAACGGCAGGACGTAACTGATTACGGAATCGTTATCAAGGGAACACGCCGCGACGAATTGCCGCGTGGTTTTACGGCTTTTCACATTCACCATATCGTCAAAGGGCGTAGCATTTCGGAAAAAGCGGTCGCCGACGCGATTGAATTATCCGATACGAAATACTGCTCGGTCGCCTACACGGTTCGCCCGACGGCGGAAATTACGACGAGTTTCGAGATTATCGAAGTAGATTGATCTTTCGCCTGCAAATTTTAATAAAAATGCAGATATGTTAATCTTTTGACGGTTAATAAATTTATGCAATCCACAAAAATTTCAATCCTTGGCTCAACCGGCTCAATCGGTGTCAATACGCTCAAAGTCGTCGAACACCTCGGCGATATTAAAGTTGTCGCGTTGGGTGCAGGGCAAAATATGAAAGTGTTTGCCGCACAAATTATCAAATTCAAGCCTGAAATCGTTTCCTGTAAAAATGACGCTTGTGCGAACGAACTTCTCGAACTGCTTCACGCCGAAAATTTTACGAGTATTCCGAAGATCGAAACGGGTGAAGACGGCTTGATAAAAGCTGCGACGCACGCGGAAGCGGACACGATTGTTTCGGCAATCGTCGGTGCGGTTGGCTTTGTGCCGACTTTGCGGGCGTTGGAAAACGGCAAAACGGTCGCTCTGGCGAACAAGGAAACGCTTGTAATGGCGGGCGAACTGATGACGAAAGCGGCGAAAGAAAACGGTGCGGAGATTCTGCCCGTGGACTCGGAACATAACGCGATTCATCAATGCTTAAAAGGCGAAAAGATATCGGAAGTGAAGCGTCTGATTCTAACTGCTTCGGGCGGACCGTTTCGGGAAAAATCGAAAAAGGATATTGCAAACGCGACGGTCAAACAAGCGTTGGATCATCCGACGTGGGATATGGGCGACAAAATTTCGATTGATTCGGCGACGTTGATGAATAAGGGTTTTGAGGTTATCGAAGCCCATTGGCTTTTTGACGTTGAGGTTGATGATATAGGTGTCGTCGTTCATCCGCAATCGGTGGTTCATTCGATGGTCGAAATGCTCGACGGATCGATCATTGCTCAACTCGGCATAACCGATATGAAACACGCGATTCAATATGCCTTAACTTATCCCGAACGAAAAAAAGGCTGTCTGGAATCGCTTGATTTTACGAAAATCTCAAATCTGACATTTGAAGAACCGGATTTGGAGCGTTTTCCGAATCTTGGACTCGCATACAAAGCGTTGAAAAAAGGCGGCACAACTCCCGCCGTGTTAAATGCTTCCAACGAAATCGCCGTTCAAGCGTTTTTGGACGAGAAAATAAAATTAAACGAAATCGCACAGATTAACGGGAAACTGGTTGATGCTCACACGCCGAAAAATGTCGATAGTCTGGAAATAGTTTTGGAAGCTGACAGATGGGCGAGAGAACAAGCCGAAATGTGTTTGGAAGAAAAAGCTGCGGCGACAAGTTAGGAGGTAAAAATTATGCAGACAACACAAGATGTTCAAATTTTAAATGTGCCGATAATTGCTGAAAACGGAAATAATACTTCATTCGATGAAACCGTCAAAGTTCATAAATGGACGAGAGATGAATACTATAAAATGGCGGAATACGGTTTGTTCGAGGGAAAAAGAGTCGAATTGATCGAAGGAGAAATTATTGAAATGGCGGCAATGAAAAGCACTCATGCAACTTCTGTATCTTTATTAGCCAGAGAATTGAACAAATTTTTTGATAAAGGTTTTGATGTTCGCAATCAACTTCCTCTGAGTTTTGGTAAATCGAACGAGCCTGAACCGGATTTTGCCATTGTGAAGGGTGAAATCAGAGATTTTGCGAAAGCTCATCCTAAAAAAGCCGAGTTAATTATTGAAATTTCAGATTCGACTTTAAGTTATGATCGCAATTTCAAAGCGAAATTATATGCGAAGAATAAAATTCAGGATTACTGGATTTTGGATGTCAACGGAAGGCGTTTGGAGGTTTATCGGAAGCCGAAAAAGGATAAAAAGCTCGGATTTATTTATTCGGAGATCACGATTTTTACGGAAGACGATAAAGTTTCGCCGCTTGTGAATCCGAAGGTTAAAATTAAAATCGCAGACATTTTGCCGTAAAATTGGAAAAGTTGGCGGAAAAGTTTTACACTTATAAATTGCAACGCGGTTTGTGTTATTTGTTTCTAATCAAGCAAGTTTTTAGATATATTAAAGGAATTATTTTATGCCGGATATTTTAGTAGTCATTTTAGCGGTTTTGTTCGTTCTTGGAGTAGCGATAAACATTCACGAGTTCGGACATTTTATCGTCGCCAAACTTCTCGGAATGCGGGTTGAAGCATATTCGTTTTTCGGTTTGGGACCGAGAATTTGGGGCAAAAAGATCGGACACACAGATTATCGAATCAGTGCGATTCCATTGGGAGCGTTCGTCAAACTTTACGGCGACGAGGCGACATCTTCGCTCGAAGGCGGCAGCAGCGACGGCGAAGTTGTTCCCGATTCCGAACTCTACGAACTGCGTCCGAAGTGGCAGAAGTTTCTCGTAATGATCGGCGGACCGTTTATGAATATCGTTTTGGCTCTGGCGATTCCGTTTTCATTGGGATTATTTCAAGGCGTTCCGGCACCGCCTTCGCCGGAAATCGGTTTTGTTAAGGCGGACGGAGCGGCACAAAAAGCGGGAATCGAAGTCGGTGATAAAATCGTTGCTTACGATGGCGTAGCAAATCCGACGTGGATGAGAATTCAGGAAGATACATTCTTGTTGCCGGATAACGAAACGCCCGTTACGGTTGAACGAAACGGCGAAAAGGTTGATTTAAAAGTTACGCCGGATAAAATCGTGCGTGATGGGAACAGCATCGGTTCACTCGGTTTATATTCAAAGGACGAAGTTGAAACGGTCATCATCAAAGGTGTACCTGAAGGAAAACCGGCGGCAAAAGCGGGTTTGCAGGAAAATGATGAAATCGTTTCGATTAACGGCGAGAAAATTCCAAATCGCGGCGAAATGATTAACACAATTGTTGAATCAAAAGAAAGTCCGGTTAAAGTTGTCGTTAAACGAGGCGGTGAAGAAAAAGAATTTACGTTAAAACCGGAGAAAGTCGGCGAAAACACGTATCAGATCGGAGCGAATCTCGGCAGTAATTCTCAAGCGAGACTGCAACCCGTCGGAGTCGGCGGAGCATTGCAGAATGCATTCGATGCGAACTGGCGAATTCTTCGTCTAACCGGAAAAGCCTTCGGACAGATGTTTGCGGGTGAGCGTTCGGTCAAGGAAGGCGGAATTGCGGGACCGATTGGAATCGTGCAAATCATCGCACAAGTTGTTGGTGATGCCGGAATCTTGGGGCTTTTGCCGATATTGATGGTCATTAGTCTGAACCTCGGCATATTTAATTTGCTGCCGATTCCTCTGCTTGATGGCGGGCAAATTGCTGTTCTCGGTATCGAAGGAATATTAGGATTATTTGGCTTAACACTTTCGATGGCGATCAAAGAGAAAATTCAACTGGTCGGTCTAGGCTTTATTTTGTTGCTAATGGCGGTTGTGTTCTACTTCGATATTGCGAGGATAATAGGTTAAAAGAAAAGAAATTAACTACAGAGGCACAGAAAACATAGAGATTTTTTAAATTTTCTCGAGTCTCTAAAAGTATTTACAACTCTATGTTTTCTGTGTCTCTGTGGTAAAAAATCAAAATGAGAAGAAAATCAAAAGCAGTAATGGTCGGAGATGTGCAAATCGGCGGCGATGCTCCGGTCGTTGTGCAATCTATGACAAAAACCGACACGGAAAATGTTGATGAAACGGTTGCTCAAGTTGATAAGATGGTTGAAGCCGGATGCGAAATCGTACGGATTGCTGTGCCGAATCCGGAAGCGGCGAAAGCAATGATCGAGATTCGCAAGCGTGTCAAAATTCCGATTGTTGCCGACATTCATTTCCATTACAAACTGGCTTTGCAGGCACTTGATGCCGGAATTGATAAACTTCGCATAAACCCCGGAAACATCGGTTCGATTGACCGTGTGCGGGAGGTTGTCAGAGCGACGGAAGCAAAGGGAGTTCCGATCAGAATCGGTGTTAACGGCGGTTCGCTCGAAAAAGATTTACTTGAAAAATACGGCACGGCAACGCCCGAAGCGATGGTCGAATCAGGAATGCGGCACGTTCGCATCTTGGAAGATTTAAACTTCAATGACATCGTAATTTCGCTCAAAGCCTCGGACGCACGACGCACGATTGAAGCGTATCGTTTGATGGCGACGAAAGTAGATTATCCGCTGCACCTCGGCGTAACCGAAGCGGGAACTCCATTCGGCGGGACGATAAAATCTTCGATAGGTTTGGGCGTATTGCTATATGACGGAATCGGTGACACGATTCGTGTGTCTTTGGCGGCAGAACCGGACGAAGAAATCCGCGTCGGCTGGGAGATTTTGAAAAGTCTGGAATTACGCGAAAGAGGCGTTACGGTCGTGGCGTGTCCGACGTGCGGACGGCTTGCGGTTGATGATTTTGTCGGCATTGTTACCGAAATCGAACGACGGCTTCAACACGTGCAGGAACCGCTTCATCTCTCAATTATGGGTTGTGCGGTCAACGGTCCGGGCGAAGCTCACGATTCACAACTCGGCGTAACTTTTGGGCGACAAGTCGGAATGATTTTCAAAGACGGCGTTCCGATGCGGCGTGTTTCGGGCGATGATATTGTCGAGGAATTCGTTAAGGAAGTCGAGATTTTGCGGAAGGAAGGAAAACATGCAAAGTCTTTGACCGAAGCCAAACCGCTCGTGCAGATTAGTTAGAACATAAGTTCTAAGTTCCGCCATAAAGCCGAATCTTTATAATCTTCGCAGGCGGAAAAGCTGTTTGAAAGCGGAATTCAAAACAAAAAATAGGCTGTGCTTTTACCTCTAAAGCACAGCCTTTCTAATTTGGTTTATGGAGAATATAAATAACTTATGCTCTGCTGCCTCTAAACATATTGACTAAAACTTGTCCGAAAGGACTTTGCAGGAATCCGCCGATTTTACGCGAAATTGGATTGTTCATCAATTCTGCAAGAAAACTATTTGCTGTTCCACGCAACCAATTCGTTGCTCTACTTCCCATCGAATTAGCAAAATTTTTCAATAGGTCAGGACCTTTCAAAGTCAACCAATTTCCGATATTGCCGCCAAAAGATTTACTGATATTACCTAGCAATCCGACACCTTTATTGGAAATAAAGTCGCTTACTTTACCGCCGATTCCACTGGTAAATGATGATAACCAATTTTTGGCTTGACCAAAAAGTGCCGAACCTTTACCGACAGCATTCTGCATCCAAGTTCCCGCACTGCCTAATTTGCTGAGTAAACCGGTTCCGGCATTACCTAGAAAGCCGGATGCTTTTGAAGAAAGACCGCTGAAGAAACTACCAACTTTGCCGCCGACACCGGATAACGCACCGACACCGCTCATTACCCCACCGAAGATATTTCCGCTTTTGATTCCGTCAATTACACCCATCACACCGCTGACGATTCTTCCGGCAAGTGCAAGCGGTTGAAGTCCGGGAATAAACATTGCGATGGTTGAAAGGATTGGAATCATTTTTTTGAAAGCCTTCCCGATTCCTTTTAATGCACCACCGATTTTGCTGAAAATTCCACCTTTCTTTTTCTTCTTAATGTGAACCTGACCATTTTCGTCTATTGAAACTTTATATTTATGTTTACCAAGTTTGAACTTTTTGCTGATCGCTCTGCCCGGATTTGCTGCTTGCTCGGCACGAATTTGTCGTAGTGCATCGTCAACTTTTCCTTTTTCTCCATCGTTCTTAAAATTGAATCCGCCGTAGTCTTCAACTTTTTGCGGATCGACACCTTGGAAAAGTTGATTCGATGTACCTGGCAGTGAATTGCTTGAAGTAAGAATCTTGGAAACCAGATCAGTGAATTGTGATAAATAGTCTGAAGATTGTTGCGGGTTGGTTGAATCCGGCATTTGCTCATTATGATATTGGCAATTGCTTGATTCGTAAAACTTCGACTGTTGGTTGCTGAAATTTTTATTATCTACTTGAAAACCCATTTTCTTCTCTCCTCTGCTGAATTCTTTCTAATCTCTTGTGTTATTTATCGGCAGTAGTTCGGAAATGTTTCCTAAAAATATTAAAAAAAGTGGATATTTTTGATTTACGGATAAAAGAACGTAAAAGGTTCGATCGGAACGTTCCTTAAAATACCGAATATAAGGCTGATTGCGAGGAAGGCAAAGAGAGGTTTCGGAGTGGTGAAATTAAAATAAAGACCGCGACCGCGAAAGATTATCGAGAATAAATAACCGACGGCGTATAGAAATATAATACAGTAAATCGGAATAAGGGCGTTATAGCTGATTGCTGTCCAAAAATCACCATGAAAAAGTGCGTGAAATCCCCGCGTTAGACCGCATCCGGGGCAAGCATATCCGGTCATCGCAAGAAGCGGACAAGCGGGAAAAAATCCCGCCGTCGTCGGATTGAAAAAGCCGACAAGAAAACATCCGGCGGCAAATATCGTCAATGTTACAGCCGCAATAATTCGTTCTGCCGTTGAAAATAAATAATTCTTTGCTATGTTGGACATAAAAATCCAGTGTGGTTTACCTGAACTGGTAATTCGTAGATTCTCATTTTTAAAAGTTTTTGTCCAATAAAGTTCAAGATTCAAGATTTAAGGGTTTTTTGTAAAAATTTTGGGAGAAACCTATATTCAGTCGGACATCTTGATAAAAAGTGCATCGGTGGCGATTTTTTTGTTAAGATTCAACCTTAGAGCGTTCAAGAGAGTTTCTATTTCGGTCAGCCATTTGGCAAGCGTTTGATTATTTATGGTATTGGCTAATTGTTGAATTTTTTCGGCGATGTCGGAATTCACGATTTCGACTGCCGCATTATTGTTTTTCGTCCAAATGTCGTGAATTAAAGTTTGCAGAATTTTCAGATTGTTTTCGTAATCGTCCTTATTTTTAGGATCAGCTAATTCTTCCGCCGTCTTTAAAAGAATCGTAAAATTCCGGTTGTTGCTCAAACTTCGAAGAACGTCGAGCATTTTGAATCTCAGGCGATAGTAATTTTCCAAATTTATATGCACAGCAGCGGCGATGCTTCCGCGTGAAAGTCCGGCAAGCAATTTTGCATCATCGGTCGAAAACTCACCGCTTTTAAGGAGATATTTTTCGATCTCGGTAGACTGTATCGGTGCAAAACGGATTGTCTGGCAACGCGAAAGAATCGTCGGCAAAAGTGCGGACGGGCGGGAACTTATCAGAAAAATATATGTTGTTTTAGCTGGTTCTTCGAGAGTTTTGAGCAGAGCGTTCGCCGCCGCGTCATTCATTTTGTCGGCATCGTCAATCAGAAAAAATCTCGCTTTCGCTTCGTACGGAAGAAAATTAGCCTCCGTTTCAAGTTCACGAATCGCATCTACTAAAATATTGTTTCGATACGGAATGACCATTCCGATGTCGGAATGATCGCTGAAAATAACTTTTTTGTGAGCGTCGCGGTCATCGAATTTTGGAAACACAAAGTTCGATGCACGGTTACAATTCTTGCATTCGCCACACGCCTGAAAATCGTTCGGATCGAAACAAACGAAAGATTTTGCAACTTCAAGAGCAAATTGCTTTTTGCCGATACCCTCTTTTCCCGTGAACAAGAGCGAGTGCGGAACTCTTTCAGACTTTATCAAACGCCCGAAGATGCTCTTAATTTGGTCGTTGCCAACGAGTTTAGCGAACATAGAATTATTTCCGAAATCCAATAACTTTTGTGAGTTTCCAAAACTATCCTGAAACCTTCGGATTTCATTATAACAACAAAAAAGGTATGAAGCATAGTTTTTGACTACGCTTCATACCTGCAAATTTATTACGTTTTAATTATTCACTTTGTGGAGAAAATTTTACGGTTTTCGGACTTTCACCGTATTTGTTGACCGCCGTAACTTTATAGTAAACCGCTTGGTTTTTGCTCATCGTTTTATCGGCAAATTTATTGACCGAACCCTTCGTTTCGCCGATCAAGCTTTCCTTGCCGTCCTTCTCACCACGATAGATGCGATATTTCAGAATTTTTGCACCGCCGTCATCAGGCGTTCCCCAACTCAGATTATAGCCTGTTCCGGATTTTGCAAATGTTACCGGTGGCGATAAACTCGGTGCTGCCGGACCTGCCGCATCGAAGGCACTAAATAATCTTGAACCGCCGCGTTGCCGGATAATCGTCAGCCGGGCAATTCCCTGATTCTGAGCCTTTGTGCCGCTGTTGTCGGTGATGCCGCTACACGGATGATCGAAGTTACAACCGTCTGCTAGAGTTGCGACTGCTCTTCCGCGTGAATCAACGGTAAGATCATTAAAATCAAGTAAGTTTCGTGTGCCAGCAGGGCAAGTTGTTCCATTCGTACAAACAACACCTTGCTGAACCGGATTTGCAACGCCTTCTTTAAGCGGATCGTTATCGGCTCTGACAACCGTCCACGATTTTCCGCCATTGCAGGTCATTGCCATGTACGGATACCAAGTTCCGGCAAAAATTCCGGTAGTATCATCACCTGTCGGATCGCCGGGATTGGTCGAAGTAGTAGCGATAAAAAATACTGTTGCCCGATCATTATCTCCTGCAACTACTGCCGGAAATACTGCCGTTGTTATACCCGGTGATACGAGTGGGGCAAGATCAACATCATCATGCCACGTTAAGCCTCTGTCATCTGAAACTGCCACTCGCGGACGTTTATTCGATGCCGTATATGAAACGTAAACTTTGCCGCCCGCACCGATGCCGACCGACGGATCATTACGTCCGACCGTACTTGAAGGTATCGGACGAACACTCCAGTTCAAACCGTTATCTTCCGAAACGACGACCGCCGCTTTTCCACCGCAGTTTTTATTCGGCAGATAGACCGTTCCGTCCGGTGCAACTCTCAAATGTCCGTGCAATCCGCCGCATTGTGCTAAAGTATATGCCGTTACTGCTGAACCGTAGGTCAAACCACCATCAAAACTGGTTGCTACCGAACCATAAGCAATTTGCTGCGAAGCGTAGTAGAACAAATTCGGATATGATGTCAGCGGTTGGCGGGCGACCAAAATCGGATTGCTCGGATCAACCTTTGGCAGACCGCCGCCAATTGTTTGGTGATCAACTCCTTGAACCGCTCCGCCCGTCGTGAAGCTCGGTGCCGGACTTGAAAGATCATCATCAGACACAAAACCATCGGTCGCTCCACCAACGGCAACTAACTCGCCACCGATAGTTCTACCTGTAACGGAATCAGTAAACAGGATCGGATCAAGTCCGGTAACGATATTCGGTGCAGCATAACTAAACCATTTAGTCGTATTCGGATCAGCCGGGGAAGTTGAATCATCAAAAGTCGTGCGGTTGCCACGAAGACGCGACATTGTCATCACATTACCGGTGTTCCAGTTAATACCGATCGAAGGCTCACCCGAATTGTTACGTTGCGGATAACCGACCGGCGGTTGGTAGTTATCGAATGACGGAACTTCACAGGTCGAAGTCGGTCCCGGAGTCGGATCAGGAATAGGTGTCGGTGTCGGAATCGGTTCACCGGCTGCCAAAACAGGCATTGAAACGGTTGAATCACAAGGCGTGCTACCGGTAACGCCCGGACAAGGAGATTGTGAATCATACCAAATTCGCGTATTCGCTTGTGAATCAAGGAATCGCGGATCAATATGCAGAACAATCGACGTACTTGCATTAATTTCCGGTAAAAATACCGTGTTCGACAGCAGACTCGGTACGTTCGGAGCAGCCGGAGTTGCTGGAATCATTACTTTTTCGAAAGCTAAAACTCCGTCAGCCCATACGCGAAAAGTCCATTCCGCATTTCCCGTCGGACCGCACGCTCCACACGAAGCCCACCAGTTAACAGTCATCGGACCGCCAAGCCTGACCGGACTGGTCAAATTCCAGATCCAGTTTGGGTCTGTCGTGCTGCGTGCCGTGTTGCTGGCAAGTCCCGCCGGATTCGGCACAAACCAACTCGCCGCCGGACTTGTCGAAAGCGTTGCATCAGTTCTTAAAAAAGGACCGCCGCAAGCAGTAATGTCTGCTAAACCGTTTCCGGTGCAGCCTGTTTCTTCCGTGTTACCTTGAAAATGTAAAAGTGTCGGTGTAAATGAATTTATTTCCGTATTGCCGAAGTTATCCTGAGCTTCGACGCTCGGGCTATTTTCATTCGTCAAAAGAACCATCGCTCCGATAACTACTGTCCAAATCATTATAAAAGCCAAAATCGACATGTTCGTCAATTGCTTTCCGTGTCTTTTTAAGTTCATCTTAAATCTCCTCATATTTCTTAAAGTCCTAGAAATTGTAAATAAATACCGCAAGAAAAATTTTGCTATCGGTAAGATATTTCATTTGAATAACCGCATTTCTGCGATTTGAATCTAAGGGTAAATAAATTAAAGAGGGATCGACTTTTATATTTTAAAAAAGGGGTATGGAAAATCTAAAAGGGGGGACTATCGTTTCTATTCATATACAAATGCGACGTTGAAAGCCGGACTCGATAAATTTTGAAAGTTTAGCAATATTATCAGATGAGATACTTTATGTAAAGGAAAAATGGTTCTGCCGATAAATTAACTCGTTTCAAAATCTTCTAAAAAATTTGTAACAATCGTTGCAACTTTTGAATAGACATCGGAAACTGGAGCATCAGCGTTAACGATAATAAAACGCTGCGGTTCGCGTTCAGCAATCGCCAGATACGCCCCGCGTACACGCCTGTAAAAATCGACTGTTTCTCTATCCATTCGATTGTTTTTTCTATCGTTATCGTTTTCCGATGCGGTTCTGGCAAGAGCTTTTTCGACCGGCAGATCAAAAAAAAGTGTTAGGTCGGGTTTTAATCCAGCGGTGGCAATCTCGATGATCTGATGAATTACTTCTTTAGAAAACCCGCGTCCCGCACCTTGGTATGCAAAAGTTGCGTCGGCATAACGGTCGGAGATAACGATCTTTCCGTTGGCGAGTGCGGGTTTAATTAATAGATTGACGTGTTGAGCCCGGTCAGCGGCAAACAATAAAAGTTCAGCAGTCGGATCTATGATTTCACGGGTTTCCAGAAAAACTTCACGAAGACGCTGACCGAGCGGTGTTCCACCAGGTTCAAGCGTCGTTAGAGTATCAAATTCACGCTGACGCAATTCGTCCGCGAGAAGCCGTATCTGAGTAGATTTTCCGCTCCCGTCAATTCCTTCAAGCGTTATCAGTTTTCCGACCAAGATATTTTACCTGTATATTATTGTTGCTAATCTCTTTCTTTTCGGTCGAAACCATCGAAATGGCGTGTTTAAAAAGTAGAAAATCCTGTCCGTCAACGTCAATCAGAACAGAAAATTTATCGAAACTTTTTATCTTGCCCAAAAGCGTTTCACCGTTCATAAGTTGAAACTTGACATCGTGTTTATCACGGCGAGCCGTGTTCAAGAATGCGTCCTGAATATTCTGAGCAGTTTGTTTTTCCATTACATTTTCTCGTCTGTTTTTATTAAGTTAAGCTAACTTTTAGAGTATCACAGATTTCTGTTTCCGAACAAGAACGAGCTTTCGTAAAGTTTTCTTACGAAAGCATTTAATCAAACATTTTTGCCATTTTCGTTGTTCATATTTTCTAATTTCACATCAGACCAGAGTGCAGCCATCGGTAAAGGTAAGTATCACTGCTTCGGTGGTTTCGGAAAGGCTAATTATAATTGATTACCGAATCATTATTTTGTTTTCGGTTATTTGTTGATTTACAAATTTAAGATTTCCCAAAGTTTTCGCTGCACGGATTCTTCATTTCCGAAACCATCGAGCCAAATGATATTTTTCTCCCGACGAAACCAACTTAGTTGTCTTTTCGCATAGTTTCTGACATCCTGCCGGGTTTTCTCAATCGCACTTTCGAGTGATCTTTCGCCACGCAGATATTCGCAAACTCTTTTGTAACCGTGCGAACCGAGTGCGGTCGTTTCATCCTTCAAACCCTTTTCGCGTAACATCTGTACTTCTTCGACCAAGCCATTCTGAAAATGTTTCAGCGTCCGTTCATTGATAATTTTATACAAAATATCACGCGGCGGATTTAGCACGAAAACCTTCATCCGCATTGCAAATTCAGGCGGTTCTCTTCGCATTTGCTGTAACTCCGAAAGTTTTTCACCCGTTTGAAAATAAACTTCCAATGCCCTCTGAACTCGCGGATAATCTCGCGGAAAATTTTTATCGGCGGATTTTTTATCAACTTTTTGGAGTATTTTATATAAGTAATCCGCACCTTTTTTCTCACGGATTTTTGTAAATCTCGCCCGCAAACTTTCGTCTGTTCGCGGAGCATCGAAAAGCGGTTCACGCAAGGTTCGCAAATAAAATCCCGTGCCGCCGACAAGAATCGGAATGTTGCCGCGTGATTCTATCTCAATGATTTTCTCGGTCGCATCATCTGCCCAATTATCCGCCGTATATTTTATTTCCGGCGGAATATAATCGATCAGATGATGCGGAACACCTTTCATTTCGGCGGTAGAAGGTTTTGCAGTGGCGATTTGGATTTCCTTGTAAATCTGCACCGAATCGCAGTTGATTACTTCGCCTCCGCCGAGACGCAGGGCGAGTTCGACACCGAGTTCGGTTTTGCCCGAAGCGGTCGGTCCAACGATTGCATAAATCGGATTTTCAGAAGAAGAATTATTGTCCACGGATGAACACAGATTAACACAGATGTTTTTAAATAAAAAAACGCCTGCAAATACAAAAAAAGGTGCATAATGAAAAATCACTCTGCACCTGTAAATTCATTTGTTACCGGACTGCGGGCATCCCTGCCCGCAAGTGTTGAATCGGGTTAATCTGGATAAATAAAAATTCTTGCGGGCAGGATGCCCGCTGTCCGATTGCTCGAATATTTATCAAATTATCTTGCCGTTGCGTCGGCTTTCGTATCGAGAATCGTTTCCATTCCTTCGGTAACAAATTTCAGAGCTTCGTCAGCTTTGTCAATTACTCCCGCAAGACCGAAAAACTCGTGCGAAACGCCTTCAAAGGTTTTTTCCTTAACCGAAACTCCCGCGTCAATCAATTTTTTAGCATACGCCGCACCTTCATCACGAAGCGGATCAAATTCCGCCGTAACGATGATTGCGGGCGGCAGACCGGAGAGATCATCAGCCAGAATCGGCGACACACGCCAGTCGGTTTTTTGCGAATCGTCTTCCAGATAATTTTCCATAAACCAAGGCATCATCGGTTTATTGAGCGGCAACGCTTCGGCATTTTCATCGTATGACGAATAACCGCCGCGTCCGTCCGTCACCGGATAGATTAAAACTTGTCCGACGGGCATTTTGCCGCCTTTTTCCTTCGCCATCAAACAAGCTACCGTCGAAAGATTTCCGCCCGCACTTTCGCCTCCGACAAAGACGCGATTCGGATCGCCGTTTAATTGCGAAGTGTTTTCCAGAACCCACTGCGTCGCGTCATAAGCATCTTCCGCCGCCGCCGGAAATTTGTTTTCCGGTGCTTGTCTGTAAGCGACCGACACGACGATACATTCCGCCGAACTCGCCAACGCACGGCACGACGGTTCATAAACATCCAAATTTGCGATTACCCAGCCACCGCCGTGAAAATAAACCATCACGGGCAAATTATCTTCATCGGTCGGACGATAAACTCTCGCTAAAACTTCGCCGTTGCTCGTCGGAATTCGTATGTGTTTGATGGATTCCATCTGCGGCGGCGGTGCGGCGACTTCCGCGGCACGGGCGACCGCACTGTTGATTCTCATTTCCTCGACCGCATTTTTCAAAGTCGGTGCATTTCGTGCGTTCGACGGCGTGAGTTCCTCAATCGGCGGCACTCCGAATTCCTTAAATTGATCCAAAACATCCTGTAAGTCTGAGTCGTAATTGTATTTCATAAAATTTTCCCTTTTCTCGTAAATTTATGCAGTTCGTCTTGTAATAAAATTATTTCCATTCAACTAAATTGCATACAAAGTAGATATGCAATTTATATTCCACGAGAAAAAATTGATGATTACAAACTTACAGAGTTTTAAAAAGAGAAGAACGTATTGAAAAAATACGTCTTGTTATTAGGTCGAAATAAATATTGATAAAAATCAATACACAAAATTACCGTGAAAATATTTTCACCAGAGCGAAAATCAAAATCGCACACAGCAAAATAAGCGAACCGATAATTTGATTGCGGGAAAATCTCATCGTGTCTCGAAAAGCATCGCCGGGTTAAGTTTAAATTGCAGCATTTTTGCCGATTCGCGTCCGCCGTCGCCGCCTTTTCGCTGCATCGTAATTGCCCCGATCTTCAAACTTCCGCGACTCGTAATTTCCACTTCGCCCGCTGCGTAAAAATCTATCACATTCTCGATATGCTCCAACGTCCAACGGCTTTCCGCATCGCTTTTCTGAGCGACCAGAAACCAATCCGCCGAAACATTTCCGCGACCTTTTAGTAAATCCGCAACGATTTCGCGTTTGTTGTCAGTAAAAAATTTAACGATTTTGTCTTGTGTTTTACTATCAAACTCGTTCAAATACATACGGTTAGCGACTTTCGATTCCTTGAACGGTAGCTTCTCACCGACAAAATACCGTAATGCTTCGACAACATCTTCCGTCATCTTCCACATCTTCGCGTAATCCGTCACCCAACGCTTGTCAATCTGATTAAAACCCTTCGGATTGCTGACCAATTTGATCGAAATTCCTTCTGTAAATTCGCCCGTTTTCGTCTTCACCTTAATCCGCACATCCGCCTTCTCACCGTGCGGTTTAAACGCTTCGACCGCTTCGATATTTTTTAACTCAAACCCGATTATGTTGAGCCAAATTTTCGCTTCCGCATCATTTTGCCAATTAATAAATTTATCCCGAATCACTGTTTCATTAGCAAACCCATCCTTCGCAATCTTCGAACCCTTCTCCACCATTGTAGTTGACTTCGTTTGCCCGGAAATACCAAACGAACAAAATAATAGCAATGTCAGCCACAGTTTTAGAGAACTTTTCAGCCTATAATCAGAGAAAAATACATTCATAAAATAATAATCGAAATTTTCGCAAGACTAACTGAAATTATCCTTGAATTCAAGTTTTATATTGACTTAACGACCGATGTTAAGTAGGTTTGTGTTTTCGGAAATTATAAATTAACGAGCGTCAACTGCTTACGATTCCGAAAACTTGTCTTTTTGTTTTTCACTCCCGAACAGTTTATGGTTTGTATTTTGACCAATTTTCAGAGGTAAACCCACGATTGGAAATACTATGAGATGTCCATTTTGCGGAAATATAGAAGATAAGGTGGTTGATTCGCGGGAAGCGAAAGACGGCGATTCGATCCGGCGGCGGCGTGAATGTCTCGGTTGCGAACGGCGTTTTACGTCCTATGAACGGATTGACGAAATTCCGTATATGGTCGTTAAAAAAGACGGTAAGCGGGAAAAGTTCGAGCGTGGCAAAATAATGTCGGGACTTCTGCGGGCAAGTGAAAAGCGTCCGATTTCGGCGATGCAGCTTGAAGAAATCGTTGATAATGTTGAAAAATTCGTGCAGGATTCCGCCGACCGCGAACGGGCAACGAGTGAACTCGGCAAAATAATTATGCGGGAACTTAAAAAACTCGATAAAGTCGCTTATGTCCGTTTTGCGTCGGTTTATCTTGAGTTCGAAGATGTTTCCGAATTTATGAAGGAACTGAAATATCTCGTTCGCCAACGCACCACGAAAAAGAAAATCAAAAAGCCGAAAGACACCTGAAAAGATGAGCCGAACACCGACAAAAATGATAATCGCTAATTTAACTTTCGAAAAAATCGAACTTCGCCGTCTGCACCAGAAAGTCGAAAGACTTTGCGGGGCGTTGGAAGAAGCACTCGAAAGTGAAAATTCAGATTACTTTGATTCATTCTCGCCAGCGGTTGATTTGTGCGAGAACGAACAGACGGTTGAAGTTTGCGTCGAACTTCCGGGCGTAAAAAGTGAAGATATAAACTTGATCGTAACTGCTAAGGACATCATCATCGAAGGCTTCAAGCATTATTCACCGATGACCAAAAAAGCCATCTCGCACTTCTGCTGCGAACGGCAGCACGGCAAATTCCAACGCCGCATTCAACTCCGCTGGGTAATCAACATTAACGAAACACACGCTGAATTAAAAAACGGAATACTCAAAATAACTCTGCCAAAACTCACCGACCGCCGCGGAGCTTCGGTCAAAATTCCAATTAAGTCCGAGTAGCGGAAACCTGAACGCAAGCGGCTCACTTACAATGAGCGTTTCTCAAACGCGAAAAATGGTGATAATTCTTAGATAAAAATCTCAAGCCTCAAAGTTGTTAAACTTTGCTTTCGTGCTGTCGAAATCATTTCAAACGAGTCGCTTGCGTTCCATTCAAATTAAATAGATTCGCCAATCGCTTCGTCGAAGATTTCGAGAGCAACATCCACATTTTCCTTTGTCAAAATCAGCGGCGGTGACCAGCGGATAACGCTGTCGCCGCAACCCAAAATAATCAAGCCTTTGTTAAAGCAAGCCATTTCGATTTTGTCACGCAGTTCGGGAGCGAATGCACCGTCGGCTTTGACGAATTCGACACCGAGCATCATTCCGAGTCCGCGAACATCGCCGATGCAGTCGTATTTTTCCTGCAATTTCCGCAGACCGTTTTCCAGATAACTTCCGACTTCTTTCGCATTTTCGACCAAACCGTTTTGTAACAGTTCGATTGTTTTCAAAGCCGACGCGATACAGACCGGATTGCCGCCGAAGGTTGACGCGTGAGCTCCTTTATGCCACGACATAACTTCAGCTTTGGCAACGGTTACACCAATCGGCAAACCCGAACCGATGCCTTTTGCCAGACACATTATGTCGGGCGAAACGCCGCTGTGTTCAATGGCGAACATTTTTCCCGTGCGTCCCATTCCGCTCTGCACTTCGTCCACGATCATCATAATTCCGTGTTCATCGCAGATGCGGCGGATCGCCTGCAAAACTTCCTTCGGTGCGGGAACATAACCGCCTTCGCCCTGCACGGCTTCGACGACGATTGCAGCAACTTCCGACGGCGGCGTAGTCGTTTTGAAAAGCCGATTTTCGATCCAATCGGTTGTTCCCAGACAGCATTTTCCATCGTCGCATTTGCCTAAATTAAACGGACAGCGGAAACAATACGGATAAGGAACGTGCGTTACGTCCAACGCCTGCCGTGCAAAACCGAGCCGTTGAGCCCTCTTTGAAGATGTCAGCGATAATGCTCCGAGCGTCCGCCCGTGAAATGAGCCGAAAAATGATATAAATTTCTGGCGTTTCGTGTGATACATCGCCAATTTCAAAGCTGTTTCAACCGCTTCCGCACCGGAATTAGCAAAATGCGTTTTCGTGTCGCCTTCAATCGGCACGATTTCGTTCAGCTTTTTGCCGAGATCGGGCATTTGCTTGTAAAAGAAATCCGTCCCGCACATATGAATCAAAGTTTTCGTCTGTTCGGTGATCGCTTCGACAATTTCCGGGTGGCAATGTCCGGTCGAACAAACCGCCACGCCCGCATTGCAGTCGAGAAAAACATTCCCGTCGGCATCTTCGAGCCATACGCCGTAACCTCTTTCGGCAACTAATTTATAATCGGGACGCGGATAACTCGGCGTAACATATTTTTCGTCCGCCGCAATAATTTCTCTGCCTTTCGGTCCCGGCAATTCGGTTTTGATTTGTGGTCTTGTAATATCTGTCGTTGGTGTCATTATAGTTTTCCTCTTTTCAAATTGGTTAAAAATTTTCGGTTAAATTTGCGAATTTGAAACGGGGAAAATTAGTCGCCGCCGAACAATTCGGGGCGGAGCGATTCGGGTTTTAACTTTGAGATGCTTCGTGCCGTCATAATTTACTGATTATAAAAATAAATATAACAGAAAAAGATTTCCGTTGAAAAACTTTTGAGCAGGCAATAAGTATTTATAAAGTTAAAGTCTTCAAATACTCACGAAATTCTCCCCCTAGGTCGTCACGCTTTAGAGCAAATTCAACGGTGGCGATTAAAAAGCCGAGTTTGTCTCCTGCATCGTGGCGTGTGCCTTCGAGTTTGACGGCGTAAAAATCTTTGCCTTCTCTAATCATCAGACGCATCGCGTCGGTAATTTGAATTTCGCCGCCCGCACCTTTTTCCGTGCGTTCGATGGCATCAAAAACATCCGGTGTCAAAATATATCGCCCGATAATCGCCAAGTCTGAGGGAGCATCGGCAAACGCCGGTTTTTCGACCATATCCTTTATTTTGAAAATGTTCGCGTCTTCCGTGTCTTCCGTTTCGATCACACCGAACCGCGAAATTGCTTCGCCTTCGATCTGCATCGTCGCAATAATCGGTGCTTCGTATTTTTCGTAAGCCTCAACCATTTGCTGTAACGCCGGCTTTTCCGCGTCAACAACATCATCTGCCAGCAAAACCGCGAACGGTTCGTTTTCCGAAAAATCTTTCGCCTGATAAATTGCGTGTCCCAAACCTAACGCTTGTTGCTGCCGCGTGTAGGAAATACGGGCGATATTAGCGATTTCCCGCACCATCTTGAACATCTCGTGCTTGCCCTTATCCTGCAAAATCTGTTCGAGTTCAAACGATATATCAAAATGATTTTCAATCGGTGCTTTTTCACGTCCGGTGACGATCAGAATTGATTCGATTCCCGACGCGACCGCTTCTTCGACCGAGTATTGAATCAAAGGTTTATCAACCAGCGGCAACATTTCCTTCGGTGATGCCTTCGTCGCGGGCAAAAATCTCGTTCCCAATCCGGCGGCGGGAAAAACTGCTTTGCGAATTTTGTTTGTCATAAATACTTTGTTAAATTCAAGTTCTATTTTGTGAGTAAAAGCAAACTATAAATCTTATGCGAAGAGCCAATTATAAACAAACTTTGATGGAAAAAAAAATTGAGATCAAGTTCATAATTGACGATTCGCAATTCATAAATAAAATATGTTAGACCTGCATTTTGTCAGAGAAAATCTGGAAGTTGTCCGCGAAGCGTTCAAAAAGCGTCATTTTGAAACGGATGCGTTGGAAACCTTTGTCGAATTAGATAAAACACGCCGCGAAGTTATCAGCGAATCGGACGAGATCAATCAACTGCGAAACGCTTCAAGCAAAGAAATTGGGGCGTTGATGCAAGTCGGAAAATCGGATGAAGCAACGGCGAAGAAAGCGGAAGTTACGGATTTAAAGGATAAGCAGAAAAATCTCGAACAAAAGCGTTCGGAAATTCAAGCGGAAATGGACGAGTTGCTCGCTGGTTTGCCGAACATTCCGGCAGACGATGTTCCGGTCGGCACGGACGAATCCGACAACAAAGAAATATCGAAATGGGGCGAACCGCGTGAATTTAATTTCGAGCCGAAAGACCACGTTGACTTAGGCGAGAATTTAGGCATTTTAGACTTAGAACGGGCGACGAAAATCGCCGGTGCGAGATTTGCGATTCTGAACGGTGCGGGTGCGAGATTGGAACGGGCTTTGATAAATTTTATGCTCGAAGTTCACACCGGACAGCACGGTTATATGGAAACTTTGCCGCCGTTCATCGTCAATGCGAAAGCACTTTTCGGCACATCGAATTTACCTAAGTTCGAGGCGGATTTGTTCAAATTACGCGACGACCGCGAACTTTATTTAATCCCGACGGCGGAAGTTCCGGTAACGAATTATTACGCCGACGAGATTCTCGATGCAAAAGATTTACCGATGAAATTCACCGCTTACACGCCGTGTTTTCGTTCGGAAGCGGGAAGTTACGGACGCGACACACGCGGCTTGATTCGGCAGCATCAGTTTGAAAAGGTCGAACTCGTCAAGTATTGTCTGCCCGAAAACTCGCAAGCCGAACACGACAAATTAGCCGAAGATGCCGAGAAAATTCTGCAAATGCTGGAGTTGCCGTATCGCAAGGTTATTTTATCAACCGGCGATTTAGGTTTCGGTTCACACAAAACTTACGACCTCGAAGTGTGGTTGCCGTCGCAGGAAACCTACCGCGAAATCTCAAGCTGCTCGAACTTCGGCGATTTTCAGGCACGCCGGATGAACCTGCGTTTCCGTCGCTCAGGCGGAGCAAAACCGGAATTCGCTCACACCATTAACGGTTCAGGTTTAGCCGTCGGACGAACGTGGATCGCAATCTTGGAAAATTACCAACAAGCCGACGGAAGCATCGAAATTCCCGAAGTCTTGCGTCCGTTTATGAACGGACTGGAGAAAATCGAAACTGCGTAACAAAACTTATTTCCAATAAAACAATGACGATTGATGAACAAATTGCATTTTTGAAGAAAGGCACGGTTGATTTTATTCGTGAAGAAGACTTGAAAGCGAAACTTATCAAGTCCGAAAAAACAGGCAAACCGCTTCGCATAAAACTCGGTGCTGATCCGACCGCCCCCGACATACACATCGGGCATACGGTCGTGATTCGCAAACTCAAAGCGTTTCAGGAACTCGGACACGAAGTTATTTTTTTGATCGGCTCGTTTACGGGAATGATCGGCGATCCGTCGGGCAAAAATGCGACTCGTCCGCCGCTTTCGCGTGAGGAAATTGATAAAAATGCGGAAACTTATAAGACGCAGATTTATAAAATTCTCGATCCTGAAAAAACGACAATTCATTTTAATTCCGAGTGGATGGATAAATTCGACGCGGCGGATTTTATTAAATTAACTTCAAAAATTACCGTTGCCCAGATTCTCGAACGCGACGATTTCAAGAAACGGATGCAGGAAGAACGACCGATCTCAATGCACGAACTGCTTTATCCGTTGGTGCAGGGTTACGATTCGGTCGCACTTGAAGCCGATGTCGAACTCGGCGGAACCGATCAGACTTTTAATCTGCTCGTCGGGCGTTCGCTGCAACGCGAATACGGACAGGAGCCGCAGGTTATTATCACGACACCGTTGCTCGAAGGCACGGACGGCGTTGATAAAATGTCGAAAAGTTTGGGAAATTATATCGGAATTGACGAAGAACCCGGCGAGATGTTCGGTAAAATTATGTCAATTTCCGACGAGTTGATGTGGAAATATTTTGAGCTTCTGACCGACAAAACGATTGATGAGATCAACGCTCTCAAATTCAAATGCGAGGCAGCGGAAACGAATCCGCGTGATTTGAAAATCGAACTGGCAGAAACGATAATTGCAGAATTTCATTCCGAAGCCGATGCAAACCAAGCCGGAGAAAATTTTATCAACCAATTTTCAAAAGGGAATCTGCCGGACGAAATTGACGAAATGAAAGTCGCACCCGGTGAATACAAAATCGCCGATTTACTGATGGTGACGGAATTGGTCGAATCGAAGGGCGAAGCTAAACGGCTCATCAAACAAGGCGGCGTAAAATTAAACGAAGAAAAGGTCGAAGATGCCGGAGTTGACATTAAAATTGATGAATCAAGCAAAATTCTACTGCAAGTCGGCAAGCGAAAATTCCTGAATGTTAGCGGTAAATAGTTTTTTGTTAGATTATCAAAAATGACGAATGCAATCCTCGAAACAGAAGAAAAATTGATCATCGAAACGCCGGAGCGGGTGCAGTTGGAGTTTGCGTTGGCTTCTATCGGGAATCGTTTTTTGGCGGTGGCGATTGATCATTTCGTGCAGTTTTTATCAGTTTTTCTGGCGGGTTGGTTTTTTCAATGGTTGGCGGGAGTTGATAACGTAGGGTTTATCGGTCCGACGACAGCGGAGATGTCGAAGTGGACGTTGGCGATTATGGGAATCGTTCTGTTTTTGCTTTTTACGGGATATTTTATTTTTTTTGAATGGATTATGAACGGGCAGACACCCGGCAAAAGGCTTTTGAAACTGCGTGTGATCCGCGAAGACGGCAGACCGATTACGCTTTGGGAATCAATGGCGAGAAACCTTCTGCGGGTGTTTGACGCACTTCCGGGCGGCGTGATTCCGATATATTCCATCGGACTAATTACGGTTTTTCTGAATAATCGGGATCAACGTATCGGTGATATTTTTGCCGGAACGGTTGTCATCCGCGAACGCACCGACGAAGCACCGACGTTTGATGAAACCTTCGCCGAAGCATCCGGCGATTCCGCCCTCAGACGTTTGCAAAAACAGGTCGGCTTTAGAGCGAATTTGCAGAGTTTGAACGACGCGGAAATGGAAGTCGTCGAAAGTTTCCTGCGAAGACGTGAAGATTTATCCGACAAACAAAGATTATGGATGGCGTGGCGAGTCGCTTTACCGATTATGTATAAACTGAAACCCGCTTACGATTTACAGGATTTTACCTACGAAGGTTTTCTCGAAGAACTGCTTCACCGCTACAATGACCGCCGCCGATTTTTAAACTGACTCTTACTTATCGGCTATCACGTATCAGTTATCAGCTAATAAAGTTCCTCATCGCCCTTCGGTCGCGTGTTCCAACGCTTGTGAATCCAGAGCCATTGTTCGGGATACTTGCGAACATATTTTTCGACCGAATTCGTAAACTTTTGCGTTATCGTAAAAATATCGTCTTGCAAATTATCGGTTTTTTCAT
Organism: Pyrinomonadaceae bacterium; assembly: GCA_041746675.1. GTDB lineage: Bacteria > Acidobacteriota > Blastocatellia > Pyrinomonadales > Pyrinomonadaceae > Aridibacter. The sequence goes on along the minus strand of JBGTGO010000030.1, from coordinate 4,720 downwards.
AATCAATCGGCGGATCGAGATAAACGACATACTTTTGTTTTTCTTTTTCCCAAACGGCGAACGCGGGCAGAATTATCGCGTCGGTTTTGAGTGCTAATTTTGCAATACTCGTCGTTGTTGAAGCGGGAACTCCGAAAAAATCTACGAAAACTCCGTCGTGCAGTTGAGCATTTAGGTCAGCCAAAATTCCCAGAATCTCGCCGTTTTGCAAAATCCTGAACATCTTTCGCGGTGCTTGCCGCTTGCCCAAAGTATTCGTGCCGAACTTCGTTCGCAGCGAATCAACGTATTTTTCGACCAGTTCGTTATCAATTCGCCGCACGAGAATATTCATCTGATAACCGAACGCGGGCGGTAGTAAGTTAAAAACTTCCCAACTCCCGAAATGCCCGGTGAAAAACAAAATCCCGCGTTCATCTTCGACGGCGGGATCGAAATTTTCTTCTTTGCCGATAAGTTCGACGTATTTGTGAATATCTTCGTGTTTGAATTTTTTGAATTGCGAGATGAATCCAAGATGCCGTCCGAGTGATTCAAAAGTTCCGATAATAATACGCTTTTTCTCTTTTTCGCTGATTCCCGGATAAGCGATTTCCAGATTGCGATTAGCAGTTCGGGCAAGTTTCGGAAAGAGTTTGTAAACTGATCTACCGAGAAATTTCCCGATGTTGAGCGAAGTGCGGTATGGAAACAAACCGATTGAACCGATTATCAAACGGACTGCTAATTCTTCAATTTTAGTTTGAAATTTACTGCGTTTTTTCGGCATTAAAAAAGTTTGGAGCGACGCTTTTGCAGCGTAGAAAGATTTAATGCTCAACAGAATAACTTTAAATCGTTCTCAACTCCATTTGAAAAATCTTTTCGTCAAAACACCTTCCCGATGTTCCCATTCTTCCTGCTCGATTTGTTTAACGCGGGATTTTTCGTCCTTGTTGCGGACGGATTTCCAATGTCCGCGATAAGCATAAGCGGCGGCAAATTCGCCGGCGTGGGCGTTTTATAAGATCGTGATTAAATTTTGTTTCGGGTTTGATTCACTCACTCAAATTCAATTTTGTTATAAACTTCATTCAAATCAATTTTGCATTCAATGGACGAAAATTCGATCACGGAATCTAATCCAACCGCTTCGGATAAGAGCCAAAATCCATCGCCGTGTTTTACATATTTTTCAATTCTCGCTTCTTCCTGCGTAACTAAAATATATTCCTGCAAACTTTCGATGCTGCGATAATGTTGGAATTTTTTGCCGCGATCATACCCTTCAGTTGATTCGGACAAAACCTCAATCAATAAAAGCGGATTAAGCAATGTGTCAAAAACATCATCTTGAAATTCCGGCTCATCACAAACGACAACTAAATCAGGATAAGTGTAGAGTCCGGTTTCGGGAATAAAAACACGCATATCGGTTGGATAAAATTCACAATCTTTATCCTTCAAATGTTGCCAAACTAATCCGGTTAAATTACCGACAATTTGATTATGACTCCGCTTTGCTCCCGCCATCGCAAATATTTCACCTTCAAAATATTCGTGTTTGGTTTCAGACTTTCGCTCAAATTTCAGATATTCCTGCGGAGTTAATTTTGTCTTCGGTATCGCACTCATTTTTTATCTCCAATCCATTTCTTTGTTCCGACAATTTCATCAATTTTATCTTCCAGATCGGTTAACTCTTGCGGAGCTTTACAGCCGAGATCGTGTTCGATCTTTTTAACTTTGTCATTCATAAAAAGCGTCGTGCTGACGGTCGGATTATCCGTTGCACAATCTTCCGAAGTGTAATTATCATCGAGTGCAAAAAAATCTACTTTCTTAAATTCTGCAATCAGTTCTTTCAAATTTTCTTTGCTGATCTCGCCTTCTGCTTGTCCTTTTGTTTCCGTAAAATCCTGCCCGAAAAAATTAACTTTACCATCCGCTTTAACCGTCAACATATAAGCGGGGCACGTCCCGTAACAAACAGTCCGCTTGAGCCGAATTATCAAATCTTCGGGAATCGAATTATCAACCGGAAAAACTTCCGAAACTTTCTCGACAGTCGCCGAAGGCTTCGGCGACTCGGTTTTAGAAGCCAAATTATCGCAAGACACAAATAAAAATAAACTTACCAAAAAAACTGAAAATACAGATTTTTTCATATCACAATTCCTCAAATAGTTTTCAAATAGGCTTATTTACGTTTGGGACTTCATTTACTGATATATTCCATAAATTGTTTCCCGAATCTTATCCGCCAAATCGGAAAGCATTTCTGTTCTGATACCCGAATTCCCTCTATCGTTAGAAACTGACTTCTTTTTTCCATTAATCTGAATGGAAATTACTTCGGTTGGCAGATGACGACGGTAAGGTAACTTTATTTCATTTGATTCAATTGGGTAATTGTCTCCGAATCGAAAAAACTGTATTTTTTCAAATTCAGCAATTAAAGATTTTATTCTATTTTTTTCAATTTTAGTTTCGGTGGAAATAGTCTTTAAAACGGGTTTACTTTGCTCATTTAATATAACAGGTCGTTCATTTTTGTTAACAGATGTTTCTATTCTTTGTCGTACTGATATTCCATTTTCCTTAAATAACAAATCACCGTTGGCTTTGATTACCATAATGTTATCTCCGTATTGTCCCGTTCGGGTTATTGTAATAATCAAATCTTCGGGAATCTCATTATTTTTCAGCAGAGTTTGAGCATTGCTTTCCGAAAGTATCGGAAAGCAAAAAGTTAAAACTAATAAGATCAATAATTTTCTAAACATATTGTTTAGATTGTCTGAGATTCTAAACCGCTACTTTCTCCACACGATTATAAACCGTATCGCGTTCAACCGCTTCAAAACCTGCGTTTTCGATAATGACTTTAGTTATTGTTTTCTAACCCAACGCTTTGTTCTAACTATTTCATCAATCTTATTTCCCAAATTAAGTAGTGAAGTTATGATTTCTCTTTCATCTATATAACAACCTAAATAATGCTCAATACTTTTTTTCTTGCCATTTATTTGAATAGAAATTATTTCAGTAGATTGATCGGTTGCACGAATCTTGCAAATATCTCCATTTGTGTATTCATCTTGAAGTTGAAAGAAATTTGCTTTTTCAAAACTCTTTAACAATTGCTTAATTTGCTGTGGTTTTATTTTGGTGTTTATATTTTTGGCTTTTCTTTTACGGGTTTCTTCCAGTTTCAGAGAAACATTTCCATTTGCTTTTATATCTAATGAATAATCACGACATTTGCCTGTTTGATAAGTTTTTTCCCAACTGCCAAGTTGCATCAAAATTTCCAATGATTTCTGACTAAATTCAAAACCTCTCGGAAAAGTTATTTTTATTTCATTTTTCTTGACCAATTCGATTTGCAACTTATCATTTTGACTACAAAAATTCCAAAATTCACCAATAGTCAACTCGTTTGATTTATCATCAAATTCAAACTGCAAACGCACCGAATGTGTTCTGTCGGGAACAATTGGCGGGATAAAAATGTCAGTTGAAATTTTCATTTCTTAAACCGTAGCTTTCTCAACCCGATTATACACCGTATCTCGCTCAACCGCTTCGAAACCTGCGTTTTCGATCATCGTAATTAATTCATCTTTCGTCATTTTAACATCGCCTTCGTCGGCATAAGCGTGTGTTAATTCGCCGCCGTCGGTGATTGTCCCGTCGAGGTCGTTGGCTCCGAAATGGAGTGCGGTTTGGGCAACGTCTTTGCCGAGCATCACCCAATATGCTTTGATGTGGTCGAAATTATCGAGCATCAGACGCGAAACGGCGATGGTTTTCAAATTATCAATCGCATCAGGTCCGGGCAAGGTTGAAAGTGCCGTGCCTTTCGGGTAAAAAGCGAGCGGAATAAAGCATTGGAAACCGCCCGTGTCATCCTGTTGTTCACGCAGTTTGACGAAATGGTCAACGCGGTCTTCGATGGTTTCGATGTGTCCGTAAAGCATCGTTGCATTTGTTTTCAGCCCGTGTTTATGGACTTTGCCCGCAAGTTCGAGCCATCTGTCGCCATCGCATTTGTGGTCGCAGATTCTCGAACGAGTCGGTTCGGCAAAAATCTCCGCACCGCCGCCCGGACACGAATCCATTCCCGCCGCCGCCAGTTTTTCGATAACATCTTCGTCCGACATTTTGTAAAATCTCGCAAAGAAATCGAGTTCAACCATCGTCAGAGCCTTCAGATGAAGTTTCGGAAATTCACGTTTCAAAGACGAAAACAGATCGGTGTAATACTCAAACGGCAATTTTGTGTTCAAACCGCCGACAATATGCAGTTCCGTCGCCCCTTCATTAACGGCTGTGCGGGCGATCTCGATGCCTTCATCAATCGAATGCGTGTAAGCATCATCCTGCCTCGCACGCCTGTAAAACCCGCAGAATTTACAATCCGCCACACAAATATTCGTGTGATTAAAATGCCGGTTGACGTTGTAATAAGTATCCTTCCCGTGCCTCTCCCGACGCACAAAATCAGCCAGTTTGCCAAGCCCGTTCAAATCTTCAGTCGCAAACAAAGCCATCCCCTCATCAAAGGTCAAACGCTTATCCGCTTCAACCTTTTCCGCTATCTCGTTTATATTTTTATCAAATGAAAATTGCATATAATTATTCTAAAATTTATGAACTAATATAGTGTTTTTTAGTCGAAGATATTTTCCATTTTTTATTAAATTTCTGAAATTCATAGACGTAACTTTCACCATAA
>JBGTGO010000029.1:0-49250 GCA_041746675.1 Pyrinomonadaceae bacterium | reverse complement strand
AAACTGTTGATAATAAGGAAGTTCCGACTTCGCAACTAATACTTTCACACAAAAATAAAAACGGCGAGGTCGAGAATTACTCAACTGTAATCCGCGACATTTCTAAGCAGAAAAATATTGAGAGCGATATTATCGACGTTTCTACGTATGCTTTGGAAAATGCCAAGACCAAAATGGAATTTTTTGCCAATATGTCGCACGAAATTCGAACGCCGCTGAACGGCATAGTCGGTATTTCCGATCTTCTTCTCAAAACAATGTTGGATGAACAGCAAGCCGATTATGTCGAAACAATTCAACATAGTGGCGATGCTCTGCTCAAAATTATCAATGATATTCTCGACATTTCCAAATTAGAGTCGGGAAAATTGACGTTTGAAAAAGTCGAATTTGATCTCACGAAAATATTCGAGTCAACTCTTTCAATGTTCTCCGGGCAACTAAAATCCGGCAAAATCGAAATTTGTTTGTTAATTGACCGCGAAGTTCCGTGTGTGCTGATCGGTGATCCGGGCAGATTGCGGCAGATTTTAACCAATCTGATTAGTAACGCAATTAAATTTACCGATGAAGGCGAGATAATTATTTCTGTCAAACTTGAACGGTATTCACCTCATCCGGTGCTGAAATTTGCAGTAAAAGACAGCGGTATCGGAATTGCCGAAAACATTCAGTCATTACTTTTCACTCCATTTACACAGGCAAATGCTTCGATTTCAAGAAATTTCGGCGGCACCGGATTGGGTTTGCAAATCTCAAAACAGTTGGTCGAGCTAATGAACGGAAAAATCGGTATCGTAAGCAAAACTCAAAAAGGCTCGACTTTCTGGTTTACCGCTGAATTCGAAGCCGCCGCAGAAAAAAGGCAGACGAATCTCAATCAGCAAAATTTCAAAAACCTCAGAGTATTGTTCGTTGATGATAAAAAATCTCAGCGGGATAATTTAATGTATCAAGCAAAATCTCTTGGAATGCTTGCCGATAATGCAGTTTCAGCAAAACAAGCCTTTGAATTTCTGCAAACGGCGAAAAATATCGGTGAAGATTTTCAGCTTATTTTTATTGATTCGGCAATGCCCGAAGTCAACGGATTTGAAACTGCATCCCGTATCAGAGAAGATATTTCATTGAGAAACATGGAAATCGTTATGATGATAGCCGGACAGGATCAACATTTAATTGCTAAAGCAAAACAGTTCGGTTTAAACTATTTCGTAAATAAGCCGGTGCTGAACACGGCTTTGTCCAGAGTAGTCAACCGAATATTCGATTCGCGGAAAAACGTAGAACATACAGTTGACCAAAAGTATGATTCAGTTCAAATTCAGAAGTCAAAGGTAATTCCCGCTATGAATAATTTAACCGCAGCCAATATTCGTATATTGATTGCCGAAGATAATCCGGTTAATCAGAAGGTTATATTAAATCAGGTCGCCGGATTGGGTTATGATGTTGATATTGCCGAGAACGGAAAGGAAGTTCTCGATGCACTTCAGTTGAAGGATTATTCAGTTATTTTAATGGATTGCCAAATGCCGGTGATGGATGGCTTTGACGCAACCATTCGCATCAGAGAAAGTGAATCGGAAACCTCCGCCTACACTCCGATTATCGCCGTCACCACCCACGCCATTGAAGGTGACCGCGAAAGATGTCTGGCGATAGGAATGGACGATTACATCAGCAAACCGACCAAGCAAAAAATACTCTCAGAAAAATTGCAATACTGGCTGAAATTTTCTCATACCGGAAATGATCTTGAAGCACAAGTCAATCAAATCGTTGAATCGGATGAACAGCGAAAATCTTATGAAAATGTTTCAGAAGTAAAAAATATCGAAACCAGGCTGGACGAACTGGATGAAGTTTGTGGAATTAAGGTCGTGTTGGACTGCATAAATTTATTTTTAACTGACACCGGCAATATTATTGAAGAACTTAACTTCGATATTAATGAACCGGATATGCAAAAACTTGCCAGAGAAGCCCACAAATTAAAAGGAAGTTCATCAAATATGGGAGCAACGAGATTACCGGTAATTTGTCAGAATCTGATAAAATTCGCCGACAACGACCAGACTAAATCCACTGAAATAACTATCAAACAGATTTTAGATGAATACGCTTTCATAAAAACCGTCTATTCTGAAAGAAAAGTTTTCTACGAAAGATCACTAGAAAAACGTCTGAGTGTCGCCTGATCCTCAAAAACTTCAAACGAGCATTTACACAAGTCGAAATCTGCATTAGATTAAAGTTAATGTCGGTTTCGACTTATTTATTTGACATAAACCTTTGCAAAAAGCAGTTATTTGTATGTTGAAGACTAATCTGACAAAAGGTTAAAATTAATTATGAAAATTAGTTACGAATGGTTACAGGACTTAATAGAAATTGATCTCAGTCCAAAAGATTTAGCGGAAAAATTAACACTTATCGGTTTGGAATTGGACGGAATGCACGAGGTCGGAGGCGATTCGATCCTTGATATTGAAACGACTTCAAACCGCGGCGACTGCCTTTCGCACTTGGGAGTTTCCAGAGAAATCGCGGCGTTTTCCGACAGTCAACTCAAATTAAGAAACTACCCGCAAATACCTCAGGAAAGCATCACTGAAAATCTCGTAACCATTGAAGATTCCGATCTTTGCCGACGTTTTACGGCAAGAATTATCAACGGCGTGAAAATCGCCGATTCGCCGAAATGGTTAGTTGATAAGCTCGAATCAATTGGCGAACGCTCAATCAATAATGTTGCAGACATAACTAACTACGTGATGCACGAGTTGGGACAACCGATGCACTCGTTCGATTTTGCAAAATTGCAGGGAAAAAAAATAACTGTTCGCCGGGCAGCTACGGGCGAACAGATTACGACACTCGATGAAGTCGAACGCAAATTGGACAATACAATGCTGATGATCTGCGACGCGGAAAAACCCGTTGCGGTCGGCGGTATAATGGGCGGGTTCGATTCGGGAATTAGTGTCAACACAACCGACGTTCTGCTTGAAGTCGCCTATTTCGATGCTGATAATATTCGCCAAACTTCGAATAAATTAAATCTCACGACGGAAGCCAGTTATCACTTTGAACGCGGTGTTGACATTGAAAACCTGATCAACGCCTCGAATCGTGCGACCGAATTGATCTGCGAACTTACCGGCGGAACGGCGGGCGAATTTATCGACGTTTATCCAAATCAATACATTCAAAATGAGATAAAAAGCGGAGATCTGCAAGCCGAAGTTAAAAGACTTTCGGGTTTAAATATTGAACAGACGAAAATTGACGGAATTCTTGCAAAACTCGGAATTACCAAAACCGACCGAAACACATACATTAGTCCGACGTGGCGGCACGATCTGGCGATTGATGAAGATTTGGTCGAGGAAGTAGTTCGTATTTACGGCTACGATAAAATCGGCGAAGAACTTCCCTACGCCCTTTCTTCCGGCGAATATCAACCGGCTGAAGATCGCAAAAAACGGCTGCGGCAGGTGCTTTCGACCTTAGGTTTTGACGAAGCGATTTCATATAGTTTTATTGATTCAAAGTTCGATGATATGTTTGAATTCGTTCCCGGATTAACCGCCGAAGATGTTGAAGAAAATCTGATAACCATCAAAGACCCGATCATCGAGGGTGCGGTGCGAATGCGTCCAAGTCTTTTATCGGGTTTATTGAAAGCCCTTCAGGTAAATTTCAACCAACAAAACAAAAATGTCAAACTTTTCGAGATCGGAAAAGTATTTGCAAAATCCGACGACGAAGATAATTTACCTCTTGAAAAAGAGCTGCTGAGTTTGGTGCTGACCGGCGACGAAATATTCGAGAAAAAACTTCAAACAACGCGGCAGATGGATTTTTATGATTTAAAAGGTGCTTTAGACACGAGTTTGAATGCCGTAAAATTAACTGACTTAGAATATTCGTCCGAATGCATCAAACATCTGCAAAACGGTCAATCCGCAACTGTTCAGTTTGGTGGCGAAAGTGTCGGTACCATCGGTAAATTGAGCAGCGAAATTGCGGCAGCATATAAGTTCAAACAACCCGTTTACGTTGCCGAAGTTGATTTGCAAAAACTTCTTTCCAACGCTGAAGAACCGGCATTTTATCAATCGTTGCCGAAGTTTCCGGCAATTATTCGCGATGTTTCGCTGCTAACGGAACGCAGTTTGAACTTTGAAGATATACGTCGGGAAATCAAGTCGCACAACTTTGAACTTTGCCGGAAGGTCGGATTCGTCACCGTGTTTGAGGGAAAAGGAATGGCGGATAATCAACGTTCGATAACGATTAGGCTTGAATATCGTTCCGATGAACGAACTTTAACCGAGGAAGAAGTCGAAGAAATCCATCAAAATATACTGCACGCCCTGAAGTCAAATCTCGGTGTCGGGCAAAGATAATTTCGTTTTGTTGACATTTTACTTGAAGTTTTGCTCAAAAATAAACATAATCAAAAAACTTTAACATTATTTTGTGGAGAAATTAATGAACGGACTGACTGGTATGGAAAAATTTTCACATCTTGAAGACAAAATTTACCTGACGATTGAATTTGCCAAAAAGATGCGTGAAGAAAAGGAAACTCTTGAAAAAGAAACTACTTCATTGCGGCACGAGGTCAGCACTCTTTTAAACGAAAAATCACGACTCGAAGATAAGGTCGAGGAGTTGATGAGCGAACGCGATGCGATTCAGTTGAAAATCGAGGCGATGCTTGATGCGATCACTGTCATCGAACCCGAAGTTAGCCAAGTTTTGCGGCAAGGATAAGCTAATAATGATTCCAAACACCGAAAATTCTAAAGAACCTGCCCAATCAATCAGAGTTGAAATTTATAATCAAACTTACAATATCCGCTCCGACGGCGATACGGAATATATAATGCGTCTGGCGGAATATGTTGACGAAAAAATGCGTGAAATTTCTTCCGGAACGCTGACGGTTGATTCATTAAAAGTAGCGATTCTGGCGGCTCTGCATATTGCCGATGAACATCATCGGCTCAAAGCGGAAGTTGAACAGAGCGATTCTCAACTGGCATCGAGAAGTGCTGAATGCACGGATTTGCTCGACCGGGTTTTGAAATCTAAAGAATCCGCACCGCAGGAATTGGAAACCGAACAATAATTCAACATTCGAATAGTTAAAAAAAGCGAACAAATCCAATTTGTTCGCTTTTTCATTTTGAGTAACTTGCCGATATGTTATAATCATAGATAGGCGAAAGAACTTTACTGGAAAGTTCGTTATAAGACATTACATATATTGAGCCAACACTTGAAGAACGGGAGGCTAATGCCGTTTTCGGTGCAATCTTTCAAGGTTATTGATTGCCATAGACTATGGTTTTGACGCTTGAATTTACATTCAGGCAGAAAGCCACCCACCTGTTTATTTACAGGTTCAATTCAATTGTTCTTAGACGGCTTTTCGGTTCTCTTCCGCCTAATTCTTTTTCGATAAGTAGTTCAATATATCTACAATTTGGTATTCGCTCTTTATTCTCGACTCCTAATTCTCCACTTTTTTAATTATGAAAGTTTTAATGATCGGTGATGTCGTTGCACGTCCCGGAAGGCGTGCTGTTTTAAATAATATTCAGAAATTAAAGGCTGAACACGCGGTAGATATTGCTTTAATGAACGCGGAAAATGTTGCCGGCGGATTTTCGATCACGCCGCCGATTGCCGAAGAACTGTTTGCAAGCGGGATAGATTTAATGACTTCGGGAAATCATATTTTTGACAAAAGTGAAGTAATTTCATACATCGAAAAAAACCCAAAACTGGTTCGCCCCGCCAATTATCCGCCGGGAACTCCCGGAACGGGTTTGTTTATCGGCGAAGTCAACGGTTTTCAAGTCGCCGTTTTAAATTTATTGGGCAGAGTTTTTATGCCCCCGAATGTTGACGATCCGTTTCAGATTGCAGACGCGGCGGTCAAATCTATTCCTGATGAAATAAAAATTCGGCTGGTTGATATGCACTGTGAAGCGACTTCGGAAAAATACGCGATGGGTTGGTTCCTCGACGGCAGAGTTTCCGCCGTGGTTGGCACGCACACCCACGTTCCGACGGCGGATGAAAGAATTCTCGATGGCGGAACGGCTTATGTTACTGATTTGGGTTTGACCGGAAGTTATGCCGGAGTTATCGGAATGGACAAAAAGGATGTGATTCAAAGATTCACGAAATTTCCGGCAAAACGTGCCGCTCACGCCAAAGGAAACGTCTGGATTTGCGGCGTTGTCATTGATATTGACGAAAAAACGGGCAAGGCTAATGAAATTAAAAGACTGCGAATTGAAATAAACGACTAAATCAATTTTGCACTTACTCTTCCAACGATTCGATATTTTCGCTTTTATCAAATTCCGCTTCGATTTCTTGAACGATTTCGCGGCGGTTTTCTTCTTCCATTTTTGCGGCTTCCAATGCCAGCGGAAGCTGTTCGGCTCTGGCGGTAAGTTTTTTCAAAGCCATTTCATTTCCGGCTAATTCTGTTCCGCGACGTGATGCGGCTTCAATCATTTGCAGACGCGATGCGGCTTCGACGAGCATTTCGTCCGCTTCGAGTTTGATTTTCGAAAGATTGGAAATATCACGATCAATTTCTTTCTTAAAATCCTCGACCTTGGCACTTTTCAGATATTTCAGTTTGTTCTGCCGTCTCTTGGCAAACAGAAGTTCTTTTTTGGTGGATTTGACGATTCTCGTCGCCGTCAGACGCGATGCAAGCGTTTCCTGATACGCATCGGCGAGCAGTAAGTTTTTCGATTTGATTTCCTTCAACGCCAGTTTTTCTTCGGTTTTCATCTCGTTGCTGAACCATTCGACATCCTTCGCCTTGATTCCGTTTAACGCCGCCCGTTCGCGGACTTCCTTCAACCACTTTGAACGATACATCAGAGTTCCGATTGACCCCGCACCGCCGATAATAAGTCCGCCGATCAGCGTAATCAGAGCGGAAACCAAAAACAAAAAGGCAACCGGCGGTGTCGTGCCGAAAATAAAGGACAATACAAACAAAATTGTTGCGGGAACAACCGATAAACCGATTGGCAAAGCAACCGCTGCCGCCCTTAATCGCCGGTCTTTTTTTTCGTCCAGTTTCGTAATTTCGTTCTTGATTGAAATTAAATCGCTCATATTTTGGAATAACTCTATATATATTACAAACGTAATTCAAATTGCCTGCATCTTATTGTAAAGTTAGAATTGTAATCTCTTGTATCGCAAAAGAAAAGATTGTCTTTATCAAAAAATAAGTGCCTATGTCTATCAAAAAACTATTACGCCCGAAATCTTTTTTGTTTCTACTGTTCCTATTTTCCAATTTCATTTTCGGGCAGGATAATGACGGACGCAAAATGCAGGCGGTCAGACAGGATGTGCGGACGATGACCGTTCCTATTTCCATTTTCACGGACGAAGAATTAAAGGAACGCAAAGTTTCGGAATTCGTCGAAGCAGGACAGCTTATCGTTAGGGAAGACAAGGATGAGCAACAGATTCTTTCAATCAAAAGTGTCAGTAACACGCCGCTTTCATTGGCTGTTTTAATTCAGGATGATCTTGATTCCCAAGTTAATTTGCAACTCAGTGATATTAAGAAATTTATCAAAAATCTGCCGCAAGGTTCGCGGGTAATGGTCGCTTATACTCGCGGCGGAAGTTTGCAGGTCAGGCAAAAATTCACGAAGGATTTGCAGGAAGCGGCGGATTCGATCCGCATAATTATCGGCAGTTCTGCGGTTGCTCCGCGAAGCCCTTACGACGGACTGGAAGATGCGGTAAAAAAATTCGACGGCTCGCCCGCCGGAAGACGTGCTGTGTTATTTGTGTCGGATGGTTTGGACGTTTCCGGCGGATTCGATGATTCGACCCCGAATTTCAGCTTGCAGTTGGACAAAGCGATTTTATCGGCACAAAAACGCGGAATTGCCGTTTATTCATTTTACTCTGCCGCAACATATACCAAAGACGGCAACTCGAGATTGATTCTTAACGGACAGGGTTCACTCGATAAATTAGCTGATTACACGGGCGGACGAGCATTTTTTCAAGGCACTATCACACCAATTTCGTTCGAGCCGTTTTTTCGTGATCTCGGTTTAGCCCTGAATCGGCAATTCGCACTGACATATCTCTCAACGCATATGAAAAAGGGTTATCATAAATTAGAGATTATCAGCACAAATCCTGAAGTTAAAATCGAGCATCCAAAAGGTTATTATTACCGGAAAAACAAATACTAAATACGAAATCAGGCAACTCTCATATTGCAAACCGGACAGATTCTTCTTTCTTCCTGAATCAGCAGACCGATCCAGAAAAAAATCAGAGTAGTTATTAATAACACCGTAAAAACCGCCCAACCAGTCGGAGAAACTTTTTTGACGACTATCGGCAAAGCATTCGTATTGCAAAATGGACAGTGATAACCGGTCGAAAGTGTATTTTGATACTGCGGCTGCAACTGCCGATTGCCGATTTCAGGATTTGTCGGATAGACAATTGGCTGATTCGTGTTTTGATGCTGACCTAATAACGGATCGACGCGGTTAATCTGAGCCGTCCGATTCTGACTTTTTTCATCTATACTAATTTCATCAGTTTTCCAAGAATATGGACGACGCTGATTTTGATCGTATTTTACGGACTCTTGTTCCTGCATTTGATCGAATTTAATCCCGCAGAAACGGCAAAAATTACTCCCGACCGCATTGTTTTGTCCGCATTTTTGACATTGAATCATAAGTAATACATTTTCTCGAAAAAAGTTGATTCGGCTTGACTGATATTATAACGTATCTGAAACATAAAAAGTTTTCGTAGCACTGATTCAGTAATAAACAAAATATTTCAATCCGTCGGACGGCGGACATCTTGCCCGTGAGTTTCGTTTTTTTATAGAAACTTGATCCTAACTTGAAGTATATAAAATCTCAAATACAATAAAAAGGGTAAGTTACTTAAAACTTACCCTTTTTATTCCCCTTGATCTGCGTATCTCTACGCCACTATTAAGTTTAGTAATAAATTATAAATCATTACGAATCAGTCGTGTTGCAGTGAGACAAAACTCCTGTCAAAACCTAACAACTTGATTACTAAATTACAATAAATTTTTGTAGGTGTATGTTATCTGCCTAACAGTACTCAATAAAATTTGTTTATATACTTCGTTTTCATAACCCGATTTTTCATTCAAAACACTCGATAGACCGAAGTTTTTAGATTAAACAGGTTTTGTCGAGATAAATATATGGAAAAACAAAAAAATTCAAAAATACTTTATGTTGACACCGCAGAATGCTGCGAAATGGTTGGATTGATGCTTTTTCAGGAAACCCGGAATGTTGATTTTGTCGGACTTTCTTCCAGCGAAGAAGCTCTGAAAAGTATCGAATTTGAAAATTTTGACCTATTTATTTTTGAATATAATCTACCGAAAATTTCAGGAATCGAACTTTGTCGAAGTATCAGAGTGACCGATTCGCAAACGCCGATTCTTTTCTATACTGTGATCGCAGATAGTTTCGACCGGCAGATCGCCCTTCATAACGGCGTAACAGATTATCTCGTTAAACCTGACGATCTCAATAAACTCATTTTTACGATTAAAAAACTCTCGTAAAATAAAATTTGATGGATGTTCTGTGTGTAAATTCAGACCAACTAAACACGACCTTTTCCGCATAATGTTAAATAATAAATTTGCAGAGTGCGGCATTTATTACAAACTCACGCGGCAGAATCACGATAATCGACCGCGATGGATTAGAGGACTTTTCGTGTGAATGTTACAGAATTGTGAAAAATGAATATGCCCGGATGATGAACAACTAATTTATGTTGTTCAAGTAAATTCTAGAATTTGACTCGCTCTCCCGTTTTGATTGCCTCATAAACCGACTCGACGAGTTCGACCGATTTATAACCGTCAAACGCTGTAACCGGAGGCTCTTTTCCTTCCAAAATCGAATCTATAAACGCCAAATCTTCCTGCACATAACCCCAACGATCTTCTTTTTCGGTCATTGCCCACGAAAGCGTTTCAAAATTTGCGTCCATTCCGCGTGAGTCAATCAGATGCTCCATTTCCTGCGTGATAATCGTCCGGTGATGACAAAAAACTTCGATGCGTTCAAACGGAAAATGCCAACTGGCATCGGATGACGAAGCAAACGTGCAGGGAAAACCATTTTTAAATTTGAAGATTATCGAAAATTCGTCTAACTCAGGATATTCGTGCTGTGAACCGTAAGCGACAAGTTCAGCGATTTCCCCGAATTGAAACCGCATCATATCGAACAGATGAATAGTTGTTTCATACAAAAATCCGCCCGTAATATTCGTATCGCCCGTCCAAATCGGATTGACTAATTCGCCGCGGTTCATCTTGATATGTGCCGAGTGCGGCTCGTCTTCCATTAGCAAATCTTTCAACTTTTCATAAACGGGAGCATATCGCCGGTTATGTCCGACTTGAAAAACACCTTTTCCGTTATTTGCCGTTTCAAGCAATTTTTTGGCATCGTCAATTCCAATTGCAAAGGGTTTCTCGCAAAAAACGTGCTTTTCGTGTGCAACCGCGTCCGTTGCAATTTCGATATGCGTTTTGTTCGGCGTGCAAATCAGTACCGCGTCGGAATTATCGAACAATTCATCACGCGATTCGCAAACTTTTCCGCCGATTGAACGTGAAGTTTTCGAGGCTTTTTCAGGAATAATATCGAACAGAGCCGACACTTCCGCATTTTCCATTCCTGCATAAATCCGCCCGTGAACATTGCCGATGAAACCTGTTCCGATAATTCCAATCTTTACTTTATCCATATTGTCCTTAAACACTTTCGGTTTTGGAGTTTTCTAATCCTAAAACTTTAATCGTTGCCATTCGTGCTTTTTTTGCAACTTCGAACGGGTCTTCATTCCAATATTCGGGACGAAAAATCTCGATTGAAACCATTTTGTCATAACCGATCTGGTCGAATTTTGCCTTGATTTCTTTGATCGGCAAAATTCCCTCACCCGGATAAAGTCTGTGAGCATCGGTTAAATCTTCCTTCGATAAATTTTCGGCATCATTAATGTGAAAAATGAATAATTTGTCGGGATTCATTTTTTCGATTGCTTCAAAACTCGAATTTCCGGCGTAAAAGTGAAAAGTATCAAGCACATTTCCAATGTTTTTGCGGTCAACCTTTTCAACTATTTCATTACACAAATCAAGTGTCTGCACCGAGCAATCGGTCTGTCCGAGAAACTCGAAAGCTAATGAAACATTGTGACTTTCGGCAATGTCCCCGAGTTCGTTCAAAACCTTGACGGATTCATCAATGATTTCCTGTTTCGTCGCGTCATCCGGCAATTTTCCCGGCACGACGACGACATACGGACAACCGATCTCACCCGCGATTTTGCTGAGTTCAGCACATTCCACTTTTATATTTTCATAATCTTCGGGAGTTCTGAACGTGATGTGTTCGATTGAGTTTATTGAATATGGTTCAATTTTGTTATCAATTAAAAGTTTTTTCAAATCTCCGGTCGTCCCTTTTTTCAAAAACTCCCTTAGTTTTGCCGCCCAAATTTCGATAAACTCAAATCCTGCTTCACTTGCAGCTTTTATGTCAGTTTCCAAATCAGCGTGCATCGTTGTCGCACCATTTAATGCTATTTTCATTTATTGCTCCATATTTGTTTAGTCAATTCGGTTAAGATTTTACCACGATAGCGTTTCAAAAATAAATTATCAATGCCATTTATTCAACTATACAACCCATTCGTTTTTTGTAAATCAATTTATTATTTGATGTTTCAGACCAATGTTTACCGAAGCGTAAATTATTTTTGCAATAAATGAAAATATTTGTGTAACGTCTTTTCAATTATTTACATATCCAAGTAGAAACCTCGCTTTGATAGAAATACGGCATAATACTTTTATAGTCGGTTGCTAAATTGTATCGCCGTAAGGGTTCAGTAAACCCTTTTCTCCCACGTTTCAAAAAAGAAATGAATCGGATTTTAATCCCCTTAATAATATCCGATTCATTTCTTTTTTCTCTCTCTCTCTGCTAATCTTCGATATTTTCTACAACTCGTTAGATTTTTTATTCGTCTAAAAGACTGTTAAGATGTTCAAAACCAAATCCTCTTCCCGCCTAATCATTATGAAGAAAATTTTTTTAGTTACTGCACTATTTATTCTCTGCTCGACGAGTCTTTTTGCTCAGAATTACACCGATGCTGATTTAGCGAAGGTTTCAGCCGAAGATCGCAATAGCCGTAATACTGCCGGTGATTTAAATTTAATGCCGGTTGGCGTTCATTTGAAAAGAGCTGACGTGTATATGTCGCAGAGGCACTTTTCCGAAGCCCGCGAACACTGGCAGAAAATTATAAATAATTATCCCGATGATGGGGCGATTCCGGCGGCACTGTTCGGAATGGGACGCTCGAATATGTGGGAAAGAAACTATGAAACAGCGATTTCGTGGTTCGATAAATTAACGAAAAACTATATTTCAACATTCGACGGGCAGGAAGGATTGGCTTACAAGGGTGCTTGCTACGTTCGCTTAGGAAAAAATCTCGAAGCGGCGAATACCTATCAGCAATATACGGTAATGTTCCCGTTCGGAAAACGCATCGAATCATCTTATTTAAATATTTTAGACGCATATCGTGAAGCAGGCGAATATGATCAGGCGAACGATTGGGTGGACAAAACCCGCAAGCGTTTCGACGGGCAAAAAGCGGAGATAAATGCTCTGCACGCCCGGCTTAGAATGGAAATTTATCGGGAAAAATGGGGTTCGGCAATCGCCGCCGCGGATGAGTTATTGAGATTGAATAGATTTTCCGGCTCGATGGCTTATGAATTTGAAGTAAAATTCCTAAAAGGTTTTGCTTATGAAAAATCAGGCGAAAAACCGAATGCAATCAGCACTTATTATTCAATTCCGGCATCGGCTTCATCGTATTTCGGCAGTTTGGCGACCGAACGAATCGCCGGATTGGGCGGAAATATATCCGGCAGAGAAACACAGATGCAAACCGAAAGCCGACGCAATTCCGGAAGCTATCCGGTCAAATTTCGTAATGAATTGTTACGGTATTCGAAATCACGCGGCATTGATCCGCGATTTGTCTTGTCAATTATGAAACAGGAATCAAGTTTCAAGGCAAACGCCAAATCTCCGGCGGCGGCTCGCGGACTTTTGCAACTGACTTATGATACGGCTCTCAAATACAATAAAGAAGCGGGTTTTGTGAACTTACAAGCGACCGATCTTTATAATCCAGGTACAAATATTGCTGTTGGAAGTGTTTATATTGCTGAATTAAAAGTTGAATTCGGCAGTTTATATGAAGCAATCGCGGCAAGTTACAACGGCGGTGAAGATAATGCCGCCCGTTGGCTTGAACGCACCAAGCCGAAAGACGCGGCGATTTTCGCGTCCGAAGTCGGATTTTCAGAAACAAAACAATATGTTTTCAAGGTAATGGGAAATTATCAGGTCTATAAGGAATTATACACTGAAAATTTAGTTAGAAAATAAATGAAGTGCGGACAGAATATCCGCACTTTAACTTTAAGCCGCTTCTTTTTTATTGACAGTTCCAAACGGAACTACTTTGCGTTCAACAACATCTTTCGTAATAGTCAATTCTTTGACTTTCTGTTGCGAAGGCAGAATATACATCGGTTCGAGCAGCAGTTCTTCGAGAATCATCATCAAACCTCTCGCCCCGACTTTGCGTTCGTGAGCCTGATGTGCAATGGCTTTCAAGGCTCCTTCAGTAAATTTCAAACGGATATTATCAAACTCGAATTTGCGTTGATATTGTTTGACGAGGGAGTTTTTCGGTTCAGTCAAAATTCTGACCAAAGCATCTTCATCCAATTCGTGTAATGCTCCAATAACCGGAATTCTACCGACGAATTCGGGAATCAAACCATAATGTACGAGATCATCCGGTGTTAAATTTTCTTCAACTTCAATTTGCCGATCTTTCGCGAGTTTAATGTCAGCTTTAAATCCTAGTGATTTATTCCTCAGGCGTTTGTCCACGACTTTATCCAAACCGACAAAAGCACCGCCGCAGATGAACAAAATATTTGTTGTATCAACCGGCAGGAATTCCTGTTGCGGATGTTTTCTGCCGCCGTTTTGCGGAATGTTGGCGACCGTTCCTTCGAGGATTTTCAAAAGTGCCTGCTGCACACCTTCGCCGGACACATCGCGTGTAATCGAAGGATTATCATCCTTACGGCAAATTTTATCAATCTCGTCAATATATATAATTCCCTCTTGTGCTTTTTCCAGATCATTATCAGCGGCTTGCAGGAGTTTCAAGAGTATATTTTCGACATCTTCGCCGACATAACCCGCTTCGGTCAGAGTCGTCGCATCCACGATGCAGAACGGCACGCTTAAAAATCTCGCCAATGTTTGAGCTAGTAAGGTTTTGCCCGTTCCGGTCGGACCGATCAGCATTATGTTGGCTTTCTGAATCTCGACATCACTGCGTTTTTTCATCAGTTCGAGACGTTTATAATGCTGATAAACCGCCACAGCCAGACGTTTTTTCGATTCGGTTTGTCCGATCACATACTCGTCTAAAAAGTCGTGAATCTGCTGAGGCTTCGGCAAAGTCGTGCGTCCGTTGTTGACTTCGGTTTTTTCGTCATCATTAATAATCTCGTTGCAAATGTCTATACATTCATTACAAATGTAAACATTCGGTCCGGCGATCAATTTCTTGACCTCGTTCTGAGATTTGCCGCAAAACGAACAACGCAAAACTTCTTCGGGTCTTAGTAATGACATAAAAAATTATTCAGCCTGGCGAGTATTTGAGAGTTTAACCGAAACCGTTCCGAACAAAACGGTTTCGGTCATAAAAAAGTTCAAGTTACTTCGATTTTTCGCGGTGTTCGATAACTTCGTCAATCAAACCGTATTCTTTGGCTTGAGCGGCAGTCATAATCCGATCACGTTCGACATCGAGTTCAACTTGATCGTAATCCTGACCGGAATGTTCCGCAATGATCCGCGAAGTCATTTTCCGCATCCGCAAAATTTCTTCCGCCATTATGCGAACATCCGTTTCCTGTCCCGAAGCACCGCCCGAAGGTTGGTGAATCAAAACACGGGCATTCGGCAGAGCAAAACGCTTCCCTTTTGTTCCCGCCGTCAGTAGTAACGCTCCCATCGAAGCACATTGTCCGACACAAATCGTCGTGCAGTCATTGCGGATAAACTGCATTGTGTCATAAATCGCCATTCCCGCCGTGATCGAACCGCCGGGTGAATTGATATACAAATTAATATCACGTTCCGGGTCTTCCGCTTCGAGAAACAGAAGTTGAGCGACGATCAAATTTGCGATCTGATCATCAATCGGTGTGCCGATAAAAATGATACTGTCCTTTAATAAACGCGAATATATGTCGAAAGCACGTTCGCCCCGCGAAGTTTGTTCGACCACCATTGGAACTACAGCCATAATTTTCTGTTTCCTTTTTCGTTACTGCCAAAAGATTGAATTGTTTAAGAAATTCGTTTAACCGAGTGAAGATAAATTGTAGAATTGACGGCTTTTACCATCATCAATAATTTTACAATTTATCTTCAAAAATGCAAACCCACAAAATCTACGCTTTTTTCTTTTCAGCCTTTTTGTTCTTTTTATCTTTACTATCTTCTTTTTGAGCCTTTTTCTTTTTCGGCTTTTCTTCTTTAACAGTTACAGATTCAGCATCGGCAATTTCCGCCATTTGCTGATTTTCATCAATCCATTCGCCGTCCGTAACTTGTGCTTTTTCGACTAATGCTTCAACGGCTTTGCGGGTTCGCAGATTATTTTTTATCATCGCGTCGCCGCCTTCCTGGTTCAACGACTGGCGAAATTCATCAACCGAAGTTCGATAATGGTGAGCCATTTTTTCGATCTCTTCTTTGATTTCATCTTCGGAAACATCAACATTTTCACTTTCAGCGATTTTCTCAAGCAGCATCGCCCCGCGAACATCGCGTTCCGCCTGACCTTTCATCTGATTGTATGTCATTTCGATAAAATCCTGTTCAACCTTTGAAAGATCAACCCCGCGTTGAGCTAAATCCTGTGCAAAATTGTTCAACAAATTCTGTGCCTGCGATTCGATCAACGCTCGCGGAACTTCAAATTGATATTTCTCGATCAGCCGGGCGATTAAATCATTCCGCACACGGCTGTCGGCATCGGCTTTCGCCATTAATTCCATATCTTCCCGCAATTTGTTCTGCAAATCTTCGAGCGATTCAAAACCTTCATCCAGACTTTTCACCCAGTCATCGTTTAGTTCGGGCAGTTCGATATTTCCGACCGATTTGACTTTCGCTTTGTAATTAACGGTGCGTCCCGCGAGTGCCGGGGATGAAAATTCAGCAGGATATTCAACCGTGAATTCTTTGTCGTCATCGGTTTCGACACCGACCAGATTTTCCGAAAATGATTGCTCGATCAGTTCATCGCCGAGCTGCACTTCAAGGTCATTGACCTCAATCGGATCAGCATTTTCTTCGTCGGTAAATGTTCCGACGAGATCAACGATAACCATATCGCCGTCAGCAGATTTGCGACCTTCGACCGGAATCAGAGTTGATTCCTGCTGTCGCCGTTCGTCAATATAACTATCAACTTCGTCAGCATTTACGGGGCGAATTCGGCGGGTTGCGGTTAATCCTTCAAATTCGGGAAGGGGAATTTCCGGCATCACTTCAACCTGTATGCTAAAAGCTATCGGCTCGGAACCATTGA
Organism: Pyrinomonadaceae bacterium; assembly: GCA_041746675.1. GTDB lineage: Bacteria > Acidobacteriota > Blastocatellia > Pyrinomonadales > Pyrinomonadaceae > Aridibacter. The sequence continues at coordinate 32,417 of JBGTGO010000029.1, read as the reverse complement.
CTTTCAAACCTTCGGGATTGTCCAAATGCAGATGCGGTTCGGCAAGCGGTTCGAGATTGTGTTCCTGAATCGCCTGCGTGACGACCGGCGGCAAAATTTCCTGAATAACATCGTTTTTGATGTCTTCCTTAAACCGCATCCGAATCACATCGAGCGGAGCGAGTCCTTTGCGAAATCCGGGAACTTGTGCCTGACTTGCATATTTTTTACTGACCGAATCATAAACCTTACGGACTTCATCGGGCGAAACCTCGATTTTGATCTCTTTGCTGGTTTCGGAAATTTCTATTAGTTCTGTATTCATTATATAAAGTATTGTTTTTTAAAAAAGAAAGCAGTTCGCCCGATAAAATGGGCAAACTTATTTTGATTTTGATATTTCACCGATTCTGATTTTGCAGTTCTCGATTCTGAATCAATTCACAATCTCAAAATCCAAAATCTTCTGAGATGCCGAGGGCGAGACTCGAACTCGCACGCACGAGGCACTAGTTCCTAAGACTAGCGTGTCTACCAATTTCACCACCCCGGCATTTTGCTGATGTTTTATTTTCAACAAGTTTGAATTTATCGAATTATCAATTGAATGTCTAGCGTCAATTCGTTGTTCGTCTGACGTTATCCGCAATTCGTTCTGCACATTAAAAATTACGAATTACGAATTACGTTTTTCAATTATCTTCCGGCATATATTTTCGCTTGTATTCTTCTAAAGTCCGGTCGGCATTCTGCAATTCGCTGATCGCCGTCGGTCGTTTTTCTTCGAGTTGCGGCGTGTCTTCTTTACCGCCGTCCAAAAATAATTTGTAACCGACTCCCGCCCCGACAGCCAGCAAACCGATCCAGAAAGCATACCACAACAAACCCGCAATTATCCCGAAAAGCCACAGCAAAACATAAGCACCGAGTCCGATTGCCAGCAACAGTAAAATAAGTTTAAATATTTTCATTTTGTAAATCCTTTAATCTTAATAGTAAAATTTATTACGAAAAAATCAAAACTTGTATTCGCAAAGTTTATAAATAATTCCGAGGATGAAAAACTATTGACCTTTCAAACACTAAAAGCCGCCGAAGTCGCCGAAAAGATTAATGCCGAACTTTTTGGCGATGCCGAAACAATTATTTCCGATGTAACGCACGATTCGCGGCAGGCGAAAAGCGGGACGCTGTTTGCGGCGATTGAGGGTTTGACGTTGGACGGGCATCGGTTTGTCGGGGATGTTATGCGGCGGGGTGCGGCGGGAATTATTTCTGAAAAAGATGCTCCCGAAGATTTTCGGGGCGTTTGGCTGAAAGTCGCGGATGCCCGCAAAGCACTTGCCGAATCTGCTGCGACAGTTCAGGGAAATCCTTCAGAAGAATTGAAACTCGTCGGAATTACGGGAACGAACGGCAAAACGACGACAACCTATTTGATTCTGGCTTTAGCCGAAGCGAACGGCGAAAAGTCGGCGATGCTGACGACGGTCGAATACCGTATCGGCGACGAATCGCAGCCCGCCGTCCGCACGACTCCCGAAGCCTCCGACACACAAAGATTTTTGCGGGAAGCGGTCGAAAAAGACTGCAAAACGGCGGTGATGGAAACTTCTTCGCAAGCAATTCACCTGCGGCGGTGCGACGGTTTGAAGTTCACAGCCGCAGTTTTTACCAATCTCACCCGCGACCATCTCGATTATCATCACACGATGGAAAATTATTTTGATGCCAAAAAAGAGTTATTCGACGGACGCTTGGGCGAAAAACCCGATTCAGCCGTGATAAATATTGATGATAAATGGGGTTTGAAACTGGCAGATGAATTAATCCAAAACGGTCAAAAAGTCGTGACGTTTTCGCAAAATACGAAAGCGGATTTAACTGCAAAAAACATCGAAGTTTCGCTGATTACAGGAACATCCTTTTTGCTCAAAACTCCCGTCGGCGAGAGACAAATAACATCGCCTTTAGTAGGTAAACCGCACGTTTACAATATGCTTTCGGCAACGGCGACGGCGTTGGAACTGGGTTATGATTTGGACAAAATTCAAGCCGGATTAAAAACCTGCATCGGAGCTCCGGGACGTTTTGAAAGAGTCGAACACAACGGCGATTTTGCAGTCGTCGTTGATTATGCTCATTCGGACGACGCACTTTTGAACACACTAAAAACGGCGAAAGATTTGACGAACGGCAGAATCATTACCGTCTTCGGCTGCGGCGGCGACCGCGACAAGACAAAACGCCGTCCGATGGGCGAAGTTGCCGGAACTCAGAGCGATCTCGTCATCGTTACTTCCGACAATCCACGCACCGAAGATCCGCTCAAAATTATTGATGAAATCGAAAAAGGCTTAAAACCGACCGCTTGCCCGTATCTGATAAACTCCGACCGCCGCGAAGCGATTCATCAAGCAATTTCAAAGGCAAAAGCAAACGATGTCGTCATCATCGCCGGCAAAGGACACGAAACTTATCAAATTATCGGCAACGATAAATTCCACTTCGACGATAGAGAAATTGCAAAAGAAGCGTTGGAAAATTTAAACCGCTAAACTTCTGTTTGCCAGACTTTTTTTCACGACAAAGATTTTATCAATTTCTCCATAAAATCCCGTTGTGCCTTGTTCATCTCAATAAAACGCATTCCGAAACCAATCTCGAAGACGTGATTGACGACTTCGCCCCAATATTGAACTTTCATTCCGTCGCCAATCGGAATAAAAAGCTTAACCGTTTCGCCATTTTCGACCTCGCCGGAACATAAAATAAAACATCCGAGCGAACTTATATCGCTGACAGTTCCCTGCTGCCGTCCGATCAAACCTTCCCATTCGATCTCGATACTGACGGCGTATCGCTTAATTCCGCGTCTTTCAAAACCTGTTCTTCTGTCTTTAATCATCGTTTTCGTCTTGTTCAATTTCTCCGTTGTTGCGGCTTATAAAATAATAATAGACGGGCAATCCTAACGCAATCAGCACGAGTCCGATAGCGGATTTCGACGGATTCGACATCACCGTTGTAATTAGAAGCCACGTTGCGACGAGGATAAACAAAACCGGAACGACCGGATCACCCCACGCTTTATATGGACGTTTCAGTTCGGGATATTTTCGCCGGAAAACAAATATCGAAGACGTTACGAACGCATAGAAAATCCACGAACCGAAGATAACATAATCGGTCAGAGCATCGAACGAACCGGACATTATTGCCAGAATGCACGCCCACGCACCTTGAAAAATCAGAGCCGTTACGGGAACTCTTGTAGCGGATAAATTTTTGAACGATTTGAACATCAAACCGTCTTTTGCCATCGCATACGGAACTCTTGCACCTGCTAAAATCGAAGTATGCAAAGTTCCGATTGACGAGATCATTAAACCGACCGTGAAAATCGTGACGGCAATTCCGACACCGAATGTGACGAATTTTTCAACTACTATTTTCGCCACCGCCGAATCTTTTGAAACCGAGGCAATCGCCGTGGGGTCTAATACATAGAAATACGCAATGTGGACGAAAATGTATAAAACCATTATCAAAGCCGTTCCGCCGATCAACGCCAGCGGCAGATTTCGGCTCGGATTTTTGACTTCTCCGGCAACTAATGTCAGATTATTCCAACCGTCGTAACCCCACAAAGCACCGAGCATCGCCGCCGCAAATCCCGCCATAAACGAATATTCGCCCGAACCGTATGTAACCGATTTTGCCACATCTTCGCAAGTTCCACCCGTATTGAACAAACCAAAATTACCGAATCCGCCCTGTGTTACGAATAAAAATGCACCGATTCCGACGAAAGCGATCAAACCGATTTTCACAAATGTTAGAACCGTTGCGATCTGTCCGCCGACGACGACCGACGCACAATTTATCACCGTAAAAATTACGATCATCAAAACCGCGACGATTTGCAGCGATGTAAATTCAAAGTTCGCACCGAAAACCGTCGTTTCAAATAAAACCTGTTTCAGACCGCCGCCTAAAAAATCATTCAAAGCAATCGCAAACGCCACCGCCACCGCCGCTTGCGAGCCGGTTTTCGAGATAAAAATCTGCATCCAGCCATATAAAAAACTAGGAAGTTTGCCGTAAGCATCACGCAGAAAAACATATTCGCCGCCTGCTTTCGGCTTCATCGAAGCAAGTTCGGCATAAGTCAAAGCTCCGGCAAGCGTCAGCAATCCGGCGGCAATCCACGCAATAATCACCCACGTCGGCGAACCGACATTGCACGTCATCACTCTCGCCTTGAAGAAAACTCCGGTCCCGATGACATTTCCGAGAATCAAGGAAACCGCCGCGACCAAGCCGAGTCCGCGAATCAAACCCGATTTATCTATATTGTTTGTGGACATATTTTGCTGTTGTAATTTAATTTGAACTGATTTTGCGTAATCTTACGCTAAAATGCCTGCTAAAGAAAGTTTTTCTTTTTAGAATATAACGCCATTCGTCCCGGTGGCTGTCCCGGCGTGCGTTCCGCCGCCGCTTTTACAAATCGACTAAAGTCCAAAATCTCAGAAACCGGGACGGTTTCTTGACAGTCAACGGGATGCCGGCGTTACGTTACGTGCTAAAATTCTGAACGTGAAAGAAATAAATATTTCAGCCGATGAATTAGTTTCAAAACTACTCAGTTTAGCGGAAACTGAAACCGTCTGTCTGCTCGACAGTTGCGGTGTCGGACATCTCGGCTCACATCTTTTGATTGCGGGAATAAATCCACTTGAAATATCGGAAATTACAAATGCCGATGCAAGAGAAACGCTTGAGATATTTAATGCGAAACTCGAAAATAATTTCGCCTGTTTTTATACGATTGCTTATGATCTCGGCTTAAAACTCGAAAATGTCGCACCGCGAACAAAGGAGCTTTCGACATTTCCCGAACCGGATGTTTTTATTGCCGCGTTCGATTGTGTCATTATTCACAATTACGATTCAGGAAAAACTTGTCTTCGCGGAAACGAGAATAAGTTTGACCAATTGCAGAACATTATTTTATGTTCGGACTCATTCAAACCAGCAAAAATTACGTCAGATGTTCAGGTAAAATCTAATTTTTCAAAGACTGAATATATCGAAAAGATCGAGCAAATTCAGGAATATATAAGACAAGGCGATACTTATCAAACAAATTTAACGCAGCAATTTCGCATTAAATTGCCGAAAAATTTATTACCGCAACAAGTTTTTCTAAACCTGCGACAAAATCATCCCGCACCATTCGCTTCGTTTATCAAACGCAAAAATGATTGCGTCGTTTCAATTTCGCCGGAGAGATTCTTTGCAGTCGAGAATGATTTTATCAAAACATCGCCGATCAAAGGAACCCGCCCACGCGGAAAAAATATCGCTGAAGATATGGAGTTGAAAAACGAACTTTTAAACAGCGACAAAGATATTGCTGAAAATACGATGATCGTTGATCTGTTGCGAAACGACATCGGACGAGTTTGCGAATTCGGCAGTGTTATTGTCGAAAAATTATGCGATTTAGAAGAGCATCCAAGTCTTTTTCATCTTGTTTCGACGGTTTCCGGTGAATTAAAAGAAGATACAAATTACAGCGAAATTGTAAAAGCATTATTTCCCTGCGGTTCGATCACGGGATGTCCGAAAATCCGCACGATGCAGATTATTGACGAACTCGAAACAGTCAATCGCGGACTCTCGATGGGTGCAATCGGATATTCAATAAAAAATGGAAAATGGAATTCGGAAAATGGAGAATCTAGTCGAACATCGGAAACTTCGGTGGCGATTCGCACGTTGGTTTTTCGGGAAGATCAAGCAATTTTCAATGTTGGCGGCGGAATCGTTATTGACAGCAATCCTGAAGATGAATACGCCGAAAGTTTATTGAAAGCAAAGGCTTTATTTGAGGCGTTTGGAATAAAAAATCAATAATTCGGGAACAAAATAAAATTTTCGGTGTCTAATTTATCAAATCTTAGATAAGAGGAGAAAAACAATGAAACCCGAAATAAACGTAACGCCTTTGATAGATATTTTGCTTGTGCTGCTGATTATTTTTATGGTCATATCGCCGCTCACGCCCGCACAATTTGAAGCAAAAATCCCTAACGAACCGGACACAAATGATACAATCGAGCCGAATATTCTGACATTGGTCGTCAAAATCAATCCTGACCGGACACTTGATTTAAATGGTGAAAACGGACTCGGAACGGTCAGCGAACCGGAAGAATTATCCGGTCGTTTGAGTCGTATTTTCGATGAAAGACTTGAAAATAACGTTCGGCGTGAAAGCAAAAATGTAAATCTTCCGAGTGCCGAAAGAATCGAAAAAACCGTCTTTATCAAAGCACCGAAATCAATCGGCTACGGCGAGGTCGTCAAAGTAATTGACGAGGTAAAACTAGCCGGAGCAAGTCCGATAAGCTTGCAAATTGACGATTTACAGTAAAATTTTTCTCTTCTGATTGTTTTTATTTTGTGATATTATTTCCTTGTGTGGTAATTTTTTTTACTCTGCCGCACAAAATTGCTAAAAAAAATTTCCGGCAAATTTCGATCACAGTGAATTACTATAAAGAATTAAAAGTATCACCCGATGCAACACAAACCGAGATAAAATCGGCATATCGTCGCCTTGCCCGCAAAAAACATCCTGATGTGAACGGCGGTGATAAAAAAAGTTCACTCGAATTTGCAAGAATCGCTAAGGCATATCGTGTTTTGAGTGATCCGCAGGAACGGGCATATTATGACAAACAGCGGTTACGGGCGAAATTTTCTGCCGGAGATACGTTTTTCGATATGCAAAATCCGTATTCGGATCGTGCCAAAAAGATTATCTACGAAAAGCATTATAACTATATAATTGACCGAATGATCGCAGAAGATCGGCAGGAATCAATGGCTTTACAGCAAATTATTTTTCCAATCGTTTCGCTCTTTATTTCAACCGGATTCGTTACCGTTTTCAAACCGATGTTCTGGTCAACATCTTCGATGTTGGGCAAAATTATTATGCTCACGCTTTTTATTGTCGGTGTTTTGCATCTGCTTAAACGCTTGCATTTCGGGTTGGAAAAATACACGTATTCTTCGATAAACGTTCACGATTCCCTTTTTGTCGAAGCGGAAGAAGAGTCAAAACCGTATTCGCGTCTGACGGCGATTTCTTTTCTGATTTTCGGTGTTTTGATGAGTTTGCTGATCGGTTTGATTATTAACAGTTTTCTCGGTGTCGTCAGTTCAGCATTTCTACCGGCTCTGTTTTCCGATACATTTCGGCTCGAATTTTTCTTCTACCCGCCGATCATCGTTTTACTGGTTGATGTTCTGCATATTTTTGCTTCCCGCGTTGAAGTTGAGAAAAATCCACTTTTCTAATACTTGACATTGATTTTGTTAAGTTTTATACTTTGTAGTTTCATTGGTTTGAGAATTTCAAACAACACTTTTTTATCTATTTTTACGGAGCAATAATTTTTTAATGGCTAATCATCAATCTTCAAAAAAACGTATGCGGCAAAATGTTAAACGCCGCGAAATTAACCGCAGCAGCCGAAGCCGTCTGCGAACCCAAATCACAAAGTTACGCAACGCCTTATTGGAAGGCAATCAAGAACAGAGTCAGGTTGAACTTTTGCCGACAATCTCGCTTATTGACAAAATGGTTAATAAAAAGATTCTGCATCAGAATACAGCGGCTCGTTATAAATCGCGTTTGACTCGCCACGTCAATGATTTAGCACAATAGAATTTTCAGTTTTCTCCTTTGAATTATAATGGAAACGAGCCTTGAGTAAGTTCGTTTCCTCTTTTTTTGCGTGAGTTTCAAGCGTTGACCAATTCACAAATCAGCATTTCAATCTGCAATCGCGGTGTTCCGATCGAAGTTTTGATCGCTTCATCCGTTTCGGCAAGTCTCTGCAAAATCCATTGAAATGTTTCTCTGTCAGTCTGCCGGGCGGTTTTCAAAAACTCTTCCTGTTTGTTATACGGCAAACGCATAACTTTCGAAACCTCGCCCCGGTCAACGCCTTCGTTCATCATCTCTTTTGCTAAAAACAATCTGTGAAAATTGTAACCGAGCAAACCGAGCAGCATCAGCGGTTCAGCCCCGTCATTAAGAACCTTGTGTAATGTTTGCAAGGCTTTAATTTTATTTTTCGACAATAAGTGATCGGTCAAATCGAAGTTTGGAATCTTGCGTGAATTCGGCACGAGTGATTCGACCAGTTCGTATGTGATGATCGAATCGGGCAAAGCGGCAACGGCTAATTTTTCAACTTCCAGAGTAAGTTTGCGAAGATCATTTCCAACCAAACCAACCAGTTGCCGCAGAGCCTTCTCATCCGCCGTCGCGTTCAATTCGCCAAATTTATCATTCGCCCATTTAACTAATTCGTTATCCTCCAACGCCCTGAATTCCACCGCTACACATTTATTCAGCAGTAATTTCGCCAATCTCAGACGTTTGTCAATTTCATCAGCGATGAATATCACGACCGAACTTTCCGCAGGTCGCGTCAAATATGAATCTAAAACGCTTTCGTCTTCCTCTTTGATATTATTTTTCTGCTTATTTGTCGAAATCGCCACATCCGTGATGCGAACAATCCGCTTTTTATCAACCATCGGAATTTGTTCCGCCGCCGAAACCGCCTGGGCAATATTCGTTTGGTTCAGGCTGATTTCCGTTTCGTTAAAATCCCGCAAATTTGAATCTTTCAAAACGATGTCAGTGATATATTTTGCCGCTAAATCACGCAGATATGCCTCTTCGCCAAACAGCACATAAACCGGAGCGATCTCCTTTTTCCGCAATTGTTTGCGTAAATCATCCGTTGACAAAATTTTCATAAAAGAATTATTTTATAATTTATCAATACTCTAATTTCCCTTCTCTTTCCGCACGCCGATTCCGTTCGTAATCGTCGAAATGACCGATTCGGCAAAGGCTTTCGCCATTCGTTCAACCGCCGGATCTTCTTCGTTAAAAAATGAGTTGGGATCAGATGAAAATTCAAAAGAATCGCGGAATACAAAATTTTGATTATCATATAAAATTTTGTTTTGTTTCAAATCACGAATTATGACGGCAGATGTTATCGTTACTTCGTAAACTCTCGCCCGTCCCTGACTGTCGAGAAGTACGCCGGAAAATGAAAAATCTCTGATCGTTCCTTCGATAACGGCATCCGCTCCGTCGCGTGTTCCCTGAACTTTTACACCGCGTCCGCGTTTGATAACTTCCCTGACGACCGCATCGGTAAAACGTGAACCGACGCGGTATCTTGCACCCGTTGCTTCAAATTGAAACGCCGGAACAGCGACGGTTTTAATATATTTCGGCAGACTGGAATTCGTCACGGGCTGATAACATTCCCGAAATCCCACGACAAAAAATAATAAGCCGAAAATCAAAGATATTTTTATAAATTTCATAATTCTTTTCTGATTGCTTCAACGATTTTCGATGCTTCAACAGTTTCCCGAACATCGTGAACCCGCAGTATATTTGCACCGTTCCAAATGGCAATCGCATTTGCGGCAAGCGTGCCGTTAATTCTCTGATCTGCCGGAACGCCATTCAAAATCTTCCCGATAAAAGACTTACGCGAACTTCCGACCAACATCGGATATTGTTTGAATCTTTCACAGAGTTTATCGAGTTCAGCAATAAGTTCCAAATTTTGTTCGAGCGTTTTGCTAAAACCGATCCCGACATCAAGGCAAATCTGCTCATCTTTAACACCGAAACTTTTTGCTTTTTCAATGCTTTTATTAAATCCGTCTGCAACTTCGATCAAAATATGTTCGACGGGTTTCTGTTTGTGCATCGTTTCAAATTCGCCCCGTAAATGCATTAACACCAAACCCGTTTTATATTTTGTTGCTACTTCTCCGATGCGTTCATCAAATTTCAACCCTGAAACATCATTGATTATTTCCGCACCCGCTTTGACCGCGTCTTCGGCAACGACGGATTTTGATGTATCAATAGAAATCGGAATATCGAATCGCTTTTTAAGTGCCTCGATAATTGGACAAACTCTATCGGTTTCTTCGTCAATCGAAACTCTCGAACTGTTCGGTCGGGTTGATTCGCCGCCGATGTCTATAATATCAGCACCCTGATTTACCAGATTTTCGGCTTGCTCCAACGCGTTTTCAAAATTATCAAATTTTCCGCCGTCCGAAAAACTGTCCGGCGTAACATTCAAAATTCCCATCACCAGAGTTTTGCCGGAATAATTAAGTTTACGCTCCGAAGTTTGCCAGATTTCTTTCATTTCAAGTAATTGTAAGCTAAAAACAAAAAAGGCAAAAGTAAGATTTGCTCTTAACTTTTGCCTTCTAAAATCTAATTCTAAATTCTCGATTTTAGATGTTTGAATCTTGAATCTTAAATTTTCTAAGCGGTCGCCGGATTGTTGCCGGTAATCGGTGGAAGAATCGGTTTTTTAAATTTACTCTTCACCTCTTGAGGACTGCCGTCATCATCCGAACTCGTGCTTTCGTCATCATTATCTAATGATAAGCCGGCAACAACCCGACGAATCTGCACACTATCGAGTGTTTCGTATTCGATCAGTGCTTCAGACAGTCGAACCATCGCTTCGGCATTTTCCTCCAAAACCTTTTTCGCAAGTTCATACTGTTCATCAATAATTTTGCGAACTTCGAGGTCAATTTTAATCGCCGTATCTTCCGAATAATCACGATGCTGGCTTATTTCGCGTCCGAGAAAAATCTGTTCTTCTTTTTTACCGAAAGTCAGCGGTCCGAGCGAACTCATTCCATATTCACAAACCATTGATCTTGCCAGAGCGGTTGCCCGTTCGATGTCGTTCGATGCTCCCGTCGTGACATTTTCATCACCGAAATAAAGTTCTTCGGCAAGCCTTCCGCCCATTAGAATTGCAATTTGACTCGACAGATACTCTTTCGTGTGGCTGTGTCTATCGGTTTCCGGCAACTGCATCGTAACTCCCAAAGCCATCCCACGCGGAATAATCGAAACTTTGTGAACCGGATCGGTTTGCGGCATTTTCAAGCCGACGAGCGTATGACCGGCTTCGTGATACGCCGTCAATTTCTTATCCTCATCGGAAAGCACCATACTTTTGCGTTCCGCTCCCATCATCACCTTGTCTTTTGAAGCTTCAAAATCAGACATTCCGACAACTTTTTTATCGAGCCGTGCCGCGTTCAATGCCGCTTCATTAACCAAATTCGCCAAGTCCGCCCCCGTAAATCCGGGTGTTCCGCGAGCGATTACGTTAACATTGACATTTTCATCGAGCGGAATTTTTCGCGTATGAACTTTCAAAATTCCTTCACGACCTTTGATGTCCGGGCGACCGACAACAACGCGGCGGTCAAAACGTCCCGGTCTTAGAAGTGCCGGATCGAGAACGTCCGGTCTATTCGTCGAAGCCATTAAAATTACGCCTTCGTTCGATTCAAAACCGTCCATTTCAACAAGTAATTGGTTCAAAGTTTGTTCACGCTCATCGTGTCCGCCGCCGAGTCCTGCTCCGCGATGTCTTCCAACCGCGTCAATTTCGTCAATAAAAATTATACACGGTGCATTCTTTTTACCTTGATCGAACAAATCACGCACCCGCGATGCACCGACACCGACGAACATTTCGACAAAATCCGAACCCGAAATCGAGAAGAACGGCACGTTTGCTTCACCCGCAACCGCTTTTGCCAAAAGGGTTTTACCCGTTCCCGGAGGTCCAACCATTAACACACCCTTCGGGATTTTTCCGCCAAGTTTTTGAAACTTCTGCGGGTCTTTCAAAAAGTCTATAATCTCTTCTAATTCTTCTTTCGCTTCCTGCACACCCGCAACATCTTTAAACGTAATTCGTTTTTGCTGGTTGTTCAGTAATTTCGCCTTTGATTTACCGAAGCTAAGTGCTTTGTTCCCACCGGCTTGCATCTGACGCAGCATAAAGGCTAAAAACCCGAACAGAAGTAAAAACGGCAGAGCATTCAGTAAAATAATCCAAAATAAACCACTCGAAGTTGCCTCGATTTTAACATCTTGAATTCCTGCTTCTTTAGTTGCCGCCAGGATTGCATCACGAGGTGAGTCGTTCTGATCAATCGTTGCGAAATATTTCTTCTTGTCTTTAGTTTCAATCTCGACTCTATCCTGCTTGATTAAAACCTTAGCCGCATCTTTATTATTGATGTAAGTCAATCCTTGACTAAACGAAACTTCTTCCGGTGCAACCGTTTTATCGTTTTGAATAAAATAAACGACAATGATCGCACTAAATATAATCATCAACCACAATAGGACTTGTTTTGCTTTTGAACTCAAATTATAGCCTCCAAAAATAACTTTCATCATTTGTGCGAAACTCAAAATCCCGCACTTATTTACTCAACGACTTTTAGGATGAAAGTTAATCTTCATTCGTTGTTTTAAATTCTTTCGGAATAATTCCGAACATCAACCTTTAATTGTAGTTGCCGAACCATTATTTTTCAACCCCGACATAACCAAAATGCAGATTGCCGCCTTCTTTATAAATGATTTGAAAATTCGGAAGTTCAACGATTCTGCCGCTCTTGCGTGTAAAAATCAGTCTGACTATTGCTTCAAAATGCTTTAGCTCCAGATTCCGCAGATTACCTCTTTTAATTGAAAGCCATTCTCGTAAGATTTTATTGAGGATTGTTAGAGATAAGTTTTCCAACGTTTTTACAGGAAGTTTTTCGGCGTTGATGAGTTCTTGTATTTTCTCGGAATCTGTAACCAGTTCGGCAATCAGTGCATTTTCATCAGCCAGTATTTGTGCGGTATTTGATAATGTTTCGACAATTTTCGGATTATAATTTTTTAGAATCGGTAATAATTCTTTCCTTATGCGGACACGCTTGAAATCTTTGTCTTCATTCATCGAATCACGGCAAAATTCAATTTTATTGGCTTCGGCGAAACCTGTTGTATCGTGCCGTTTTGCCCAATTTAACAACGGTCTGACCAGTAAGATTTTGCTGTTTTCGGTAAGTGGACGAACAGTTTTCATCGCTGAAAGTCCATCCGTTCCGCTTCCTCTAAGCAAATTCAGCAAAAAAGTTTCCGCCTGATCGGTTTTCGTGTGAGCCGTTAAAACAATTTGGGAATTGATTTTCTCAGCGGTTTCGTTAAAAAATATATAACGGGCATTGCGGGCAGATTGTTCAAGATTTTCGTTTTCGCCGATCTCGCCTGCTTTTGCTGTTTTCGAGATAAATTGAAATTGCAAACGGTCTGCCAATTTCTGCACGAACTGTAATTCTTCGTCTGATTCCCGACCGCGTAAATTATGATTGAAATGAGCGATGACAAAATCATTTTTCAATTTTGACCGTTTCTCCAAATTGAAAATTGAACAAGCTAAAGCAGTTGAATCCGCACCGCCCGACACGGTAATAATTATTTTTTCACCTGCCAAGGGTAATTTCAATTTTCGCCATTCGGTCAGCAAATTCCGTGTAAATTTCTGCATAAACGCGAATTATCCTTCGTGTTTCAAATTACTTTTTGCATCTTCAAACGCTTCCGTAACACGTTCCCGCGAAGTGCCGCCGATTTGATTTTTATGCTCGATGCTATTTTGCAAACTCATTTCAGATAAAAAATCATCTTCGATAAAAGGTGAAATCTTTCTAAGTTCGGATAAATCCGCATTTTCTATTGACGGTAGTTCAAATAAGTATTTTCTGATTCTTTCCGATCTACTTTCGGCGTTTCCGATGTTTTCGCCCCTTTGACTCAAGTAATCGAAAATTTCGTTTTTCGCGGGTAAATAATTCAGCAAAAGCTCACTTAAACTGTCCGGGTTTAGATTCATTTTTGCTATTAAAAACTTTACGAAAGAGATATTGTTTTGAAACAGTTCTAAAGCTTTGCAGACTATTTCGACATTTCCAGTCAAATTTTTGCCGGCAAAATTAAAGTTGAGTTCATTTTGGAGTGAAAATATTTTTTTCAATTTCGATCTGATAATTTCAAACTCGTAAACCGTGATTTTTCTTTCGTAATTAAGAAAGTTTAGTCTGTTATACTTGTCGATTTCATTGATAAAACGCAACAAGTTCGTTGAAATCAAAGCGGTAAGATTTACGAATTCCAACATAAAATCATGATTACTGAAGGCTTCCAAACTGTTTGTGGAAATCAACGAAAACCCTATCTTTTCCGCCAATTCCTGTCGGTCGTATTCAAGAGAGGTTCCGCTGCCGTGGTTTGTTCCAATCGGTAGAATGCTGATTCTCTGCCAAACTTCATCAATTCTTTCGCGGTCTATCTGAATCGTTTCAAAATGATTTAGACACCAATGACCGAACAAAATCGACTGCCAATCCTGATTATCATCCCGGATCAAAAAATTTTCGGTCAAGTTCGGTTCGGCTAAATCCAATATGATTACCTGAATTTGACGCAGATTTCTGGAAATTTCAGTTACATCCCTTTTTAACAACAGCCTCAGGGACGTAGAGATTCGTTCGGTCAGACTTCTGCCGATTCTGATTTTCAAACCGATTTCACCGACCAGATGCAGAAGTTTTTCGTCGATAAATTCAAAAATATCAGTTGTCTTCGGATTATCGAAATAATTTTTATCAAAGTCCGCCCGTTTTAAAACAGTTTGCAGACCATTCTTGACCTTCTCGCATTCGAGACGAGAAAAAATTCCGGCTTCAAAAAGCGAATCACAATAAGCATTACTTATATAAATTTCAGGCTTAAACAATTTCCTGCCGATCTCGAAATTCGGCTGAATTTGCTGAAGCAAATTACTGCGAGTTTCCGTTTCCTGCAATTGATTTGATGTGTTTGCTTTAATCATTTACTGATTATATTGGTCAAAATACTTACTCACAAATGTGTTGAACAATTTGCTCGACGCGGCTTTTTATCTGATTACAGTTTCCAGTTCAAGAAAGTTGTCCAGACAGCTAATTTTTGTAAAATAAATCCGTTATTGATACTTTCTAAATGTGAACACCGATGAAATTATTGATTAAAATTATAACAGTTTTAATAATACCTGCTTCAACTATATTTGCACAGAAAAATAGTAAGGTCGAAGTTATGCAAACTTTGAATGGCGGAACTATTGTAAAAAAATGCAAGAAACTGGAGTTGGGTAAAGTTATTTTATTCGTCAAACCCATCTACCCGGCTCAAGCCAAAAACGAAAGGATCGGCGGGACGGTCAAGGTGCAAGCTGTGGTCGGGGAAACCGGAAACGTTTTGGAGGTTTTAGATACACAAGGACCCGAACTTTTACAGAATGCCGCCCGAACTGCCGCTCAGAAAGCAAAATTTTCGCCGACGTTGTGCGATGGTCGCGTCGCTCGTGTCAAGGCTTTGATGATCTATAATTTCATTTCTTATTACTTTAATGATATTTATTTTAAGCCGGATAAAGTGGAAGAATTCCTCGATGTTTCCAAAAACTCGGATTACTACGAACCGATTATAAATCTCACCGAAAATTACCAAATCGCATTCGGTTACGGCGATAAAAAATTTCACGCCGAAGCTCCTTTAATTAAGGGAGATTTCGCACATTTTCTGCTTTTAACATTAGATTTACTCAAAGACAAAGCCGAGTTTTCCGCTAAAAACCCCGAAAAAATCGGTCTGTATAGAAATTATAATCCATATCGCTTAAAATCTGCCGATGAATTTGAGAATTTGACCAACAAAAACCCATATCTCAAATCCATAGGTTATCTGCTCAGCAAATATGACATCGCATTGGCGGACAAACAAAAAACATTCAACGGTGATTCAGCTCTAACGACCGTCGAAGTAATTTTTTACTGGTCGCAAATCTTCGGCGAAGATGCTGTGCCGATTAATTTTAAACAGGCATCTATGCCGGAAAAAATTCTGACGAGAGGTGAATTTTCGCTTTTCTTGCAGGAAAGTTTGTATGTTCTGACTTACAAAGTTTTGCCTTAGTCAAATTGCCGGAAATTTTAATTTAAAACTACCGGAAAGTATTTGCAGTTGATGTCTTTCGTAACTTCGGCATCAATAATTTTGAATTGATTCGGTATAAGAATCAAAGTTACGCCTCATTTCCTCAAACGAATCGCCGCCGAATTTTTCACGCATCGAATTTGCCAAAACCATCGCCAGCATCGCTTCGCCGATCACTCCTGCCGCCGTTACCGCCGTAATATCTGAGCGTTCAAATGCCGCTAAATCTTCGGCTTTCGTATCAATATCGACTGACCGCAACGGTTTTCGCAAAGTCGCAATCGGCTTTTTGTAACCACGCACACGCAGTTCTTCGCCATTCGTAATCCCACCTTCTAATCCGCCCGCACGATTTTGTGTCCGTTTATAATTTTTGTCCTGATACGTTATTTCATCGTGAACTTTTGAGCCAAAAAGTCCGGCGTTTTCGACACCGTTGCCGATCTCGACTCCTTTTATTGCTTGTATCGACATAATCGCTTGAGCAATTCGACCATCCAGTTTTTCGCTCCAGGAAGTATGCGAACCAAGTCCGACGGGAACATTTCTGGCGACGATTTCAAAGATTCCGCCGAGCGTGTCGCCGTTTTTCTTTGCCTCGTCAATTAATGCAATCATTTCATTTTGAATTTCATCGTCGGCACATCGCAACATCGAATCAACCGGAATTGCATCTATTTCTTCCCAACTTTTATGGAGAGGCTTTGCGGGAATACTTCCGAGTTTGACGACGTGCGACTTTACTTCGATGCCGAATTGTTCCAGCAAATGCTTTGCGAACGCACCGCACGCGACTCTCGCGGCGGTTTCCCGTGCTGAGGCACGTTCCAAAACATCGCGTAAATCTCTCGTTTGAAACTTTTGTCCGCCGGCAAGATCGGCGTGTCCGGGACGCGGGCGTTTAACGATTCGCGGATTTTTCGGTTGTTCAGCAATCGCTTCGCTCGCCATAATTTGCTCCCAGTGAACAAAATCACGGTTAACGATCATTAAGGAAATCGGTGAGCCGAGTGTTTTCCCGTGCCGCACGCCGGACAGAATCTCGATTTCGTCCTGTTCGATCTTCATTCGCCCGCCGCGACCGTAACCCTGCTGCCTTCGCCATAATTCGAGATTTATTTTTTCAACATTTATCGCCAACCCCGAAGGCAAACCTTCGATGATAGCGACAAGTCCCTTACCGTGTGATTCTCCTGCTGTCGTAAAACTGAAATTCATATATAAAACTTTTATTTGATCGGAATTTCCTCCGTTAAATCCGTCTGTGGCGGTTCGACGGTTTTCAGTTTTTTCCTGAAGACGATCAATCCGACGCTTGCTAAAATTAAAATTCCGCCGAAAATTGTCTGCGGCAAAAGTTTTTCATTGAGAAAAACAGAACCGCAAATAACAGCGACAAATGGCGTAACGAGGGCGATAGTCATCGCTTTCGTAGATTCTACCTTGTCCAGAAGCCAATAATAAAGCCAGAAGGAAGTTACTGTTCCGAAAATTGCCAGGTATAGAACGCTGACGATGCTCATCAATGAATAATTATGAGCATAGGGACTTCCCTCTTTCAGCAGAGCCGCCAAAATTATCGGCAGGATTCCGCAGAGCATCTGACCGAAAACGAGCGTTGCCGGATGAAGATCGCCGCCTTTTGATTTTGTTAAAATAGAAGCATAAGCCGCCGCAAATGCCCCGACGACAATCGCCACACAACCGGCAAAAGCCATAATATCATTAACCTGCAACTGTTCAATAAATATAACTCCAACACCTATGATCCCGATAATAAGAGCGGTTATCTTCAGCCACGTTATTCGTTCTTCGGGCAGATAAATTGCCGCCAAACCTAAACCGAAAACCGTTATCATCGCTTGTAGTACGGCGGCAAGTCCCGATGAAATATACAGTTCACTCCAGAATACCAAACTGTAATTGATTGAAAACTGCAAAATGCCGGTAATCAAAAGAAATTTCCATTGCTGACGGTTTTTCGGCAGCGGAATCTTTTTGACAAAGATAATCGAACCGACCACGAACAAAGCGATGATAAATCTCAGCGAAGCAAACGTCAGCGGCGGTAAATCGACGAGTCCGATTTTGATAAATAACCAGGTCGTTCCCCAAATCAAACACAGAATGAGCCACACTAAAATCTTCATTTAAATAATTGTAAGTTGTTGCAATTCAAACGTCTAACTCATTTGTATAATAATAAAAAAGTGCAGAAACAAGCCACTAATATCACGGAATTTATTAGCTGTGGTTGAATTTTAATCCTTCGTATCGTGAAAGTTATGTGCATTCGCAACTATTTTTTTTCATAAAAACTTAACCGGGTTTCACCCTGTTTGATTATCCGCCAACGCCTTATTTTGCCGATTAGATCGGGCAGAACATTCTTCGCGTGATGTTCAACCAACAACAAACCTTCGTCCGCCAAAGTTTTTGATTCAGCATCACCGAACTCGTTTAGAATCAGCGAATAATCGTCGCTGTATGGTGGATCAAAATAAACTATGTCCCAACTTTTTTGTTTTTCACGCGAGAGAAATTTGACGGCGGAACTGCAATAGATTTCGGTTTGTGTTTCGGGAATTCTCAACAAATCAAGATTTTCCTCGATCAATCCGCAGGTTTTGCGGGAAATATCGACGAACGAAACGAATCCCGCTCCACGCGAAATTGCTTCGATGCCGATGGCACCTGTTCCCGCACATAAATCCAAAAATTTGAGTTGCGGATTGATACGTGGATTGAGGACATTGAAAAGTGTTTCCCGAAGTCGGTCGGAAGTCGGACGGGTTTGGTAATTGCCCGGACTTTTCAATATTCTTCCGCGATATTCACCAGCAATTATACGCATTGCCGTATTAAACGATATTTAGCCGAAAGACGCAAAGCCGCAAAAACATCAGTAGTTTTTGCGGCTTTGCACGTTCGTAATATCATTTATCTCAACATTTTACGGTTTTCTGCTGTAAAAACTTATCGCAGTTTCGTCCTGTACAATCACCCGCCAGCGTTTGAGGACACCGATTCTTTCGGGGAAAAACATTTCGGCGTGATGTTCGATAATAAGAACTCCACCGGGTTTAACGGAAACTCCGCGTTCAAGATATTTAAATACTTCATCATAATTCGTGTCGTACGGCGGATTAAAAAAGACCACATCCCAGAAGCGTTTACGTTTTGCCATTTTCTTCAGAAACGGAACGGCTTCCGCTTCAAACACCTCGCCGTGTCCTTCATTGATTTCGAGAGATTTTACATTTTCTTTGATTAAACTGCTCAATCTCGCCTTACGCTCAACGAATGTCGCCAGCAACGCTCCACGCGAAATCGCTTCTAATCCGACCATTCCCGAACCAGCACAGAGATCGAGAAATCTGCCCGCCCGGATTTTACGGAACAATATGCGGAACATCGTTTCACGAATTCTTCTGGCGGTCATCTTGAGATTCGGTGAAGCGTTGGTTCGAATGTACTTGCCTCTGTGCTTCCCGTCGGTTATCTGCAAATCGGAAACGATTTTCGGCAACTCGGGCTGTCGTTTCCAGGGCGGCGAGCCGGGTTGAGGCTTTTCATAACGCTTTTTCGGGTTGAAACTTTTGTCTTGAAACTGATATTTTCCTTTAGCACGGGAAAATGCATTATTTCGCGGCTTAGAATCCTCTTTGTTTTCCGATGAACTGTCGTTATCTTTTTTGTAATACTTTTTTCGATAAGTTTTATCGGGTGATGATGCCTTGCTTCGATTATCCATTTATTCCACCTTTATATACTTAATTGTTAATTAGTTTGAGAAATGTTTCACACAATCCAATAAAAAATTTTAAAGTCATAGAATTGTTTGACGAATAATAATTAAGTGATTAATTGTGAGAAGTTTATCCGTTCGGAAATATTTATCAGTTGAAACCTACTTGTTCACTTCTCAAAACCTAAAGCTGGAGAGCCTGAGAAACTGTGACTATAGATTTAATCAGATTCGACCGAAATATTCAAATTTACAGTATCAATTTGTTAACTATTCAGCATTTACTACCCGATTCCCGCCAGCTTAAAGCGTGAGTCTGATTTAGCGATCTCAATCAATTGAGATGTCTGCTTAGTTAAACGCTTGTTGGAAAGGAAATGTTCGGCTTCTTTGCGGGCTTCTTCGAGAATTTCCAGATCGCGGATAATATTGCCGATCTTGAAAGTTTGAATTCCCGATTGCCGCGTGCCGAGAATGTCGCCCTGACCGCGAATTTCCAAATCTTTTTCTGAGATGAGGAAGCCGTCGTTGGTTTTTTCCATAATTCCCAATCGTTCCTTTGCCACCGCCGTTCGTTTTACACCCGCTAATAGAACGCAAAAAGATTGTTCCGCACCGCGTCCGACTCTGCCGCGTAGTTGATGAAGCTGTGAAAGTCCGAAGCGTTCGGCGTGTTCGATAATCATCAAGGATGCGTTCGGCACGTCAACCCCGACTTCGATGACCGTTGTCGAAACAAGAATGTTTAGATTTCCCTTGACGAATTCCTGCATAATTTCCTCCTTTTCCACCGGTTTCATTTTGCCGTGAAGCAAACCGACGTTCATTTCGGGAAAAGTTTTATCACGCAGTTCTTCATACATTTTCGTCGCGGCTTTCAAATCCATTTTCTCCGATTCATCAATTAACGGATAAACAATATAAACCTGCCGCCCGAGATTTACTTCGCGGGAAATGCCTTTATAAACGCCTTCCCGCTGATCTTCGCCGACGACGACGGTTTTGATCGGAGTTCGTCCCGGCGGCAATTCGTCAATCACGGAAACATCCAAATCGCCGTAAACGGTCATTGCCAGCGAACGCGGAATCGGTGTTGCAGTCATTACTAAAATGTCGGGATTGTAGCCTCTCGCCCGAAGTTCCGCCCGCTGCATTACGCCGAAGCGATGCTGTTCATCAATTACGGCAAGTCCGAGATTTTCAAACTCGACCGCATCTTGAATAATCGCGTGCGTTCCGATAACGGCTTGAATCTCGCCTTCCGCAACCATTTTCTGTACTTTTCTTTTCTGTGCTGCCCGCAAACTTCCGGTCAACAGATCAACCGTGTAATTCGTTCCTTCAAACAATTTACGGGCATTGCGTGCGTGCTGTTCGGCTAAAATTTCGGTCGGAGCCATCAAAGCCGTTTGATAACCGCTTTCCATCGCTGCGAACATTGCCAGAAATGCGACAATAGTTTTGCCGCTGCCGACATCGCCCTGAATCAGACGATTCATCGGCGAATCCGATTCCATATCATCAAAAATACGTTTGATGACTCGATCCTGTGCGTTCGTCAGCGTGAACGGCAGTAAATTTTTAATTCGTTCGTGCGACGTGTCCGAAATTTCGACGACCGTTCCCTTCGGTTCCTTCGTGCGTTCACCGCGTTTTAATTGCAGTGCAAACGAAACCCAGAAAAATTCCTCGAATATCAAACGCAGATGAGCATCACTCCGAGCGGTATAGTAATCGTTCAAGTCAGAATTGTCGGGCGGAAAATGAATTCCTTCGATGGCTTTTGAACGCGAAACGAGTTTTTGCCGTTCGCATAATTCCTTCGGCAGAGTTTCTTCAATCGTCGCAATATCTATATTTTGCAGGATATTAAAAATAATTTCACGCAGACGCTTTGTTTGAAACTCGCCGAACTTGCGGTAAACCGGAACTCTCCGCCCGACGTGAACCATTGCTAATTCGGGCGTTGATGTATCTTCACTCAGATCATCATCTTTTTCTTCATCTTTAATTTTAGATTTTGAACTTTTAACTTTTAATTGTTCAACGACCTCATCAAAACTGTCGTGAGTTTCCACCAACTCTTTGAATAAACCGAAATTTTCGGCATCTTCCGCACTCGGCAGAATTTCGAGTTCGTCGTCCGGTTTTTTAACATTTAACGCAAAAGTGTTGCGGCGTGAATCCCATTCCCAGCTTCCGTAAGCGACGAACCTTGTCCCGCGGTCGAACTTTTTTTGCCAGTAATTTACCACGTGATGAGCGTTTTTGCCCGACACGAACCAGAACACGACGACGGGTTTTCGCGTCCGTTCGATGTCGCTTCCGGTGATCTCGAAAATATACAGCGGCGGTGCTTTTTGCGGTCGGTTCTTGCCGACGCGAAATCCGCCCGAAACTCTGACATATAATTCGACCGACGCTTCCAAACCGTCATACAACTGCTCAATCGGCATCATATTCGAGCGGTCTTCGTAACGCATCGGGAAATAATTCAAAAGGTCTTCGACGAGAGCATCGGCAATGTCGGTTTTGTTCGCGTGTTGTGCGACCGCCAACGCCAATTTACGGGATTTGACAACCGATAAATTCGACCAATCAAAATTGTGAAGTGCCTGAATCGGAGTTTTAATAGAAAGTTTCATCTGCAAAATTTTATCACAAAGAAATGTTTCACCACAGAGCCATTGAGTTTACGATTTTTTTTTAGTTAATTTAACAATTTAATTAAAAAAAGAGAAAAGACTTTAGAATTTAAAGTCTTTTCTCCCGCGTTGAAAGTAATAACTTTCTGACTAGAATTTTCTGTTTGAGGTTTTTCCACCTTCGGTTGCATTTTTTGATTCGGTGCTTCGTCCCGAATTAACATCGGGCGAATCGGCAATGAAATCTTCATCCGCCAAACTGTCGCCCAGATTGATGACACGGCTTGAATTTTGGAATGAATATCGCCCCGAACTTATTTGCAAAATGTAGCTTTGTCCGACTCCGACATCTTGGAATTGATAATAACCGAATTGGTTCGTCGTCGCATAAATCGGTTCTTCCAAACCTCCGCCCGTCAGCATTATGACGGCGTGTTTGACTCCGCGACCATTAGCAGTTCTGGCACGTCCCGAAATTGTTCCGGCAGCAGCCGTAGTCGGTACCGTTGTCAAATAAATCTGATCGAATTCAGCAGCAACGATTGCACTTGCACCGGTCGAATGCAAAGCCGCCAAACCAATATAATTATTTGCCATCGGTGCTAATGAATTGTTTGTTCCAGTTCCTTGATTGACTGGTGTATTGGCAGTATTCGGAATATCCGTTGCAATTGCTCCGGTTCCATTGGCAGTTGGCAGAGTAGATGAATATAAAGTGAAAACACCGGCATTATTTCTCGTAACTCTAACTAAAAATCCTATATCTGTCAGATTGTTCGGAATAGCTGTTACCGAACTTATCACCGTGGCACTTACCGCACCATCAACAATATATTCAAGTCTCAGTTCATCATCACCGGTGTTATCGCCAATAGCAATTCTGTAACCGTCAACCGTAGCACTGTTTAAGTTCGCTTCATTGGCAAACAACCAAAAATACTGGACATTTGCAGAAGTCAGAGCCTGATTTCTTCTGCCAAAAAAGACTCCCCATTCCTGACTTGCCTGAAAAGTGCTTATCTGGCTCGATAAATATTCCGTCGCACTAACGGCAGTTGCGTTTAACCGAACTGTATTAGAACCTGTTGCCCCGGTTGAAGCATCGCTATCGGCGACTACTTGCCAAGTTGCGGTAGTTCCACCCCAGACCGGATTTGCGGTAAAGTTTCCATCTGCAAACGAATCATATAAGGTTTGACCAAATGTAATTCCGTTAAATGCGGTTAAGCAAAAGATAACCGATGCAAAAATTATTAGTTTTCTATATTGGATGCTGTTATTCATAACTATATTCTCCCTTTGAATAATTAAGTAATCTTATTTCTGTAAATTATTTTTGATTGCTGATTGTCAATCCTAGAAGATTTATATGAGTCTGTCAAAATCTTCCTCCAAAGGTTTAAGACTTCGTTAACATAACGCCATTTTACGTAAAAAAAATAGCAAAAAAGTTTTCTTGCTATTTTTAGTAAGTTAAATTATAGGATGCAGTCAACGCCCGCCCGTCAACTGCAGACGGGCTTGTGCCTGTTGCATTTTTTCAAGTTCGATCTCGAAATCATCTTCCGAACCCTTCCAGTCGCCGAGAATTTTCCGGGCTTCATCAAGCTGAATTCTCGCCGCGTCCGCGTCAACCTCCTGCGAATTTTCGGCAACATCGGCAAGAATCGAAACCTTGTTCGTGCTGACTTCGACGAAGCCGCCGGAAATGACCAACTGTTCAGTCGTTCCCTTGTCGTTATAACTTAAAATTCCCGGTTTGAGCGTCGAGATCAACGGAGCGTGATTTTCCAGAATCCCGATTTCCCCGTTCGCCGTCGGCACTGTCACCGATTCAACCGGACGATCTATCACCATTTTTTCAGGCGTTACAATTTCTAAATTTATCATAAAAATTCAATGGATAATTGATAATGAATAATGGAAAATATTTAATCTATTGTCCACTATCCATTATCCGTTTTACATTAAGCAGCGGCTGCCATATTTTTGGCTTTATCGCGGGCTTCTTCAATTGTCCCGACCATATAGAAAGACTGTTCGGGCATATCGTCGCATTTTCCTTCGATAATTTCGCGGAAACCCTTGATCGTGTCCTCGACTTTTACATAACGACCTTCAAGACCTGTAAATTGTGCCGCAACGAAAAAGGGCTGCGAGAAGAATCGTTGAACTTTTCTGGCACGCGAAACGGTTAATTTATCTTCTTCGGATAATTCATCAAGACCGAGAATTGCAATAATGTCCTTCAAATCTTTGTATCTTTTAAGAATCTGTTTGACTTCAGTTGCCGTATCGTAATGTTCGTCACCAACAATTTCGGGATCGAGAATACGCGAGTTCGAAGTCAGCGGATCAATCGCCGGATAAATTCCGAGTTCGACGATTTGCCGTGAAAGTGCCGAAACTGCATCGAGGTGAGCAAACGTCGTTGCCGGAGCCGGATCGGTATAATCATCCGCCGGAACGTAAACTGCTTGGATCGAAGTGATCGCACCCGTTTTTGTTGAAGTGATACGCTCCTGCATTTCGCCCATTTCCGATGCCAGATTCGGCTGATAACCAACCGCCGAAGGCATCCGTCCGAGAAGTGCGGACACTTCCGAACCGGCTTGTGTAAAGCGGAAAATATTATCAACGAAAAACAGCACGTCATTTCCCTGATCGCGGAAATACTCGGCAACCGTCAAACCCGAAAGTGCAACCCGGAGTCTTGCTCCCGGCGGTTCTGTCATCTGTCCGTAAATCAGCGATACCTTTGAATCCGTAATCGCATTCATATCAACTTTGCTCAGGTCAAAAGTGTGGTTTTCTTCAAAGTTTTTGTTAAATTCCTCGCCGTATTGAATAACCTCCGATTCAACCATTTCACGAAGCAAATCGTTTCCTTCACGAGTTCTTTCACCGACTCCGGCAAACACCGAAAAACCGTCGCGTCCCTTGGCAACGTTGTTGATAAGTTCCATAATCAGAACCGTTTTACCAACTCCCGCACCGCCGAACAGACCGATTTTTCCGCCACGCAAAAAAGGCTGAACGAGGTCAATTACTTTAATTCCTGTTTCAAACATCTCGAGCGACGTTGCCTGATCTTCGAATGAAGGTGCGTGGGCGTGAATCGGATAACGGGTTTCGGAATTAACCGGACCGAGTTCATCAACCGGCTCACCGATGACGTTCATTACGCGACCGAGTGTTGCCGCACCGACCGGAACCGTAATCGGTCCGCCGGTGTCAATCACCTTCATTCCGCGAACCATTCCGTCCGTCGGCAGCATTGAAACCGCCCGTACGCGACCTTCGCCTAAATGCTGCTGAACTTCCGTAACGACATTGATCTCCGTTTCCGAATCGAAACCTTCCGAAACAACCCGCAACGCCTGATGAATCGGCGGTAAATAATTGTCTGCAAATTCTACGTCAACGACCGGACCGATGATTTGAACGATTTTCCCGACCTGCTGATTTCCGTCATTAGCCATTTTTAATATGCTCCTATTTAATAAAAACTCTTGATTATTATGTGATTTTTGATAACAAAGATTCGAGAATATCACAACAATATATTGTATGGCAAAGAGTTATCAAATGTTTGCGTCCAACATTTTTATTATTCAAATCCTTGATATTTTTTTTCAAAAGTTCATACTTTTTAAATATGAAATGGATTAGAGGAATTTTAACGGTCGGAACATTCGCGGTGCTTTTTTATTTTGAAAACAAACGACCTCTGCGGGAAGAAATTGAGCCGAAGGAAATCAACACCGCCCGAAATTTTGCCATCGCATCTCTCGCGGGCGTAACTTCGGCGGTGCTGGAAATGCCGGTTGCGAATAAACTGACGAAATATACATCTGAAAACAACTTCGGATTACTCAAATTCTTCAAGTTGCCGAAGTTTGCCGAAGATTTTCTGTCGGTTATATTGCTGGATTATACGCTTTACTTGTGGCACGTTCTGACGCACAAGAGCGATGTTCTCTGGAACTTTCACAAAATTCACCACGCAGATTTAGACCTGACCGCCGCGACCGCGATTAGATTTCACTTTGCTGAAATCGCAATTTCCGTCATCTGGCGAGCCGGACAAATTTTAGCCATCGGAGTTTCGCCGGAAGCCTTCAAAATCTGGCAATCCGCTCTGATGCTGAATATTTTCTTTCATCATTCAAACGTCCAGATACCGCAAAACATTGAAAAGCACATCAGCAAAATCATCGCCACGCCGCGGCTTCACGGGATTCATCATTCCGCCGAACAAGCCGAGATGGACTCGAACTGGTCAAGCGGTCTGACGATTTGGGACAGAATACACGGGACTTATAAAGACGGAATTTCGCAGGAAAATATCAGAATCGGTGTCAAAGATTTTGTCGAACCGGCGGATGTTGAATTGATGGAGATGTTGACGAATCCCTTCAAATCTAATTCTCAACCGGGTGTGCAAAATCTTTTGACGGAATAAATTTTCACGTATAATTCAAAGTTAAATTTTATTTCTCTAAAAATATAGATTATAAATTACATTTCATTTATGGTTCGTCAAATTGATAAAACAGGCGATCCGGTAATTTATTTTTATCGAATATTTTTAGAATTTATGTCTTTAACCGCTTTTCAAATCACTTTAACCGAAAAAATCAAGCAAACCGTCAGCGACAATTTTGCCATTTCGCTCGAAAACATCGCTGCCGAAATTCCACCGAAAATTGAATTTGGCGATTTGGCTTTCCCCGTCGCATTTGAACTCGCAAAGCAACTTAAACAAGAAACCGGTGAGAAACAAAATCCGCGGATGATTGCTGAAAAAATCAAAACGGAATTGATCGAACTCGAATTTGTGAACGATATACAAATCGCCGGTCCGGGATATTTGAATATTTTTTATAATCGCCCGAATTTTCTCTCCGAAGCGTTAAATACAGAACTTTTACCGAATGCCGATACCGACAACGGAGTAAAAATCTGCGTCGAACACACTTCGGTCAATCCGAATAAATCCGCACATATCGGACACGTTCGCAATTCAGTTCTGGGCGACACATTCGTGCGAATACTTCGTGCAGACGGCAATAAAGTTGAGGTTCAAAACTATATTGACAACACGGGAGTTCAAGTCGCCGATGTCGTCGTTGCATTTGTTCATTTACTAAATATGAATCTAGCGGACATCGTTGAATTAGCCGGTAAATTAGAAGTTGAAGGCGTTTCATTTGATTATTACTGCTGGGATTTGTATGCCAAAGTCGGTGTTGAATATCAGACAAATGAAGACTTAAAGTCAAAACGTGCCGAAGTTTTGCATCTGGTCGAAGAAGGCGGAAACCCGACGGCGGAAATTGCTGAATTTGTCGCCACAAAAAATGTCCATTGTATTTTGAAAACAATGGAACGCCTTTCGATTCGCTATGATTTATTGCCGAGAGAATCGGAAATTTTACATCTGAATTTTTGGCAAAAAGCATTTGATTTGATGAAAGAACGCGATGTCATAAAATTTGTCGAAGACGGCAAAATGGCTGGTTGCTGGGTGATGCCGATCCAGTCCAGAGACCAGAGTCCAGAGTCCGAAGCCGAAGAAGTAAAATCTGATGAACACGAGCTGGATAAAATTCTCGTGCGTTCAAACGGAACTGTAACTTACACGGGAAAAGACATCGCTTATCAAATGTGGAAACTCGGGCTTTTGGACAAGGATTTTTATTACGATAGATTTTCAAAATATGAAACCGGCAAACAAGTTTGGATCACAACAGCGACGGAAAATGAAAACAAGCATCCCGAATTCGGAAACGCTGAAACAGTTTATAATGTTATTGACACACGCCAATCTTATCCGCAAGAAGTTGTAAAAAAAGGAGTTGCGACAATTTTTCCAGATAAGGGCGAAAATGCAAGCGTTCATCTTTCGTATGAAATGGTTGCACTTTCACCATCCGCCGCCGAAGAATTGGGTTTTGAATTATCGGACGAAGACTGACAAAAATCTTTTATTGAAATGTCCGGTCGAAAAGGTTTGGGCGTAAAGGCTGATGATTTGATAAACCGTTTAGAAGCAAACGCTTTTAAAGAAGTTTCCGAACGAAATCCTGAATTTGATGAAGCTAAACAAAAACAAATTGCCTACGAAATTGCGGTTGGTGCTTTGCGATATTTCTTGTCTAAGTTTACAAAAAACACGGTCATAGTTTTCGACTTTAAAGAAGCAATGGCGTTTGAAGGCGAAACCGGAACTTATTGCCAAAACGCAACGGTTCGCATCAATTCGATTTTCAAAAAACTCGACGAAAACGCTCTTGAAAATGCACAAAAATTGGTCAAAGAAAATAAAGAGAAAATCACCGAAATGTTTAACGAGAAAGACGGCAGTGATTTTTGGTCGGTGATAATTTTAGCGTTTCGACTTGAAGAAACGATTCAACAGGCAATCGAAAACACCGAACCCGCATATTTGGCAAAATACACATTTAATCTGGCAAAAACTTCAAACCTTTTCTACCAAAAACACCGCATCAAAGACGAACAAAATGAAATAAAACAAGCAGTTATGATCTGCACCGCCGAAATCGCCCGACGCTCTTTAACGACGGCACTTGAAACTTTGGGAATCAAAGTTCCTGAACGGATGTAATTATTGATTTATATGTTAAAATCAGTAATTAAGGAGTATAAAATTATGGCGATGAATGAACAATTAATTCAAAATAATCCATCACAAGCAAATTTTCCGCTTGCTGTTGAAGATGAAATTATTGACCGTGAAAAACAAATTGAAATAGTTGATGGTGAGGAAGAAATAAAAAATATGTCGGGAGCAAAAGCAGGCGGAGTAGCATTAAGATTAGGTGCAGAAATTTGGTTTTTTGCGAGAGATAAAAAGTTAGGCAGAGTTTACGGTGCAGATACTATGTTCACAATTGGTAAAAATGAACGAATGCCTGATGTTGCTTTTGTTTCAACAAAAAAAATTCCGAAAAAAGGCGAACCAATAAAAAAATGGAATTTTGCACCGGATTTGGCAATTGAAGTAATTTCTCCAAACGACGTTTACGATAAAATTTTTGACAAATTAAATGATTATTTTGAAGCGGGAGTCCAACAAGTTTGGCTCGTCGAACCGCGTTTTGAACGGATCAGAATTTATAAATCGCCCGAAGAATCAACGACTTTGCAGAAACAAGACGAATTAACTTGCGAAGAAATTTTGCCGAATTTTAAACTTCTTTTGACCGAAATTTTCATTGACTAATCTTAAACCTGTTTGACAAAAGAATTTCAAATCTGTTAGTTATTAAAACAATGAATTTGCAAGATTTTAACAACACAAATATCTCCAGCTGGCATTGGTGGCGACATTTTAAAAGCGTTGGTGGATTTGTGTAAATTTTAGAATCTTGATTTAAGAGATAAAAGTTTTATAAAAAGCATCAATGAATAATTTTTCGTTGGTGCTTTTTATATATTTCCGTGAATAAATATAAAATAACTTTTCTTCTTTTTTTCGCCTAAATTCGCGATTATTCACGGGCAAAATTTCTTTGATTTTTTATGAATAGTATAGCCGAAAATGAATTTGATTACTTGGTTTCGCAATTTGGCGAAGCGGAAGTTTTCCCTGTCGTGACGCGGTTTCCGGCTGATTTGATAACGCCTTTCGGTGCTTATTTGAAGTTGGCTGACGGGGCGGAATATTCATTTCTTTTTGAATCGGTCGAAGGCGGCGAAAATTTGGCGAGGTATTCGTTTCTCGGTGCAAATCCAGAACTGATTGCGATTGAAAATGGTCAGATAACTTCAATTATTGAAGGCTCAAATAAAGGCGAATATAATCATCCGATCTATGAATATCTGAGAAATAATCTGTATCAAAGAGAAATCGCTAAAGTGCCGAATTTGCCTTCGTTTATTGGCGGAGCAGTTGGTTATTTTGATTTTGCGGCAGTTGAATATTTCGAGCCGATCTTAAAGAAATCCAACAAAAATTTCGTTTCGGATTCGCAATCGCAATTCGCTTTTTACAAGACGACAATCGCATTCGACCACGCTAAACAGCAGATTGCAATTATCACTCTTGTCTTTGCTGAAGATGCTGATAATAAAAGCGACTTATTGAATTTGATAATTAGGGCAAAGCATACCAACGAACAAATTTTTGAGAACTTAGAGAATGCCGATTTTCCGAAAATCTCGAATTCTAAAACTGAAACCGATTCTGAAATTTCGTCGAATTGGGAGAAAGATGATTTCAAGAATGCAGTAGCTGAAATAAAAGAGTTAATCGCTGCCGGTGAATGTTATCAAGTTGTGTTATCGCAATGTTTTACAAAGAAAACAAATGCTTCGCCGGAAACAATATATCGGGCGTTACGTGGATTAAATCCTTCGCCGTATATGATTTTGATGAAACTTGGTGAAAAATCTATCGTCGGTGCATCGCCCGAAATGCTCGTTCGTTGCCGTGATAAAAAACTCGAATATCGCCCGATTGCCGGAACTCGTCCACGTGGGAAAAATGAAACGGAAGACAATAAATTTGCCGAAGAAATGCGGGCGGATTTAAAGGAAGTTGCCGAACATACGATGCTGGTTGATCTCGGCAGAAATGATCTCGGGAAAGTTTCGGATTTTGGAAGTGTGCAAGTAAAAGATTTAATGAGCGTCGAAAAATTTTCGCACGTTCAGCATCTTGTCAGTTATTTATTTTCCGACTTAAATAATGCTTACGATCAATTCGATGCACTCGCTTCGTGCTTTCCGGCGGGAACTGTTACGGGAGCTCCGAAAGTTCGTGCGATTCAGATTATTCAAGAATTAGAACCGACGGCACGCGGCGTTTATTCGGGTGCGGTCGGTTATATTGATTACGCGGGAAATCTCGATACGTGTATTGCCATTCGCACGATGATTTTAGAAAACGGCGTGGCAAAAATTCAAGCCGGTGCGGGAATTGTCGCTGATTCTGTTCCCGAAACTGAATACCGAGAAACTTTGCACAAAGCAGAAGGTTTATTCAAGGCGATTGAATTGGCTGAGAGTGGAAAATACGCAATTTAGTTTATGAGTGAAATTTTACAAAAATATCAATTAAATTTAGATTCAAAAACTGATTTAACGAGTGATGAAGCATTTGAGGTTTTTAATTCACTACGACTTGCGACAAATCAGGAATTAATTGCACCGTTTTTGAATGCTTGGGCGGAAAAAGGGGTTTCGGCAGATGAACTTGCGACTTGTGCGAAAATTTTGCGGGATAATTGTGTAAAGGCTGAAACCAAGCACGAGAAATTTATTGATATTGTCGGAACGGGCGGAAGCAAAGCGAAAGTTTTTAATGTTTCAACCGCCGCCGCATTTGTGATCGCAGGTGCGGGTTTGCCGGTTGCGAAACACGGAAATCGTGCCGCTTCAAGCAACACAGGAAGTGCCGATGCACTTGCGAATTTAGGCGTAAATATCGTTGCAGAAACTAATTTGGCACAAAAATGTTTGGACGAGATTGGAATCTGTTTTATGTTCGCTCCAAAATTTCATAATTTGACAAAGGAATTAGCGTTGGCAAGAAAATCGCTCGGCAGACCGACAATTTTTAATTTACTCGGACCGATGGCAAATCCTGCAAATGCTCCGTTTCAATTGATTGGAATTTGGAATAGAGATTTTATGAAACCGATGGCGGAAGCAATTGCCAAACTTAGAACAGAAAAAACCTGGATCGTTCACGGCGAAGACGGCTTGGATGAGATAACATTGAATGGCAAAACTTTTATTGCGGAAATAGTTGGCAAAGACGTGAATTATTTTGAGATTTTACCCGAAGATTTTGGGTTTGAGCGAAACAAATTAACTGAGTTTAACAATATTTCACCCGAAAAAAGTTCTGAAATTATTAAAAATGTTTTGAACGGGAACTCACCAAATAATTCGGCAACTGATATAGTTCTAATAAATGCGGCGGCGGCGATTTTTGTTGGCGGATTTGCTGACAATTATAAACAAGCAAGCGAGATTGCAAAGGAAAGTATTAAAAGCGGAAAAGCGTTGAAAAAAT
>JBGTGO010000028.1:0-38935 GCA_041746675.1 Pyrinomonadaceae bacterium | reverse complement strand
TGAAAATCAAAATTTGATTAATTTTATTTATTTTAGTTATATTTGGCGTTTCGGTTCTTGGACAGACGGTAAATGAATTTGAAAAGAAATACCAATCGGGAGTGTTTTACGAAGTTCGCTCAGATGTATTGATGTCAGCAGAGTTTGATAAAGACGGACAGATTTGTGTTGCATCATTTCAGCCAACTCGAATTTCCAAAAGTAAAAATACTGATTATGTGGGAAAAGATACATTGAATATCGAAACACTAAAAGAAATTTTCAACGAACTTGTTCCAATAGAAACACGGGAAGGGAAATTTGAATCAATGGGTTTTATGATGACAGGTTCAATGGGTTTTTCTGCTGTGTTATGGGAAAACGTTAGATTTAATGTGAAATATAATATTGGACGAAAACCAAACCTTTTATTAAATACGAATCAAAAAGATAAAGAAGGAATAAATTCACTTTTCACTGTTACCAATACAGAACCAGATTTGGCATTTATTTCTTGGACAAAAAGAACTTGCGTTGAATAACAGATTTAACAATGAAATTATCACCAACCGAAATATATAAAAATAAAAATATCTTTTTCATCGGCGGCACGGGCTTTGTGGGCAAGGTTACGCTTTCGATGTTGTTGAATAACTTTCCCGATGTGGGACGCGTTTATATGATCGTGCGGGCGAGGAATGAAGAGGAATCGCTTAATCGGTTTTGGAATTCCGTTGTGCCTTCACCGACTTTTGATCCGATTCGGGAGAAATATGGCGACGGGTTTGAAGAATTTATACGCGAGAAGGTCGTTCCTGTGAATGGCGATGTTTCGAGCGATTTTCTTGGGATGGACGAAGCACGTGCGAAGGAGATAATGGCGGAGTGCGATGTGATTATAAATTCGGCGGGGAATGTTACGTTTAATCCGCCGCTTGAATCTGCACTTCGGACGAATGTTGTCGGGACGAATAATGTTTTGGGATTGGCGAGGATGATGAAGCGACCTT
Organism: Pyrinomonadaceae bacterium; assembly: GCA_041746675.1. Lineage (GTDB taxonomy): Bacteria > Acidobacteriota > Blastocatellia > Pyrinomonadales > Pyrinomonadaceae > Aridibacter. Next base: position 37,946 of record JBGTGO010000028.1, on the reverse strand, counting down.
GTTTGGTTCACGTTTCGACCTGTTTTGTGGCGGGGAAACGGAGCGGTTCGATTTGGGAGAATGAGCCTGTCGTCGGGTATTTTCCGCGTAAAAATGAATTGAAAGGGACGACTTTTGATGTGAATCAGGAGATCGAGGATTGTGCAAATATTTCAGAACGGGCGAGGATGGAAGCGGATGATGCGGTCAATATTGCCAAGTTTCGGGAGGCGGCACGCGAGCGTCTGCGGGAAGAAGGGCGTGATCTGGATGATGAAAAATCGGTTAATTCGGCGATCTTTCGTGAACGGAAAATGTGGATTCGTGAACGGACGACGGAGCTTGGCGAGGAGCGGGCGGAATATTGGGGTTGGACGAATATTTATACTTATTCAAAATCGCTTGCCGAACAGATCGTCGCACAGCAGGATGATATTGTGAAAACTCTCGTGCGTCCTTCGATTGTCGAATCGTCCGTTGCTTATCCTTTCCCTGGTTGGAACGAAGGTTTTACGACGACCGCACCGCTGATTTTAATTGCACTTCGCGGTCAGCCTGTGATTCCCGTTAATGAAAAACTCGTTTTGGATATTATTCCCGTGGATATGGTTGCGGGAGCGATGCTTGGAGCGGCGATGGAGGCGTTGGTGAATGATGAACCGCCGCTGGTTTTGCAAGCGGCAACGGGCGACTCGAATCCGAACGATATGAAGCGGATCGTCGGACTCGTCAGCCTATACAAACGCACGCATTTTAAGGAAAAAGAAACGGGAAATTCGGTTGTCAATCGCGTGCAGAAAATGATCGAAACTTCGACCGCGACGCAGAAGGCTTATGAGCGGACTTCGACACCGATGTTCAATAAATTGGCGAAACGTGCGAACTCTATGCTCGACAAAGTTACACCCGAATGGGGCGGCGGACGCATCAACGACATTGTTTCCGATGTGAAAAAAGGCATTGATGAATTTGAACGCACGACGCAGGAAACGATGGACGCTTTTGCGATGTTCAAACCGTTTATGGTTGATAATGAATACAATTATCGCTCGGACAATGTGCGGGAATTGATGTCGAAAATTAAGAAAAGCGAGAAGGATTTGCTGCCTTGGAATCCCGAAGAATTGGACTGGTATGATTATTGGCTGAACATACATTTTCCGGGTTTGCGAAAATGGGTTTTGCCGCAACTCGAAGAAGATTTGAAAGCCGTCGAACGCCGCGATTATACATATAAGGACCTTGCCGATCTGTTCGACACGGCGACGAAGCGTTTTCCAACCCGCGTTTCGATGAAGATCGAGCGGAACGGAAAACTCGAACAATACACTTACGAAGATGTTCGTGAACTTGCTCTCCGAGCCGCCGGATTTCTGGCTCACAAAGGAATTCAACCCGATGACCGCGTGATCTTGTTTTCGCACAATATGCCCGAATGGGGAATGACATATTTCGGAATCATCAAAGCCGGAGCAACCGCAATTCCAATTGATCCCGCGAGTTCGGTTGATGAAATTATCAATTTTGCAACGGCTGGCGAAGCGTCGGCAATTGTTATCAGTCCGAAATTGTTGGCGGAGAATCCAGAATTGAAAGAATTGGAACGCGGACACTCTGTCCGCGATGGCGAAAATAAAACAGAAGATGAAGATAAAACAAGCGGACAGAGTGTCCGCGTTCCGATTTATACATTCGATGAGGTTTTTGAAATGCCCGACGAAACGGAAGAAGCACAAAGACTCGCACTTTTGCCAGAAAGAATCGTCGCAACTTCGCCCGCGTCCTTGATTTTTACATCGGGAACGACGGGAACGCCGAAAGCCGTGATGCTTTCGCACAAGAATTTTACGGCGATGGTTTCGATGCTCTCATCCGTTTTGGAAATGAGCATTGATGACGGCGTTTTGTCCGTCTTGCCGATGCACCATACGTTTGAATTTTCGGCTGGATTTCTAACGCCTTTTACCAACGGAACCCAGATGCGTTATCTCGAAGAATTGTCGTCTGATGAACTCGCACGGGCGATTGAAAACGGACATGTTACCGGAATGGTCGGCGTTCCGGCACTTTGGGAAATGCTGCATCGTCGCATCAAAACTCGTCTTAGAGATCGTGGCGATTGGATCGCGGATATTGCCGATAACGTCATTGATTTTAATTCGTGGCTACGCGATAACACGCCGTTTAATCTCGGTCCGATTGTGTTTTTTCCGATCCACGAAGGAATGGGCGGACGGATGCGTTATCTGATTTCGGGCGGTTCGTCGTTGAGCGAAAAGGTTCAAAAAGATTTGCACGGATTAGGTTTTAATGTCCTCGAAGGCTACGGTTTGACCGAATCTTCACCCGTTTTGACCGTTACACGCCCCGACAAAATGTTAAAAGGAAGCGTCGGAAAACCTCTGCCCGGAGTCGAAGTAATGATTGACGATCCCGACAGCAACGGTGTCGGAGAAGTCCTCGCTCGCGGGCAAAATGTGATGCTCGGCTACTACAAAAACGAGCAGGCAACGGATGAAGCAATTGACGAAGACCGTTGGCTCAAAACGGGCGATCTTGGCAGACTCGATGAAGACGGAAATCTCTACATCGTCGGACGTTCAAAAGACATAATCATTGATTCAAACGGCAAGAATATATACCCCGACGAGATCGAAGACCTTTACGGAAAGTCCGATTTTATCAAGGAATTATCGGTTGTCGGCTTGCAAGACGAAAACGGCGGTGAAAAGATCGCGTCGCTCGTTGTGCCTGATTATGAAAAGGATATTTCCTTAACTCGTGCCGAAACAAATAAGGAAGTCGAGAAACATTTCCGCGAAGTTTCCGCCACATTACCGTTTTTCAAGCGTGTGCAGGTTTTGCATCTGACACCGTTTGAACTGCCGCGAACCGCAACGCGAAAAGTCAAACGCCCCGAAGTTGTCGAAATGATCGAGACTTTGGAAAATCGTGCGAAAAGCAAAACAAACAAAGTCGTCGAATCAAAAGGCGACGATAATATTTTGTGGATTCGCAAAATCGTCGCCAGCGTTTCAAACCAACCGCTTGCGGAAGTCGCATCTGATTCGCGTTTAACTGATTTAGGGTTTGATTCGCTGATGTTCGTCGAATTGCAAGGTGCGGTCGAAGATGGCGGCGGACGTGTTTTATCGCCCGACGAACTTAACGAAGTCCAAACCGTCCGCGAACTTTTAACCGCCGTCCAGCGGATTGATAAAACCAAACGAATCGCCGACGAGCCGAAAGTTGAAGAAAAAGATGACGAAATAAAAATCCCTCTGGTCGTCAAAACCTTGGGAAACCGCATCGTCAGTTTCGCCCAAAAAACGCTCTACGAAAACATCCTCGAAACCAACATCGAAGGGCGTTCAAACGTGCCGCCGCACACGAATTTTATCGTTTCATCAAACCACGCATCGCACCTCGATATGGGTTTATTAAAGTTCGCACTCGGCGAAGAAACCGCCGATCAAACCGTGGCAGTCGCGGCGGCGGATTATTGGTTTGACACAAAATATAAACGTGCCTATATGAACAATTTCACATCGCTCGTCCCAATCGAGCGTTCAGGAAGCCTGCGAACATCGCTCCGCCACGTTACGCAAATTCTCAAAGAAGGCTACAATTGCCTGATTTTCCCTGAAGGCACACGATCTCTGACAGGCGAAATGGAAGAATTCAAACCCGTCATCGGCTATCTCGCTCTAAACAACAAAGTCGGAATCCTGCCATTATATTTATGGGGAACTTTTGAAGCGTTTCCAAAAGGCACAACCGTCCCGAAAGTTGAAAAAGTCGGCTCAAAAATCGGTGCAAAAGTCGGCAAGTTTCTCGAATACGACGAACTTCTTGAGATGACAAAAGGCGTTCCAAATACTGAGGCTTATCGCTTAGTTGCGGCAAGAGTCCAACACGAAGTAAAAAATATGCGGGACGGCAAACGCGATAAATTTGATGTCAAAGCGATTCGCAAAAAATGGAAAGCTGAGAAGCGTAAGACGAAGAAGAAAGAGCCGATGATCGATGAGTAATATTATGAAATTTGAATTGGAACCATATCATAGAAACATCAGCGACGAAGATTTAATGAAAGACCTGCAACAGGTTGCTACTAAATTAAATCAAGATAAAGTAACGTTTGATGAATATAAAGAAATAGGAAAATACAGTTATAATACATTTAGAAGGCGTTTCGGTGGTTGGTTGAATGCATTAAAGAAAGCAGGGCTTTCTGAAACAAAAAAACATAATACACCTACTGAAGATCTGTTTCAAAATTTGTTGAACATCTGGATAAAAAAGGGAAGGCAACCTACAAGAGAAGATATGAATTCCCAATTTTCAGAATTTTCTTCTGGAGCCTATCAATATCGTTTCGGAGGGTGGCGAAAAACTCTTGAGGCATTTGTAAAGTGGGCAAACGAAGGAGAAATTGAAGCTAACAATCCAAAATCAGAAAATAAAATTAAGAAACATAAAACTTCAAGAACCATCAATTATAGACTTAGGTTTCTTGTGATGAGAAGAGATAACTTTAAATGTAAAATTACTGGAAAATCTCCAGCAACAGATCCAAACGTAATTTTGGAAGTTGACCATATTGTTCCTTGGGATAAAGGCGGTGAAACAGTTATGGAAAATCTTCAAACTTTAGCAAAAGAAATAAACATTGGAAAAAGCAATCTTAATATGTTTGAGGATGAATAATGATATTGTAGTAAAATAAGAATTATGAATTACAGAGAAATTATCACAATCGAATCAGGCAAACGTAGCGGACAGCCTTGCATACGCGGATTGCGTATGACGGTTACGGATGTGCTTGAGTATTTGGCAAGCGGGATGTCGGAAGATGAAATTTTGGCGGAATTTCCCGATTTAACGAGAGAAGATATTCGTGCTTGCTTGGCTTATGCGGATGCAAATGAATTCGTAAATTGATGGTAAAATTTCTGGTGAGGTGAATTATAAAATGTTGGAAACATACAAAGCAACAATTAAAGGAAATCAATTGGAATGGAACGGGGAAGTTCCCGAAGAATTGAAAAACAAAGATAATATAAGCGTTTACGTTACGATTCTTGATGAAGAGTCTGATTCAAAAGAGTTACGTCCATTCGGTTTGAGCAAAGGCGAATTTGTTGTTCCCGAAGATTTTGATGAAACGTTGCCCGAAGAAGTTTTAGCCGGGTTTGAGGGCGAATGAAACTTCTTTTAGATACGCATATTTTTCTTTGGTATATTACAGCCGATTCGCGTCTTCCGACGCTTTTTCTCGATGCGATTCGTGAGCCGACAAATGACGTTTATTTGAGTGTCGCATCACTTTGGGAAATAGTTATCAAATACAATCTTGGCAAACTTCCTCTGCCGCAAACTCCTGAAAATTATATTCCGAATGAGCGTCGAAGGCATCAGATAAAAAGTCTTTCTCTACACGAAAATGCGGTCAAGGTACTTATCAATTTACCAAATCTGCACCGCGATCCGTTCGACCGAATTTTAATTTGCCAGGCATTGGCAAATGATTTGACGATTATTACAGTTGATAATCAAATACAAAATTACAAGGTGAAATATCTGAAATAATGGCAAAAAAATCAAAAGCACTTGCAAAAGTAAATAACAAAATCCTAATCACAGGTGGAACGGGATTTCTCGGCACGCATATTGTTAGACAATTTCTGGAGGCGGGCGAGAAAAATCTGCGTGTGATGGCATCGAGCGTTCCTGTTTGGATGCAGGATGAAGGGGTTGAGGCGTGTGTCGGTTCGGTTACAGATGTTGAAGATGTGGCGGAAGCGGTCAAAGGGGTTTCGGCGGTTTATCATTTGGCGGGGAAAGTTTCGCGGGATAACGACGATGCGGTTTTGATGAATAAGATTCACGTTCAAGGAACGCGGATTTTGTGCGAAGCGGCGGTTGAAGCGGCTGTCAAGACGTTTATTCTCGCATCTTCGAGCGGGACGATTGCGGTTTTGGAAGATAATGAAATTGTGGACGAAACTTATCCGCCGCCGATGGATCTGATCTCGCGGTTTGCTTATTATGCGTCGAAGTTTTATCAGGAAAAAACGGCGTTGGAGAATTTTGACGGAACGGGCAAAAAACTTGTTATTTTGAATCCATCTTTACTATTGGGAATAGGTGATGAACGGCTGAGTTCGACAAAACCCGTGTTAGATTTTCTTGCTCGCAAAATTCCTTTTACACCTTCGGGCGGTTTGAATTTTGTTGATGCGAGAGATACCGCGACCGCATTTATCAACGCATTGGAGAAGGGAAGACACAGGGAAAAATATCTGCTCGGTGCGAAAAATATGAAATTTGCGGAGTTTTTTGGACGACTGGAAAGATTGTCAGGCGTTTCTGCTCCGATGCTCAAAGTGCCGAAATCTTTAAGCGTTCCCGCCGCAAATATGATTGATTCGTTTTTTAGGAATTGGAACAAAACTCCGCCGTTTGAAGCGAAAGAGGTTGAGCAAGCGGAATTATTTTGGTATTTTGACTCGTCAAAAGCGAAGGAAGAATTAGGTTTTGATCCACGCGATCCGCAGGAAACTTTGAATGATACAATTGTTTATCTGCGTGAGAATCTGTTGGGTGAAGGAATTTTTGAATAAGAAAAATTAACCGCAAAGGTCGCTAAGATCGCAAAGGGAAGAAAATGAATTTTAATGAATACCTGAATAAATTAAAAGGTAAAATTAAAACTAAATACTTTTACATTCAAAAAAAATAAAAACCTTAGCGTCCTTAGCGACCTTTGCGGTTAAAATTATTTATAAGTTTCCAAATACTTCGGTTTTCTTCTCGCTTTTGTCGCTTGCTCCCACGAATAAGCAAATTTTATTAAAGTCGGTTCGGAAAAGGCTCGTCCGATGAAGGACATTCCGATTGGCATTTCGTTGAGGAAACCCGATGGAACGGTAATATTGGCGTAGCCGGAAACTGCCGCGAGTGCGGAACTTCCGACGTAATTTGTCGGACTGTCGCCGTTGATTAAATCAATCATCCACGATTGAGCGTTCGATGGTGCGACGACGGCATCGAGTTTGTCTTTGTCCAAAACTAAATCAATTCCTTTGTCCTGCGACAAAACCTTGCTTTTTAACAATGCGAGCCGATACGCCCGATCTTCCAAATCCTTTTTCTCTTGAGCTTGTTCAAAGATTTCCTGTGCAAAATACGGCATTTCTTTGTCGGCATTTTGTTTGTTGAATTCGATCAGTTTTTCGAGCGTGTTGTATTTTCCGCCGCGATTTTTCAAATATTCATTTAAGTCGGCTTTGAATTCATAGAGCAAAACCTGATATTCATCGTCGCCGAAATTCTGCAAATCGGGGAAGTTGACATCGGTTAATTTTGCACCGTTTTTCTCCATTATTTTGAGGTTTGTTTCCATCAATTTATCGAGTCTTTTGTTGCGTCCGAAATATTGGCGAATAACTCCGATCTTTGCACCTTTCAAGCCGTTTTTATCGAGAAATTTTGTGTAGTCCTTTTCGCCTTTGTTCGAAAATTGCGAAGTTATCGAATCTTTTTTATCTGCTCCGACCATCGCGTTCAGTAAAATTACTGCGTCCGTAACGGTTCGAGCCATCGGTCCGGCGGTGTCTTGACTGTGTGCGATGGGAATAATTCCGGTGCGTGAAACTAAACCGAGCGTCGGTTTGATGCCGACGACTCCGTTGATCGAAGACGGGCAAACGACCGAACCGTCAGTTTCCGTTCCGATGGCAACTGCCGCAAGATTTGCCGCGACCGCTACTCCCGAACCGGACGATGAACCGCACGGACTGCGGTCTAAAATATATGGATTATGCGTCTGTCCGCCGCGTCCCGACCAACCGCTGGAAGAATTTTCCGAACGGAAATTTGCCCACTCGCTGAGGTTTGTTTTGGCAATTAAAACCGCACCGGCATCACGCAGTTGTCTGACGATAAATGCGTCATCTTTCGGTGTTGGAGCGTCAACTAACGCAAGACTTCCGGCGGTTGTTTTCATTTTGTCGGCAGTGTCTATATTGTCTTTGATGACGACGGGAATTCCGTGCATTTGTGAGCGAACTTTTCCGCTTTTACGTTCTTTGTCCATTTGTTCGGCGATGGCAAGTGCATCAGGATTTAGTTCGATGATCGAATTTAATTTGCCGTCAATTTGCTTGATTCTTTCGAGGTAAATTTCGACAAGTTGCCTGGACGAAATTTCGCCGTTTTTCATAGCGTTCTGCATTTCCAGAACGGTCATTTCTTCGATGTTGAATGCTTCGCTGCCGATATTTGCTCCTTTTATTTTATTACTCATCAAGAAAAGTGTGCCTCCCGTTAAACTCATTTGCAGAAAATTGCGGCGATTGATGGACATTTTTTTGTTCTCCCAAGTTTTTTATGTGTTTAAAATAGTTTTTAGATAGCTTATATCTATCACGATTTGATGGCAAATATTAATTAGCGGAATACGAAAACGAAAAACTTTTGCTCCTCCGAAATAGCCGGAGATTGATAGCTGATAGATTATAAATTTGCAGTTTTATAGATTAATTTGAATGAACCATTTTGAACTCCGGCGTTTCATTCGATTAGACTTAAATTAAAAATCAATTCATAATAAGCCACGAATAAATATCGAGGAAATATCAATATGTATAGAAAATTACTGGTCATCGCATTTTGCTTTGCTTTGTTTGCGGGATGCACGAAGGTGAAAGAAAATTCAGCCAACAACAGCAATAATTCGGTAAATAAAACAATGGAAATAAGTGAAACGGATAAGCAGTTCGAGGAATTGGCGAATAAATTCATAGACGAATTGATGGAACTGAACCCGGAATGGGCGACAAGTTTGGGTGAACATAAATATGACGGGCGGCTCAATGATTATAGTCTTGAAGGTGTCAAAAAAAGCATCGAGTTCGACAAAAAATATCTCGGCGAACTTGGCAAAATTCCGCTCGACAAATTAAATAAAACCAACAATGTTGATTATCGGATTTGGGAACATAATCTGAAAGCGGGTTTGTTCGGACTTGAAGATTTGAAAGAATACGAATGGAATCCGATGACTTACAACGTCGGCACGGCGATCAATAATTTGCTGCAGAGAGATTTTGCACCGCTGAAAGATCGTTTGGGGAATGCGAAATTGCGAATGGAAGAAATTCCGAAAGTAATCGAAGCGGCAAAGGCGAACTTAAAAAATCCGCCGAAAGTTCATACCGAAACGGCGATTCAGCAGAACGACGGTGTAATTAGTCTAATCAAAGGTGATTTACAAAATTTTATTGATGAAGCGAAATTGACGGATGATTTCAAAGCGGTTCAGGAAAAAACGGTTCAGGATTTGGAAGAATACGGTAAGTGGCTCAAAGAAGATCTACTTCCGCGTTCAAAAGGTGATTTTCGTCTGGGCGAAGCGAAATATAAAGAGAAATTAAAATATTCACTCGAATCCGATCTGACGAAAGAAGATATTTTGAAACGCGGCGAGGAAGATTTGAAAACGACTCAGGAACGGATGTTCAAAATCGCCCTGCCGCTTTATAAAAAGTATTTTCCCGATGTTAAGGATGAAGCGAAATTAAATGATAAAAAGATTGTGATAAAAGCAGTTTTGGATAAACTCGCGGAAGAGCATCCAAATAATGGAACGATTTTGCCGCTGGCGAAGTTAGCGGTTGCCGAAACGAAGAAATTTATTCAGGAGAAAAAACTTGTCAGTGTTCCCGACAAACCTCTGGAAGTTATCGAAATGCCCGAATTTGCACGCGGAAGTGCCGTTGCGTATTTTGATTCGGCGGGACCTTTTGAGGAAAAGAACGAAACTTTTTACGCGATTTCGCCGACTCCGAAAGATTGGGACGAGCAACGCCGCAACTCTTTTTATCGTGAATACAACAATTATATGGTCAAGGATTTGACCGTTCACGAAGCCTTGCCGGGACATTATTTGCAGATTATGCACTCGAACGATTTTAAAGCACCGACTAAAATTCGGGCGATTTTCTCAAGCGGAACATTTGTCGAAGGTTGGGCGGTTTATACCGAACAACTGATGGCGGAAAAAGGCTACGGCGGCGAAGAAGTCGAGATGCAGCAGTTGAAAATGAAACTCCGCGTCATCATCAACGCAATTATTGACCAAAAGATTCACACGGCGGGAATGACCGAAAAAGACGCGGTGGACTTTATGATGAACGAAGGTTTTCAGGAAGAAGGCGAAGCCGTCGGTAAATGGAAACGGGCGAATTTAAGTTCGACGCAACTTTCAACTTATTATGTCGGAAGCATTGAGGTTAATGACATTCGTTCGGCTTACGAAGCGAAAAATAAAGATACGGAAATGCTCAAAATGCACGACGCGATGCTTTCCTACGGTTCGCCCGCACCGAAATATATTAAGGAAATGCTGGATTTGAAATAGATTTTTCGCTAACAAAAAAAGTGCCTTCGATTTGCAAACCGAAGGCACTCTTTCTGTTAAAAAATATGAATTATTCAAACCAATCACTACGGTAAGCCAACCACCAACTGAAGATCATAATCGGAATTGTTGCAATTATCGCCCAATAAAGCGGCATAATTAAATCCGCAGACAATCCGACCATCGTAAATGTAATCCAAAAAACTTTTCTTTGCATTTTATTTAGATACTGAATGTCAAACTAAACATCGGACAAAGAAAATTTTATCATATTTTTTATCAGGCGGCAGTTTTTTCTAAATCAAGAATTCTTTCATTCGCTCTGGCTTGTTCTCCCGCGATTGAATTAACCACACGATTGTTTAAAAGCATACCTTTCTCCAATCTTTTTTGTCCTGCCTTGAGTTCGGAAACATCTCCCTGCAAAATTTCGACCTTTTTATCCAAAGCATCAACTTTGATTTCCAGCTTATCAACTTTTTTATCTAAAGCATCAACTTTAATTTCCAGCTTATCAACTTTGATTTCCAGCTTATCAACTTTTACATCGAGAGCGTCAACTTTTTTATCCAAAGTATCAACTTTTTCTTCTAAAGTATCGAATCGGTTGTTTAAGTCTTGAATACCGTTGACGCTTCTGGTCAAAAGCAAAAACATTTCTTTTTCTTGATTTTCAGTCATAATTTTTCTTTTGCAAAATTTGATAATACATCGACACTTACAAAATACTCTTTTTCTGTAACTTATTCAATAATTTGTCGTTTCCGTAATTTTTATCTGACAACTTTGCTGAATTTACAGGCACTCGCAATCGGCTCTTTGTTTTCTATCTGGGAATTCGGAAGCCAAATATATTTTAGATGCGGAGTTGCAGTGTTGACGAAGTGAATAAATTGCCGGATGACTTGCTTGCTGCTCGTCTTTAAATCCAGCAAGTTGATCGTCGCATCGTTGGCTTCGACGCAGAATGAATAGACACTTACATAGCCGTCGTCTCCCGTATTAAAGCCGGATTCGAGAATGTCCGTGTCAGCCACATCACGCCATTGAACGAATTCAGAACTGTCCGCAGACGACCAAAATGTTGAATTTTCAATCTCAAATCCATCGGGTGAACACCTGACTGTTTTTCGCTTTTGAAAACTCAGAATCAAAAATGTGATTAGTGTAAAAAATAAAAAAACTCCGAAAATGATCGGTAAAACCTCACTCAAATCCGCAGCGTTTTCGGGCTGTTCGGTAAAAGCTAAGATCGCCGCGAAAAAAATAATTACCGGTGCTAATATGATCAGCAAAATTTTTAGCCCCTTAAATCTATCTTCGCTGAAAGTCTGTATATTCTCATTTTCGTTCATTTGTAAAATTCTCCATTTAATAAATTTTTAACCTTCGATTGTATATGTGCAAAAGACCAAGGAATTATGCCAAAAAATATAAAATAAAAAATCATCGGCATATTTTGAAAACTCAAATATGCCGATGATTCGATTAAAATAATTGTGTTGAGTGCTACTTTTTCATTTTCTCCAAACTTCCGTCACCGCTGATCTTGCGGGAATTTACTTTTGCAATATCTTCAGCTTTCGCAAATGCACGCATAAAGTTTTCTCCGAGAACTTTGTTGATTTCCGGTTCGGTATAGCCTCTTTTGAGCATTTCGTAAGTTACTAAAACGAGGTCTTCCGCACCGTTCATTCCGGTCGGCAAGCCGGGAATTCCATCGAAATCCGAACCGATTCCGACGTAATCAATTCCGGCGATTTTTTTAACGTGGTCAATGTGGTCAACAATTTTCGTGTAAGACGGAACATAAATCGGATTAGCGGCGTAAAGTTTTCGTTTTTCTTCGTTGTACTTTTGTTTGTCGTTTTTGTAATTTTCTTCTGACTTTTTGAGTTCTGTTTCCAGCTTTTTATCTCTCGCCCGGTCTTCGTCTAAATAGCGTTGATCGAGAAAACCGGGATAAAAATTTATCATAATCACGCCACCGTTTTTCGGCAGAAGTTTTAGAATATCATCGGGAACATCGCGTGGATGATCGGAAAAAGTGCGTGCTGACGAATGCGAATAAATTATCGGTGCGGTCGAGATTTCAAAAACATCCCGCATCGTATCGTCGGAAACATGCGACAGATCAACGAGCATTCCCAATCGGTTCATTTCGCGAACGACCTCTTTGCCGAAATCGGTCAAACCGCCGTGAGGTTTGACCTCCTTGCCGTCCTTATCTTTATCACAGCAAGCGTCTGCCCAATTATTGGTGTTGTTGTGTGTTAACGTCATATAACGTACGCCGAGCCGATAAAAATTGCGTAATCCGTAGAGCGAATTTTCAATTGCGTGTCCGCCTTCGATGCCCATCAATGCGGCGATTTTACCTTTTTTCTTGGCTTCACGGATGTCTTTTGTGGAAGTTGCGATCATCATTTTATCGGGATTTTTTTCCGCCTCACGATAAACCGTGTCAATCAAATTCATCGCCCGCGACATCGAACCGAACGGTGATTCTTCCTCGTAAGTTCTCGAAACATAGATCGAAAAAAACAAACCCGTAATGTTTCCCGTTTTGATCCGAGAAAAATCACTGTGAAACGGATCGCCGTCGAGATGAAATTTGCCGAGCGAATTTGCCGTAAGTGAAAAATCTTCGTCATACATCGGCGAGGTAATATCGTTATGACCGTCAACGATCAGAGCCTTTTTGTGAATCTTGAGAGCCTTCTGCCACAGTGTTGCATCGGCATCCTTCGGCATTGTCTGAGCAAAAATATTTGTTGAAAGAAGGGAAACGATCACTAAAATGAAGATTGATTTTTTCATATATATTTTTACCGGAGAAGTGGATTTATTCGGACTGCGGACATCCTGCCCGCAAGTGTTTGATTAAAATTAGTTGGATAAGCTATATCAACAAAAATTAGTGAGTTAATCGTTTAGAGTCGGGCTACTGCCCGACGGCTGATAATCACTTTGCAATTACGTTGATCTATTTGCTTCAACTTTCGTCGGGCATAGCCCGACTCTAAACGATTTTGAATGAATTTATCGGTCCATATAAATTTATCGTGTTTGATTAACAAGAAAATACTTGCGGGCAGGATGCCCGCAGTCCGTAGGTGAATTTATTTTGCACGCGGTTTGGCATTTTTCACGTATTTATCGAGCCAGTTTATTTGCTCCCATAAAACGTGTTCGATTGATTCGCGGGCGGCGTAACCGTGGGCTTCAAAGGGAAGCATCACGAGTCTTGCTTTTCCGCCATTCCCTTGAATTGCCGCGAACATCCGCTCGGACTGAATCGGATATGTTCCCGAATTGTTGTCCGCTTCGCCGTGAATCATCAGCAGCGGTTCGTCAATTTTATCGGCTTTTGAAAAGGGCGAAAGTGTGTAGTAACTTTCGGGAGCTTCCCAATATGAACGGCGTTCCGACTGAAAACCGAACGGTGTTAAAGTGCGATTATACGCTCCGCTTCTTGCAATTCCGGCACGAAACAGATCGGAATTTGCGAGCAGATGAGCCGTCATAAACGCACCGTAGGAATGTCCGCCGACGGCAACCCGTTCGGGATCAACCACGCCCATTTCGACACCTTTATCAATCGCCGCTTTTGCTCCGGCAACGAGTTGTTTGATAAATGTATCATTGACCGTCAAAGGATCGCCGACAATCGGAACGGTCGCGTTATCCAAAATCGCGTAGCCTTCGAGAAGCATAAACAAATGCGAATATCCGCCGATTTGCGTAAAGCGGTTGGTCGAACCGGAAACTTGTCCGGCAACGCCCGCGTTCGTGTATTCAAGCGGATATGCCCACAGCAGAGTCGGCAACTTCGTGCCTTCCTTGTAATTCGGCGGTAAATAAAGCGTAAACGATAATTCTACGCCGTCATCGCGTTTGTATTTGATAAGTTTTTTCGTAATCCCGCGAAGTTGCGGCGACGGATCGGGAAATTCGGTGAGAGGTTCGGACGAAGATTTATCAGCGTAGCGAATCATCAGATTCGGCGGTTCGCTGATAGATTCGCGGCGTGTAATAAAAGCGTTCGCGTTATCATCCATCAAAGCGACGAATTCCTCGAACGAATCTTTATCGGAACGCCAGATTTCTTCGGTTTTCAAAGTTTTTAGATTCATCCGCCGCAAATACGGCAGATCACCGTTCGCCGTTGCTCCGCGGTCTTCTAAATAAATGTTGTCGCCGTTCTGCACGACGACTCGTTTGCCGTTCGCCAGAGTTTTCGTTACCGGACTTCCGATGCTGTTATAACGGTCGTTGACGTTTAAATCCGAAACGAGTCTGACATTTTCGGGGTTGCGGTAATCGGTCATAAAAATTCGTCGCCGCTGTTTATCACGGTCGTAATCGTAAAACCACATCAAACCGTCTTTTTCGCCGAACGTGCTGCCGACGTATCGCTGCTCGGTTCGCAAAAATTCAAGCGGCAGCATTTTTGTCGGAACTTGATATTTAACCAATTTATCACGCTGTTTCGCCTCCGTTTTCGGATCGCCGCCGTCCAGTGCTTCCGCCCACATCAGAGTTGATGCTTCGGTCGGAATCCAACTAACACTTCGCGGTCCCGTCTGAACACCGCCTTCCGGTAGATTGTCCCGAATCGGAACGCTCGCCACTTTATAAACCATCGCCCCGTTCGTGTCCCAAACTTCGATCTCGTTCGGAAAACTGAAATAAGGAAAAAGATACGAATACGGGCGAACGATTCTCGAAGCTAAAATATATTTTCCGTCGGGCGAAATCGTTGTTTCATCGTAAATTGCGGGTTTATTTACATTTTTAATTTTGCCGTCAACTCCGACAACGGCGAGTTGCGAAGTTGCGTAATAATCGAACAATTTTTCATCATTCGGCGATCCCAACAAATCCTGATATGTCCGAATCGCGGCTTTGCGTCCCGAAGTTTCGAGAATGCTCGGCGAAGTCGGCACGACATTTATGCCGGGAGCGTTGCCGCGATTTTCGGGAATCAGATCAACCAGCAAACTTTTCTGATCCGGCATCCAGTCGTAACCGCCGAAGGCATTGTTGATCTGCACGCCTTTTAATTTTGTCGCTTTTCCGGTTGCTGTTTCAAAAATCCACAATTCAACGCCGTTCGGCGTTACATTTCCCGCCGCGACATATCTTCCGTCAGCACTCCAATTCGGCGAAATTATTTTCGCGTTCGGTGGCAATTTGACCGGAATCGAGGTTGCTTGCGATGTTTTTTGAAACGCCAAACTCGTGTAATACCGCTCCAGATGATTGGAATTCGTGTTCGGACTAACCCGCTTTCCGGCAAGCCGCAGCATCGGTTCAGCCAAATCCGCGACCGGCGGATAACGCACCGCACCAAGCAGAGCGATGTAATTTTTCGCCGGACTAACCGAAGTTACGGGCGTTTCGGGAGCATTTAAAATGTCCATTATTTCAGACGGCGGTTTCTTGTAGCCTTGGGCATAAACAAAGGCTGATAACAACGTGATAAACACGAACTGAAATGCGATTTTTGATAATTTTTTCATTATTTATTTGATCTCTCCTAATTCTTCAATAATTTTCCGTGCGATTGACGGGATAATTTCCTGTTCGTCCGAGTGATTTTCCGTAAAAATCACGATAACGAATTTCAAACCTTCGGGCGTTTCGATATACGCGGCATCGTGGCGTGTGGCGGAAGTAAAACCTTCCTTTGACCAGAGTTTCGTGCCGGTTTTCAAGGCGTGCGAAATAAATTCACGGTCGAATTCATTTTTGACGGGGTTTTGCCAATCGCGTTTCATTAAATCCAACATCTGCGAACTTCGCTCTGCCGTAACCGCTTTGCCGCGAACGATTTCCGTCAGCAGACGAGCCGTTGCATCGGTCGTCAACATATTGCGATTTTCATTTTTGTAATTTCTAAACTGCTGCTCAACGCCCCACGCATCTTCACAGTGCGTTTTTTGGTTAACGTTGATATTTTTATAGCCGATTGATTGAAAATAACGATTGACGGCGTTGCGTTTGTATGACCAATTCTTAAAATCTTTGGCGGGAAGTTCCGCACCGCTCGAAGTTTTTGTCAGAACGTCCAGAATATAACCCGTTGATTCGTTACCGGAATCAACTATCATATTTCTCAAACCGCGTTCCAATTCGGGAGTCATTTTTATAACGCCGTCTTCCAACTGCCGAAAGAACGCCGCCATATAAAACATTTTAACGACGCTTGCCGCATAAATTTGCTGATTCCCGCGATAATTCGCCGTCGGCAATTCATCGGAATTTCGCAGATCAATCAGCGTCGCGGCAATCTGTTCCGCCTTCAAATCCTTCGCCGCAAATTCTTTGATCGTCTCATTTACCGCCGCATCCAGAAGATTCTGCAACTTTGCCGACTGCTTAAAATTCAGCTTCGCTTCATTATTTTTCGGCAGATATTTTTTTGCGATCTGTTTATTCTGAGCGAACAAATCTACAACGCCGAAAATAAAGATAAAACCGCAAATCAAACCTGCGGACAGCTTTTTCATTGTTAAACTCCTCTAATTTGTGATTCTTTGACGAGAAAAGATTCGATACTTCGAGTATAAACGAAAATGTTCGGAAAGAAAAAAATTATCTATAAAAATTGCTCTGTAAATAAAAACCGATTCTCCGTTATTATCATTATTTAGGCAAAAATGTTGTGTAAAAATCGTCATATCAGCAGTTTGAAAAGTTGCATTTTGCAGAATAAAATAGGAACAATATGAAAAAATTATCAATAATTATCGCTCTCATAACTTTAACCACGGCTCTGTTTGCTCAGGATAAAATGATTGCTGAAAAAATGAGAAACAAAAATTTCTCGAACAGCGTCATAATTTTAGACCTGAAACTCGGTGCGGTTTTGGGCGGTTTCAAGGGCGGGAAATTTGTTAATTCAAAAATCGCTTCGGCAGAAAACTCCGGCGGCGATTTCACAAACTTCGGGATAAATTTCGGAACGGCTTCGGAAGCATTTAAGGCTTTAAAAATAGCCGAAACACTCGATGATGTTTGTTCGGGTTATTATACTTTTGAAACTTCATACGCGGCAAAATCCGGTGTCGCTCTGAGTTCAAATGCGGGTTGGAACGCAACGCCGCGAACGGGAATCGAAATTGACGCGGGAAATCGGGTTTATCGCGGAATCGTCCGAAAATACATCCGCTCAAAAGGCATCAAAAATCCTGATGTGCAAATCAGGAAAATTTTGAAAATTGACCTCGAAGGCGACGGCGTTGATGAAGTTTTGATTCACGCCGACAACCGCAACGGTGAAGCCGGATTTGAAACGACATCCGGCGATTATTCATTCGTGATACTGAGGAAAATCGTCAATAATAAATTGGAGACGATTTTGCTGGACGGTGAATTTATCACGAAAAATACCGAAAACGACATTCCGATTTTGTTTGAACCGACGGCGATTGCCGATCTGAACGGTGACGGAATTATGGAAATCGTAATTTACAATGCTTACTACGAAGGTTCTGCGTCGGAAGTGTTCAGAATCGTCAACGGCAAAGCGGTTAAAGTTTTAGAAACGGGCTGCGGTGTTTAATTTTCTGTAGATCATTTGCAAACCTTCGAGTAATAAATTTTCTTCGATGATCTCGATGTATTTAGATTCTTCCGCAATCAATTTTGCAAAACCGCCGGTTGAAATTATCGGAGGACGCTCATTTAGTTCGTCAAAAAACCTTTCGATAATTCCGTCAACCAGACTGACATAACCAAAATAAATTCCCGATTGAATTGAAGAAACGGTTGAATTACCGATTGCGTTTTTCGGTTTTTGCAGTTCGACTTGCGGCAGTTTTGAAGTTTTGGTAAAAAGTGCGGAAGCCAGAGTATTTATTCCGGGCGAGATGATTCCGCCGAGATATTCTTTTTTAGAATTGATAACATCAATCGTCGTCGCCGTTCCGAAATCGCAGACAATAACTGGTGTGCTGAATTTCTCGGCTGCTGCAAATGCCGCGACTAATCTGTCCGAACCGCAATTTTCAGGCGGAAAATAATTTATTGAAAAGCCGTAATCAAAAGTATGGTCGGCTAACATCGGAATTTGCTTAAAATAGTTTTTGCCGAGGTTTTCGTAGGTTTCCTTTAGTTCGCCAACGACAGTTGAAATAATTATCGCCGAAATTTGTGCGGGAATATCGCTCTTTATTTGAGCGTAAACTGAATCGGCGGATTCATCACGAACGGTTTGAATCGTGTTTTTACCGACAAGTTTTTTGCCATCGAACACGCCGAATTTAGTCGTTGAATTTCCAATATCAATCGTTAGAAGCATAAATATTAATAGAAAAAAAAGTTGCATTTGCCGGCTGACCATATTGAAAAATATCAGCTTGAATACTTATGTCCACAAATGAAAATGGAAAATGGTGAGTTTTTATAAACAAACCATTTTCCATCTTCCGTTTTTCATTTTTCGTTGATATTAGCCTTCGAGCGGTAAGCCGTCATAGACGATTCGCCAGCCGTTTTTCTTGCTGGTTTGGAGACTTTTAGTATACCAATCGAGAGCTTTTTCCGCGTCGTCATAAAGCTGAACAGCGGGATTTATTTCTCGCGGATCAACCCGGCAGATCGCTCCGCCCTGATCGGCGGTTTTCAGACATAACAGAGCGAACATATCATCCTTCAACAAAATAGCGGTTCGTGTCGCGACCTGCGTAAACTCTATCTGGTGAACCTCGTCGGCGGTATAGTTTAGCTCCGGTTCCATATCTTCAAATTCATCCTCGAATGCATCGAGTTCTTGTTCGAGATCGTCGAGTTCTTGTTCAAAATCATCAAATTCAGAATTCATAAATTTTATTTCATCCTTGTAAAATATGCTATATTAAAGTTACATCTTTAGCGGAGAAAAGGCAATAAGAGCGATGGAATCTGGAATAAACCAAAGTTCGATCTGCATTTCGTGTATGAAATGTCGTGGTCGGTTTGTTCAGCTTTATAATGCTCTATAGATTTTCAGGAAATTATTTTTATCCTGCAAAATACTGATGAAATGAAGGCTGATTTGAGATTCAAGGTTTATGATCTAATTTATAAGATGTTTAGTTCAATACTTTTCCACTTTTTCATTTTCAAACTTTAGAAATATCGAGTTCGTAGAGTAGAATAACTTTTTTACTTGGTAAACTTATTTACCTTTATATATGTACAAAAAAATAGGGATTTTGACGGGCGGCGGCGATGCACCGGGTTTGAATGCCGTCATTCGGGCAGCGGTCAGAACGGCGACGGGTGAGTTCAAAATGCTTTGCATCGGGATCGAAGACAGTTTTGAGGGAATCTTGGGCGAAACACAACTTCGCAAATTGACTCGAAAAACCGTCAGCGGAATACTGCCGCAGGGCGGAACTATTTTAGGAACACGAAATAAAGGAAGTTTCTGCAAAATTGTCGGCGGTGAGATGATTATTCCCGATATGCCGATTGATGAAGCAATTGAAAATCTTGAGAAAAATAAGATTGAAGCATTGATCGTGATCGGCGGTGAGGGAACGCTGGCGATTGCCGAACAGTTTCACCAGAGAGGTTTTCCGGTCGTCGGTGTGCCGAAAACGATTGATAACGATTTGTCGGCAACCGAGTTGACATTCGGTTTCAGAACTGCGATTGATATTGCCACCGAAGCTCTCGACCGTCTGCACACGACTGCTGCTTCGCACGACCGTGTGATGATTTTGGAAGTGATGGGCAGATACACGGGTTGGATCGCTATCGAAGCGGGAATGGCGGGAAGTGCCGACGTAATTTTAATAACCGAAATTCCTTTTTCGTTCGACGCGATTATTAAAAAGGTTTACGAACGTGAAAAAAACGGTTCGCGTTTTACGAACATAGTTATCGCCGAAGGTGCCTGCGAAATCGGTGCGGATGAAATTTATTTGGACAAAAACAAATTTCGTTTGGGCGGAGTCGGCGAATATGTGCGGCGGGGCGTTGAGGAACAAACCGGTAAAGAAGCCCGTTGCGTCGTTCTCGGTCATCTGCAACGCGGCGGAAGTCCGAACGCATTTGACCGGATGCTCGGAACGAGCTTCGGAGCGTGTGCGGTACGGGCTTTGGCAAGCGGTGAGAAAGGCAAAATGGTCGCGTTGAAGTCCGGTGAAATCGTCAATGTTCCGCTCGCCGATGCGATTGCGAACGTTAAAAGCGTCAATCCGAAAGGGCAACTCGTTCGCACGGCACGCGACATCGGCATCACATTTGCCGCACCTGAAGTAGAGATTTAAGATTCAAGATTTAAGGTTCAAACAGAAAGATATACAAATATGGAAGCGATCAGGAAAAAATTAGCGAATGAACTGGCGAAGTTGGAAGACGAACTGCACAATGAGTTGCCGAAGGAAATTGCAAGAGCGAGAGAATGGGGCGATCTCAAGGAAAACGCCGAATACAAAGCCGCAATGGAGCGTCAGTCAATGGTTTCGGCACGCATCGGACAATTGCTGCAACGCATCAGTGAAGTCGAATCAATTGACATTTCAAAACTGCCGAAAGACAGCGTTGCTTATGGTTCAAAAGTTCTCTTATACGATGTTGATAAGGACGAAGAAATCGAGTACACGCTTCTGACATCCGAAGAAAGCGACCCGGAAAAAGGAACGATTTCGACATCCTCGCCCATCGGACAAGGTTTGATCGGTAAGGAAGAAGGCGATCAGGTGCGTGTTAAAACACCGAAAGGTTGGCGAAATTTTGAAATAGCAAAGTTGGAAACGATTCACGATCGAAAGGGATAAATTTGTTCAGAGTTCAAAGTTCAAAATTCAAAGTTTGTGTTTATTGAATCTTGAATCTCAGATCTTGAATCTTAAAAGATGTTCGGAGCAAGCATAGGACGGGGAGCAAAACGAATCATTGATGCAATGGTGCGATGGTTAGCGTATGGCGGAGTTCATCCGAATATTTTGACCGTCATCGGTGTAATCATTGCTGTCGGTTGTGCAGTGCTGTTCGGAATCGGTGAGTTCTTCTGGGCGGGAATTGTTTTGATTATCGCTAATATCTTCGATATGCTTGACGGTAATGTTGCCCGTCTGACCGGAAATGTAACGAAATTCGGCGGATTTCTTGATTCGTCGCTTGATCGTGTTTCTGATATGATCGCTTTTATCGGCATAATGGTTTTTTATGCAAGCAATACGCCGCAACGCTCGGTGACGAATGTTTTTCTGGCGGCTCTGGGAATGATGAGCAGTGTGATGGTCAGTTATACAGCGGCACGGGCGGAAAGTTTGGGAGTTAAGGCGAATGTCGGTTTTCTGCAAAGACCGGAGCGAATTGTGCTTTTAATCATCGGTGCTTTATCAACCTGGAACTGGAACTCCGATTTTTTCCTGTTCAACCGGATGCCGCAGGTTTTATGGGTTCTGGCAATCGGCTCGATGTGGACGTTCATTCACAGAATGTTCCACACTTGGAAAGAATTTAGAAAACTTGAAAAAAGTTAGTCGGCAGTTGTTCGTTATCGGTTGCTGAAATCACAACGAACAACGGGCAATCGACAGTAAACAATTATGGAATGGTTGACTGAATTATGGCAGAGTTTGACACCGCTCAAAATTATCATCGGTGTCAGCTTTTTTCTGGTCTCGCTTGGACTGAGTTTCTTAGCGATTGCAGTCGTGATGATCAAAATTCCCGCAACTTATTTCAAAGCTGATTACACTTATGATTTTATGCCCGGTAAACCTTGGTATATTCGCTGGAGTGCAGTTATTATCAAGAATTTGTTTGGTGTATTTCTGATCTGTTTAGGGATTGTGCTGTCGCTTCCGGGAGTTCCCGGACAGGGAATTCTAACGATTCTGCTTGGTCTGATTATGCTTGATATTCCGGGCAAAAAACCGCTCGAAGCTAGAATAATAAAACGTCCGACTATTTTGGTAGCGGCAAACAGTTTACGAGAACGCTACGACAGACCTCCGCTTGAAATGGATTGAAAATGGGATTATTTGACTTTCTAAAACGCGAAAACCCTGAAAATTCGGCACAAAAACGCCGCGAACGACTGTTGGAACACGGACGTATTACGGACGGCACGATTATTGATGCGACGATCAACGATGACGGCGAAGAAGTTGCTGTTTATCATTACAATATTCACGGTGTTGATTTTGAATTATCTGACATTTTAACCGACGAACAAAGAGAAGATCGCATAAAGTATGCTCCCGGTGCCGGAATCGCCGTCCGCTTCGATCCGAAAAATCACCACAATTCGATCATTGTTTAGGTGTTGACATTCAAAGAAATAAGAAGTTTTGCCTGTGAATAAACGTGAAATAACGCGAAAATAAGACTTTCAAAGGATGCAAATAACTTACTTATCTTGTTAAAATTACCATAATTTCCTATTTCTTTATTTCGCGTTTATTCGCGGACAAAATCTCTTACTTTATTTCAGTAATCTTTTTCAAGTGCTTTCAAAACTATGTTCAATAAAATACTTATTGCAAATCGTGGAGAAATCGTCGTTAGGGTAATTCGTGCGTGCCGCGAAATGGGAATTGCAACCGTCGCGGTTTATTCGGATGCGGATGCTGATGCTCTGCACGTGCGGATGGCGGATGAAGCATATTTGGTCGGCAAACCGCCGTCGAATGAAAGCTACTTACGTTGGGAAAAGATTTTGGAAGTTGCAAAAAAATCAAAGGCGGAAGCGATTCATCCGGGTTACGGGTTTTTATCGGAAAACGCGGATTTTGTGCGGAACGTCGTTAAAGCGGGGATAACTTTTATCGGTCCGCCGCCGGAAGTAATGGAAGGAATGGGCGGCAAAATTTCGGCTCGGCAGATTGCGATTGATGCCGGCGTTCCGGTCGTGCCGGGAAATAATAAACCGCTCGAATCGGTGGAGGAAGCACTGGAAATCGCGTTGGAATACGGCTTTCCGGTGATGCTCAAAGCGGCGGCGGGCGGCGGCGGGAAGGGAATGAGGCTGGTTCACGATGAATCGGAATTGAAATCCGGGTTCGAGAATTCAAAGGCGGAAGCGTTGGCGAGTTTTGGTGATGACGTGATTTATCTGGAAAAAGCGGTTCAGCGTCCGCGACACATCGAAATTCAGATTATGAGCGATTCGCACGGCAATCACGTCCATCTCGGCGAACGCGAATGTTCGATTCAGCGGCGGCATCAGAAAGTTATCGAAGAAGCACCGTCACCAATAAATTCGGCAGAACTACGTGAGAAAATGGGACGTGAAGCCGTTAAAGTTGCCGCAGCGGTCAACTACGTCGGAGCGGGAACGGTCGAATTTCTCGTGTCGGATATTGATAAATCCTTTTATTTTCTGGAAATGAACACACGCTTACAGGTCGAACATCCGGTTACTGAGTTGGTAACGGGAATTGATCTCGTCAAAGAGCAGATTCGTGTGGCAAACGGCGAGAAGTTATCTTTTACGCAGGACGATATTGAACTTCGTGGACACGCGATAGAATGCCGCGTTTATGCGGAAGACCCGGAAAATAACTTCCTTCCGTCGCCGGGAAAAATCACGCTTTTAAGACTTCCGCAGGGAAACGGCGTGCGGGATGACGGCGGGATTTACGAAGGTTCGGAAATCTCGATATATTATGATCCGATGATCTCCAAACTCTGTGCATACGGACGTGATCGAACTGATGCCATCGAAAAAATGCGGCGGGCTTTGATGGAATATCAAGTCGGCGGGATCAAAACGACTCTGCCGTTTTTTCGTGAGATTATGGAAGACGAAGTTTTTATCGAAGGCAATCTCGACACTGGTTTTATTGCGGCATTCAATAAACGCCGCAAGGAAAAAGAAACTGACGAAACAACTCAGGATATAGCAATAATCGCAGCGGCGTTGGCTTTTGCCGATAAACCTGCAAACGATCAAACTAATAATAGTTCAACAAACAATACGCCGAGCCGCTGGGCATTGACGGGAAGATTTGCGGCACAGGGAAGGCAATCTTGAGTTACAGAACATAGTGTAAAAACTTAGATAGAGGAGATAAATGACATGGATGATTTTTTAAAACAGTTAATGGGAAAACAAGTAGATGTATCGTGCGGAACAAGTGCGATAGTTCGCGGCGACGTAGTTGATGTAAAGGACGGATTAGTTTATATGCGGGACGAACACGAACGGGTGGCGTATGTCGTTATCGAAAAAATCGCTTTCATCTGGGAAGTAAAAGATCAGGAATTGAAAGCAGGATTTGTTCAATAAATTTTTTTTATGTATAAGGAAAGACGGTAATTATTTCTAAATAATTACCGTCTTTCCTTATATATTTATTAAAAACTTAATTTTCTAGTTCTTCGATGGTGTCCGAATTATCGGCTTGATCCCAGCCATAATTATTGGTTGGCACGCGGCGGAAACCGACAATTCGTTTTTCCCAGTAACCGGCGAATTTTGAATATGTGACTCCCTGACTCGATGATGCGTGGTAAAAGCCGTTAGCATCAGCAACAATTCCGATATGACCGAGTTTGTTCAAAAATACGAGTGTTCCGAATTCAAACCGTTCATTGCCGTAAACAGGTTCAAAAGTATTCCAGTATTGTCTGGCACTCGTGCGTGTGAAATTCATTCCCGATTCCTGAAAAACTTTCCAGATAAACCCCGAACAATCATATAAATTCGGACCCTGCGTTCCTAATCGATAGCGAATTCCGATCTTTCCTTGGATCGAGTTATACATCATCGAACGGGCAGTCGCACTGTAAAAACTGCGGTTGGCAGATTTGACGGTGGCGTTGATCGTTCGTGTTTTAATTGGTGTTGTTAATTGTGATTGTGAAGTTCTTTTAACCAAAGAGAGCGGACTTTCTCGCGGTCTGACAACAATTTCGTTAGTCAATGTCTGCTGCTTTGAGTTGGGTGAAGCGGGAACTCGCGTCGTCGGTCTTGTTTCTGCCGAGCGGTTTACAAGTTGATCTTGGTCTTTAACGACACGGTGGCGATCCTGAGCATTTGTATCGGTCGAGAATAAAATAAAGGCAACTGCTAAAAACAAAAATACGCTAACAGGACGTTCGATATTATTTAAAAACTTCATAGGCATTCGGGGTTTTATTGGAAGAGTGGAGTTTTGGTTAAGTTAAAGCGGAAAGATTAATCCGCATTACTTAAAAACATCTAAAACTCGTGATATTCCAAAAACATCTTAAATGGGATTTGGATAGGTTATATTTCTTAATGATTTATTTGTTTGGCTTAGAACTAGAAAAGTTTCTCTTTAAATAAATAGAAATGCAAATGTTTAGGATGATTTTTGAAAAGATGAATCAATGAAAAAGAGTGAAGAATGAGTTAACAAAACTTTTTAATGGTGTGCCTAAAAGGTTTAGTAAAATTTACAGAATTTATTAAGCCTAACTTATCCAAAAAATAATTAAGTGTAATTACAGTAAATTACAACAAAGTCGAATGAGAATTAAGAAGGAATCTTTCTGTAAAGACTCCCTCCTACCAAAACCCGCCCATCTTCTCCGCTTAACCTACCGTGCGTTTCTTCAGTTGTCCTTTTGTATACTTTATAGATAGTTTCAATAACTTGAAGGTTCCAAAACTTTAAAATAAAAAAGGGTGCGGAAAAATTATTGAATCAATTTTTCCGCACCCGTTGAACTGTATAAAGTCTAAACCTAAGCCGAGAACGATGAACCGCAACCGCAACCGCCGGTCGCATTTGGGTTTTCAAATGTAAAACCTGAACCCATCATATTTGATACATAATCAACCGTGATGCCGTTCAGATACTGCCCGGAAAACATATCAACAAAAAGTCTTACGCCTTCCTGTTCAAAAATCGTATCGCCTTGTTTCGATTCTTCCTCAATATTCAACGAATACTGAAATCCCGAACATCCGCCCGGCACAACGCGTACGCGAAGTCCCGCTGTTTCCGGCAAATCTTCCTCGCCTTCCATAAACTTGCCAATTTCAACCGCCGCACTCGGCGTAACTTTTAATTCGACTTGTGGTGCTGCTACTGCTGCCATAATTTTATTCTAATCTCCTCTAATAAATTTTTCTAAAGATTGCATTTAATCTTTACTTTAATTTCAATATTACAAAATTTTTGGACGCAAAACAAGTAATAAAAGTTTGCCGGGGTTTATTAATTATGCTTTCGACATAATCACAAGTTCCGGTTTCATCGCTTCAATCGAAATTTGACGAGCGACTTCTTCCGCCGTTTCGTGAAAGGCAATTGATTGCGGTGATTCGGGATGCGACACGCTGACGGGAATTCCTTTATCGCCGCCTTCGCGAACTTCCATTCCGAGCGGAACTTCGCCTAAGAAGGGAATTCCGTAATCGTCGGCAAATTTGCGTCCGCCGCCTTCGCCGAAAATGTTGTAGCGTTTTTCGGGCATATCGGGCGGAATAAAATACGACATATTTTCAACAATCCCGAGAACCGGAATCGCCACTTGCTCGAACATTTTCAATGCACGAGTTACATCGGAAAGCGAAACTTTTTGCGGAGTCGTCACTAAAACCGCACCTTGAACCGGAACTAATTGTGCGAGCGAAAGTTGAACATCACCCGTTCCCGGCGGCATATCTACGATCAAATAGTCTAAATCGCCCCAATCAACATCGCTCAAAAATTGCCGCACAACGCCGTGAAGCATCGGTCCGCGAAGAATCATCGGTTTATCTGCCGGAACGAGAACCGCCATTGAAATAATTTTTACGCCATGTGCTTCGATTGGAATCAATTTATTGTTCGCACTGATGTTTGGTTGAATTTGCCCGATTCCAAGCATCATCGGAATATTCGGTCCGTAAACGTCTGCGTCCATTAAGCCGACTTTCGCCCCGTCTTTTGTTAATGCAACGGCTAAATTTACGGCAACCGTTGATTTACCAACTCCGCCTTTTCCACTTGAAACCGCGATGATGTTTTTCACGCCCGGAATCGCTACATTATTCGCAACTCCACGACCTTTCGGAACTTCCGCGTCCATTATGACATTGACATTTTCAACGCCGGCAATCGAACCGACCAAATGTTTCGCGTCCATTTCGAATTGCTCTTTGACGGGACACGCCGGAGTTGTTAAGACGATCCGAAACGAAACATCGCCGCCTTCGATCTTCAAATCTTTGATAAAATCGAGCGTTACAATATCCTTGTGTAAATCGGGGTCTTGTATATTTCTTAATTGGTCTAAAACCTGTGCTTCTGTTATTTGACTCATAAATTTCTATGCTGCTAATTTTTTCCTAAAATTTTCAATTTCCACTTTTCTATTAGGTAATTTCGTCCCGTTTGAACGGGCGGATTCGATCCATAAACTTGTAACCAAACGCAGTTCTTCCAAAGTTTCTTCCAGAGTTTCGCCCTGTGCCAAACAGCCTTTCAGAGAAGGAACTTCGGCAACATATCCGCCTTCATCAGCAGGATATATTACAAATGGATATTCTAAATTATTCGTTTCTATCATTTTCTTTCTCGGTTAATTCAATCACTCTTTTCACATAATATGATGGCTTCCCGTAATTCTATCAAGAATAAATTTTCTTGTTATAAAAGTTTCTCGATCTGAGCAAAAGTGGTATTTCTCGGATTGTTTTTCAATTTTTGAAAAAGTTTTTCACGTTTGCTCATACTTTTATAAATTTAGCATAATAAAAGTATAACTTCGATGAAGCAAACCAAACAAAAGCGATTTGAAACACTCGCAAAACAAGCGAGAAACTGCAAAATCTGTCCCAATCTGGCAGATAAGATCGCCGTTTTGAGTTTGATGAACGGCAATATCAACCCGAAAGTGATGTTCATCGCCGAAGCTCCCGGAAGGCAAGGTGCGGACAGAACACGCAAACCATTTTCGGGCGACAAATCGGGCAAAAATTTTCAGGCGTTGATTGATTCGATAGATTTGAAACGCGAGGATATTTTCATTATGAACGCCGTTCTGTGCAGTCCGCGAAAACCTTCGGGAGCAAACCGCCGTCCGAAAAAAAGTGAGATGAATAACTGTGCGTCATTTTTGGAAAGGACGATAAGTTTAATTGATCCGCCGATCATCGTAACACTCGGAACTGTTGCACTCGAAGCGATTAAAAAGATCGAAATGCACGATTTGAAAATAAAAGAAAATGTCGCAAATGTGATAATTTGGAACAAAAGGCGTTTGATTCCGCTCTATCATCCGAGTCCGCAAGTAATCGCTTCACATCGAAATATGGAACAGCAGTTTTCGGATTATAAATTTTTGGAAAGGGAAATAAATAAAGAAATACTGAGGCACTAATGATTCTATGAAATTGAAAATAACAATAAAGTTTGTAGTTCTAATAACCTTCCTTTTTATGTTTGGTTGTAGTAATCAATCAGTTCAAAATTTTGCTAATTCCAACAAAGAACCATCGAATAATTCTATCGAAAAACAAACTACTGATAAATTACCTAAAACAATTGATATTATAATCGGTATAAGTAATGGTTACATTATTTCAATCGGAAAAAATGGCGAATATAAATATTTTGCAGGTGATTATATTCCTGATGTTAAAAATAAAATATCATCAGATGAACCTCTACCAAATTTTGATATTAAATTTGTAAAAAAAGATGAAATTTTTAAGGAAAAAAGTGGGAGATTTCCTGTCAGTAAAATCAATAAAATATCAAAATTAATTTTAGACGAGAAAAAACTTTTTATACAAGAGCAAATTAACATAACTGATCAATATACTTATCAAATATACTTAGATAAGAAATTGGTAGCTTATGGCTATTCAACAGTAGAAACAGGCTTTTCCGACAATCTAAAACAACTTTTCAAATTAATTCAAAGTGAAATAAAGTTTGAATTATCAGGAAGGGCTTGAACAATTAAGGAAATAATAAGTTAAAAAAATATGGCAAAAGTAAAATTATACGGATTACCACATTGCTCAACGTGCCAAAAAGCAGTTGCATATTTGGAAGAATTGGACGTTGAGATCGAAAATTTTCACGATGTCAAAGAAAATAATCTATCGAGAAAGGAAGTTGAGAAACTTGTCGAATTAGTTGGCGGAGTTGATAAACTATTTTCAAAACGGGCGGTGAAATATCGAAGTCTCGGCTTAAATGAAATGGAACTTTCGGATAAGCAATTAGTTGATTATATGGTCGAAGAATATACTTTTATAAAGCGACCTGTAATGGTTTTTGGCGACACGGCTTTGGCTGGATTTTCAAAGAAGAAATACGACGAATTATTTAAATAGAATGAAAGATTTAGAAAATTACAACAAAATACGAAACGGCGAAAGCGTCGGATTTTATAAACAAAAACGCGGTTTGATCGAAGTTTCGGGCGGCGAAGCGGTTCAATTTCTCGATGGTTTAATTACCAACGACATAAAAACTCTGGAAGACGGCAAAGAAATGCTCGCGGCATTTCCGAATCCGAAAGGGCGTTTATTAGCATTTGTCGGAGTAAGGCGGCACGGTGACAAATACTTATTTGAAACCGAGGAAGAAACGCATCAGAAAATTCACGAAAATTTATTTCGTTTTACTTATGCGGGAGATTTTTACGTTAAAGATTTAACCGAAAATTATTTTAGTTATAGGTATTTTGGAAATTATGACGAAATCGTAAATTTCATTGGTATTTGCAAGGCAGATTTTGTGATCAACAATATTTATTTTTTCCAAATTCAAGAACCTCAAGTTGAAAGATGTAACAAGGAAAAAAGTGAAATCGAATTCGTTTGGATTCGTGACGATGAACTTTACGAAACCTTGCGAATCGAAAACGGAATTCCCAAATACGGTGTTGATATGAATGAGGAAACGGTCGTTCCCGAAGTCGGTTTAGCAAATGCGATAAGTTACAACAAAGGCTGTTACATCGGACAGGAAGTTATCGCCCGCATCCATTTTCGCGGCAAAGTTGCGAAACAATTGAAAGGTTTGATTTTTGAAGATGAAAATCCGAGCGTCAATCCGAACGACGAGATAAAATCAACCGATGACAAAAACGCGGGAACAATTACATCAATAACTTATTCACCGAAACTCGAAAAAACTATCGCACTCGGATATGTTCGCAACGTATTTTTGGAAGAAGGAACAGAATTAAAAGTCGGCGAATTTACAGCGAGAGTAAAAGATTTACCGTTTATCAAATTATGAGTTAAAATATATTTGAGGTGAAAAAATTATGACTGCTCCAAATCAAACTACTTACGATTATGTAACTTTAGATGTAAGTCATTTCGAGATGACCGACGACGATTTTTTGGAAATGTGTCGCCGCAATGAAGGCTATCGTTTTGAAACGGACAAATCGGGAAATTTAATTATTATGCCGCCAACTTTTTTAGAAACCAGTAGAAGAAACCACAAAATAGCTAAACAACTCGGTGTTTGGGCTGAACAGGACGGCACGGGCGAATCGTTTGAATCAAACGGAATGATTGTTTTGCCAAACGGGGCAAAGAAAAGTCCCGATGCTTTTTGGATTACGAAAGAAAAATACTTTGCGTTGTCGGAAAAAGAACGCGGCGAAGAATTTGCCAAAATCGTCCCCGATTTCGTCGTCGAACTTCGCTCAAGTTCGGACGCTTTAAATAAAGTGCAGGAAAAAATGGTGGAATACATCGAAAACGGCGTGCGACTCGGTTGGCTGATTGATCCTTATGAAAAACGGGTTCATATTTATCGTGGAAATGGCGAAATCGAGATTTTGGAAAATCCTAAACGAGTTTCGGGCGAAGATGTTTTGCGTGGATTTGAATTGGATTTGGCGGAGATATTTTAGGAGTATATTATGTTTAGATTTTTAATTTCGGTAATAATTATAATTAGCGTTGCATCATTTGCTTTATCACAAGAGATTAAGCCAAAAGCTGAAAAGATTGATGAGTTTGGAGCAATAAATGAATGTGATTTGGGTGCGAGAATTGATAATTTATTTATTACTTTACAAAACAATCCAGAATCAAAAGGTAAAATAATTATTTACAAGGGTTTGAATGTTTTGCCTGGACAATTGGAGAGTCAGAATAGTTGGCTTTCAAGGTTTATTCATAATTACATCTTATTAAGAGGTTTTGATAAATCAAAAATTGAAATTATCGAAACGGGTTTTCGGGATGAAAGAGTAACTGAACTTTGGATAGTTCCAAAAAATGCTGAAACACCGAAACCGATTAATTTGAAACTAAAACCAAAATTTCCAATCAATAAAACATATCTTTACGATAGCAAATATTTATCTCAAGAAAATTACGAAACCGAACCCTATATTTTTCTGCTGCCAAAAATAAAAGCCGAATATGATAATGAAGATTCTGATTCATATTCTAAGGAATTAAAAAACGATGAGCTAAAATTCTATGAAGAAAATAAATTCTTCTGGCTAAATGATAACTTTGGAAAAGTCCTGAAAAATAATCCTAAACTTTACGGCGAAATTATTTTTTATGCTGACGACACATTGCTCGATACGGCGAAAATTAAAAAATTTATTCAAGAAGGAAAAGATAAAATAATAAACGACACAAAAATTTTGCCCGATAGAATCAAAATCACTTTCGGTGGTTACAAAGGTTTTGTTAAAGCGGATTTTTGGATTGTTAATTTGGATGATAAACAGCCGATTCCTACACCTGAGGAACGTCCTGACTTAGAAGAAAATTAAATAAAATATGAACGATTTTCAAAACACAGATTTACCAAACGAAAAACTCGCATACACAATTATTCAATCATTACTTGAGTCTAATGAGGCTCTGGGCGATTTACTTGCCGTATTGTCGCACGCGATGGATGAAGATATTGTTAAAGCTGTAACAAACACGGGCGAATGGGAAAATTATATGGAAAGCAGAAGGAATTTAGAAACCACGAAAGTGCAGATCGAGAAATTTACAGCAATTTTGAAGGAGTTGGAAAATGAATAGTAAATGGAAAGAAAAAGTTCAATATGCTGGAACATTTATTTTTGTTTTTATAATTCCTGGTTTATGGCTCCTTTATTTTGGCAATAATAACCGCAATACTTTTTATGAAAGAGTTGATAAAGACCATCAACAATGTAGAAAATATGCCAAAGAAAATAATGTCGAAACGAGATGGTGTGATGAAATTAAAGAAGCTTCAGAAACTAACTTTAATCTGTCTGATAACTTTTTCGATATGTATTTAGTATTGCTTATTTTTCAGCCTGTGTTATTTGTGCTGATAATAGGGTTAATGAATTTGAAAAAACAGGTTGAGGAATTAAAACAAAATATTGATGTTTGATTTGATAGTAATCGGTGCTGGTCCCGCAGGGATTTCTGCGGCTTATGAAGCTAAGAAACTTGGGCTAAAATATCTTGTGCTTGAAAAGGCTCTGATCGGGAATACGATTTATAATTATCCGGTTGGATTGACCGTTTTTTCGACGACGGAGGAACTTGAGTTTATCGAAGGCGATTTACAACCTGCGAGGGAAAAACCGACTCGTGAGGAATTACTTTCTTATTATGTGAAATTCGTTTTGGATAATGATTTGAAAATTCAATGGGAAGAGGAAGTCTTGAAGGTTGATAAAGTCGGTGAAAACCATTTTCGGACGATCACGCCGAAGGGTGAATATGAATCAAAAAATGTTTTGTTTGCGATTGGGGCGATGGATTATCCGCGAAAGTTGGGTGTGAAGGGCGAGGATTTGGCGAAGGTTCACGATCATTTTCGGGAAACTTATCCGTGGGTGAAGAAGAAAGCTTTGATCGTTGGCGGCGGAAATTCGGCAGGCGAAGCGGCACTTTTTTTGGCGGATGAAGGTGCGGAAACGACTCTGGCGATATTTCGCAAGGATTGGGAAGAAACCGATCCGAAGCAAGGCTGCATCAAGTATTGGGTGAAAAATCCACTCGAAGAACAATTGAAAAAGCGTTGTTTGGATTTGTTTTTTCTCGGCAAGATTTTAGAGATTCGTGAAAAAGATATTGTTCTCGAAGACGAAAACGGTGAGCGGTGTGTTTTGGAAAACGATGTCGTTTTTGTCCTCGTCGGTTCGGATGCGGATTTGACGATGCTCAAAAATCTCGGTGTCGAAACGGAATTCGGCAAATACGGCGAAGTTCCGGTTTATGACGAAGAAACTTTTGAAACAAATATTGCGGGCGTTTATGTCGTCGGACATTTTACAAACGCTCGGCATATCAAAGGTGCGATAGAAATTCCGCAGAAGATTATCCCGAAAATGGCTGAGAAATGTTTGAAAGTTGAAACTGCGTAAGAAAAAAATTTGCCCGCGAATAAACGCGAATTTACGCGAAAAAAAGAAAAAGAAAAATTAACCACAGATTTACACAGATAAAAAAGGATAAGAAAATAAATATGAATAATAAAATACTTTACGTGTTGGGAATACTGTTTGGTAGTATAATTACTCTTTTCGGGAGTTTAGGAGTTTTCTTTGGTATTATTGCAATTCTTGATCCAGTTGGCACACAATTATCTGATGATAGTAATCCATTAGGAACTCCGCCAACTACAATTGAAAGTTTAACAATTACTGCTATTTATTTTCTAATTTTATCTTTGGGAATTACTCTAATTTATGGAACTTATAAGTGGAAAATGTCATATTCCGAAAAAACAAAACTTAAATGAGTCTAAAGAAAGCCAAAGAAATTCTAAAACATCAATTCGGTTATGATTCGTTTCGGATGAATCAGGAAGCGGCGATTGAGGCTGTTTTGGCGAAAAAAGATGCGGTGGTTTTAATGCCGACGGGTGGCGGGAAATCGCTTTGTTTTCAAATTCCGGCGTTGATAAATGATGGTTTGACGTTGGTTGTTTCGCCGTTGATTGCTTTGATGAAAGATCAGGTTGATGCACTTGTCAGCAATGGCGTAAATGCGGCTTTTTTGAATTCGACGCAGACGAGTCGCGAACAAGTCGAAGTTTTTCAAAAGGTTCGGAGCGGCGAGATTAAACTTTTGTATGTCGCTCCCGAAAGGCTTCTGGCAAGCGGCGAACGGTTTATAGATTTCCTTGACGGCTTAAATGTTTCGCTGTTTGCGATAGACGAAGCACATTGTATTTCGAGTTGGGGACACGATTTTCGCCCCGAATATCGGCAGCTTTCACGGCTCAAACAAATTTTTCCGAGTGTCCCGATAATCGCTTTGACAGCAACCGCCGATAAATTGGTTCGACAAGATATTATAAAATATCTGCATCTGAACAATCACGAATTGCTTGTTTCGAGTTTTAATCGTCCGAACATTTATTACGCCGTCAAACCAAAGCGAAATTCTTACGGGCAGTTGCTCGAATTTCTCGAAGACCGCAAAGATCAAAGCGGAATAATTTATTGTTTGAGCCGTGCTTCAACGGAGAGTTTGGCAATGGATTTGAAAGACGAAGGTTTTTCCGCGTTGCCGTATAATGCCGGATTGGACAGGGAAACGCGGCAGAAAAATCAGGAACTTTTCTTAAACGACGAAGTAAAAATTATCACGGCGACAATCGCATTCGGGATGGGAATTGATAAGTCTAATGTGCGGTTTGTCGTGCATATGGATTTGCCGAAAAATGTCGAAAGCTATTATCAGGAAACGGGACGTGCCGGACGTGACGGACTTGAAAGCGATGCACTTTTGTTTTTTTCGTGGGGTGATGTCGTTAAATTAAAAGGGTTTGCGGAGGTTGAAAATAATCAGCAGCAGACCGACATAATGCTCAAAAAGCTCAACCAAATGGGCGATTTTGGTGAAATGAAATCTTGTCGGCGGAAGTTTTTGCTTCGATATTTTGACGAAAAATCAACCGAAGACTGTGGTCACTGCGATAACTGCAACACGGATTACGAAAAAATTGATGGAACGATCATCGCCCAGAAAGCCTTGAGTGCGATTGCCCGGACGGATCAGACCTTCGGACAAAGTTATCTGATAGATTTTCTACGTGGCTCGAAGTCGCAAAAGATCAAAGATTATCACAAAAATCTGCCGACTTACGGTGTCGGGGCGGATATTTCAAAGGACGAATGGTTTGCGTATTTTAAGGAATTGATCTCGCAAGGGATTATCGGGCAAACCGAAGGGCAATATCCGACGCTTTATTTAAGCGAAGAATCAATGGACGTTTTGAAGGGAAATCAAAAGATCGAACTTTTCAAAATCACCGAGCAAAAAGAGAAAAAAACATCGCTCGTCAAAGATGCGGATTTGCCATACGAAGAAAAATTATTCGAGGTTTTGCGGAATCTGCGAACGGCATTTGCTAAAGACGAAGGCGTTCCGCCGTATGTTGTTTTCTCGGATGCAACTCTGGTCGAACTCGCAACTTATCTGCCTTTGAATGAACGCGATATGCTCAAAATGTCGGGTGTCGGCGATGTTAAAATGGAGCGATACGGATTGGATTTCTTGAATTCCGTGGAAGAATTCTGCGAAGAAAACGAGTTAAAATCACGCATCAAATTGAAAGCTCCGCAGATCAAAAAACGCTCGAAACGAAGTGGGAAAGGCGGTGATACTTTTTCGACGACTCTAAAGCTATTTAAATCGGGAAAGTCGGTTGATGAAGTTGCGAGAGAAAGAGGTTTAGCGGTCAGCACGATTGAAAATCACTTATGCAGATTTATTCCGAGCGGCGAAATTATCGTCGAAGATCTGGTTTTGCCGGAGAAAATCGAACCGATTCGGGAAGCGATTTTTGAACTCGATGCCGCGAACGGTCTGTCGCCGATCAAGGAATTTCTCGGCGACGATTTCAGCTACGGCGAAATTCGGGCGGTTGTCGCGGAGTTGATTTGAAGCCGGACAGCGGGCATCCTGCCCGCAAATTTTCTTTAAATTTCCGACAATTCAATAAACAAAGACAAGCGACAGTTTAACAAACAACTTTAAGACCAACTCTTGCGGGCAGGATGCCCGCTGTCCGGTGATAACAATAATTAAAATTCGGCATCCGGCATTGATGGTTCGCGGCGGGCGACACCGGATTTTTTGGCGGCGATTTCTACTTGTTTGGCGACGGCTTTGGCGACTCGTTTATCGAAGACCGACGGAATTATGTAATCGGCGTGGAGTTCCTCATCTTTAATGATTCCGGCAATGGCGTTGGCGGCGGCGAGTTTCATTTCTTCATTTATCTTCGACGCACGACAATTTAATGCACCGCGAAAAATTCCCGGAAAACATAAAACATTATTGATTTGATTCGGATAATCGGAACGTCCGGTCGCCATTACCGCAACTTCGCCGACGGCTTCTTCCGGGTAAATTTCGGGATCGGGATTAGCCATCGCAAAAACTATCGGATCAACCGCCATATTTTTCAAATCCTGCACATCAATTACACCGGGAGCGGATAAACCGAAAAATACGTCGGCATTTTTGATAACTTCGTGGACATCGCCCGGCTGATTTTCAGGATTCGTATTTCTGGCATACCAGTCCTTGACCCAATTCATATTAGCGGTGCGTCCGCGATAAATTGCTCCGGTCGTGTCGCAGCCGACCACGTTTTTGACTCCAGCCGCCTGAATAATTTTCGTGCAGGCAACGCCCGCCGCACCGATTCCGTTGACGACGACTTTTATACCATCCATCTTTTTACCGACGATTTTGAGAGCATTTATCAATGCTGCCAGAACAACGACGGCAGTTCCGTGTTGATCGTCGTGAAATACGGGAATGTCGAGTTCTTCGGTCAATCTTTCCTCGATTTCAAAACAACGCGGGGCGGAAATATCTTCGAGGTTGATGCCGCCGAAGGCAACGGCAATATTTTTCACCGTTTGCACGATCTCATCCGGGTCTGTCGTGTCGAGACAAATCGGAAACGCATCAACGCCGCCAAATTCTTTGAACAACTGAGCCTTTCCTTCCATCACCGGCATCGCCGCCGCACCGCCGAGATTTCCTAAACCTAAAACCGCACTTCCATCTGAAACAACGGCAACCGTGTTCTTTTTAATCGTTAGCGTATAGGCTTTTTCGGGGTCTTCGTAAATCGCCTGACAAACCCTGGCAACGCCCGGAGTATAAGCCATCGAAAGATCGGCACGGGTTTTCAGAGGGATTTTGGAAATCATTTCTATTTTTCCGCCGATGTGCATCAAAAATGTTCGGTCGGAAACTTGGATGACTTTTACGCCGTCAATCAATTTAACGGCATCAATGATTTCCTTGTCGTGGTTTTCTGAAAACGCATTGACGGTTATATCGCGGACAATAAAACCTTTGCCGACGCGGACAATATCAATCGCTCCGATGTCGCCTCCGGCTTTGCCGATGATCGTGGTTATTTCACCGAGTTTGCCCGGTTGATTCTGGATTTTAACTCTCAGAGTTAAACTAAAACTGGCACTTGGAGTTTGAATGTCTGGCACTTATAAAACCTTCTTTAATATATAAAATTTACCTCGTGTGCGACTTTAAACCACTTCATCTAAAAGTGATAGTTGGAGTGCTTTGTTGCCAAGTTGCATATTTATAAAGACTCCGACTGTGTGGCTGAGGATTTTCCTAAATATCCGATTTTGATAATGCCACAGGTCT
>JBGTGO010000027.1:0-21423 GCA_041746675.1 Pyrinomonadaceae bacterium | reverse complement strand
ACGCGAATTGATGCGAAGTTCCGTAACTAACCGGTTCTCGTAAAATAAATTTAACCGCATTCGGATTCGGTGTTTCTTGTATATCTGCAATTTTTGGCATAACTCTAAAACTCTCAGTTTGTAAATTAAAAATATAATTTTGTGAATCTTTACATTAAAGTAAATATTATAACTGAATTTCAGATGAATTGCATTGTGTGGGAGTTGTTCGAGTTTCACTTGTCCGATAAACTCCAGTTTGTTGAACTGACAAACTGAAGTTTATCAAACCGGCAAGATACTACATTTTTAATGCACCCAATGGAAATTTTCAGCTTTTTCCTGCATCGCTTCTTTCGTATCAATCGGCAGGTACATTTTTTGCAGACCTTCAAAGAAAAACGAATTACGTTTCTTGATACTGCCGTTTCTGAGTTCGTTCATCGTCGCCGCTTCATAAACACGACCGTTTAAAACCGTATGCGAAACGAATTCACTGCGGCGAATATCTTTTAAAACATCACCGTCAATAATGACCAGATCGGCAAGTTTTCCAACTTCTATACTTCCGATGTCTTTGTCCATTCCGAGATGCGTCGCACCGCTGATCGTGCCGTTGCGGATTGCTTCCCACGGCGTGAAACCGCCTTGTTCCATCATCCAAAGTTCCCAGTGCGATGCTAAACCTTCGCGTTGTCCGTGAGCTCCGATGTGGACACTAACACCTTTATCGGCGAGCGTTTTTGCATACTTTGCAACTTCAAAATGATTATATTGATTGTCCGGTGCGGTCTGCCGCCGGATCGAACGCTCGTCCAGTAATTCTGCCGGCGTGTAGCGAAGCAACCGTTCGTTTTTCCAAACTTCGGTGCGGTCATACCAGTATTCTTCACCCATCAAACCGCCGTAAGACACAACAAATGTCGGCGTATATCCAAAATCGGTCGCTGCCCAGAGCGTTGTCAGATCGTTGTAGCCTTTCGGAACTGGAATCGAATGTTCGAGTCCGGTGTGTCCGTCAACCATCATTGTTATATTTTGATTGAGCTTGCCGCCGCCTTCGGGGACGACCAGCATTTTCAATTCTTTTGCCGCCGCGATTATTTGCTGACGCTGCGAGCGAGCCGGTTGGTTGTAGCTTTTGACCGAAATCGCTCCCATGTCTTTCATCCTTTGAAGATGAAAAAGTGCGTCTTCATAACTGTCAATGACGGCTTTTGCACCGAGCGATTCCGCCCCGTAGAGAATGCGTCCGGTCGAGTAAATTCGCGGCGTAACGATCAATCCGGCACGCTGCATTTCCGATGCCGAGAAAATCTCGTTCGTATCGTTTGAAGGATCGTGAATCGTTGTTACGCCGAATGATAAATTAGAATACTGACTCCAGTTTTGATTCGGAATAATCTGATTTCGCCCCTGTCCGCCGTGAGCGTGCGTATCAATTAAGCCGGGAATGATCGTCTTCCCTTTTGCATCAATAATCATCGCCTCCTTCGGAACTTTAACTTCGCCGACTTTGCCGACTTGCTCGATTCGATTGTCTTTTATTAAAACAACGCCGTTTTCGATGACTTCCTGCTGTTTTTCTGCATTCCGCATAGTAACGACTCTGCCGCCGACCAAAGCCTTGTAACCACTCGGTTTATCGGCTTTTGCACCGAACGCAAGACTTGTTCCTTCGGCAACGGGTTTCGGCAGTTTCTCAGGTGCATTCAGAACAAAATCGAACGCATCTTTTAATTCCCGTTCATAAAATATCGGACCGTAAGACCAACTGACGGCGTTGCTGTCGGCTTGCCAGATCAAGTTTTCGCCCGCCCGACTCGAAAGCTGTCTAACCTGTATATTTTTCGCCTTCGGTCCAACGTCTATACGTTTTCCGATCTCTGTAAAAGGCATCACGTAAGCGTTATATTGCGATGTGAACGCCACCCATTTTTTATCGGGCGAAAGTTTAAACTCCTGCACCTGATCCGCACCGTATAAATGTTCGCGTTTGTCCTCACCGTTTAAGTCAACGCTGACTAATTGCTGTTCGGGATAATCCGATTTCGGTACGCCGGTCGTAAAATAAACCCGTTTATTGTCGCCTGCAAAATGCGGATTTG
Source organism: Pyrinomonadaceae bacterium (assembly GCA_041746675.1). Taxonomy (GTDB): domain Bacteria; phylum Acidobacteriota; class Blastocatellia; order Pyrinomonadales; family Pyrinomonadaceae; genus Aridibacter. Next base: position 19,336 of record JBGTGO010000027.1, on the reverse strand, counting down.
AACCCGAATCAGAAACTCTCTTATGATTTTTGCCGTCAACATTTGCAACGTAAATTCCCGGATCAATCGAATACTTTGAATCAAGTAAAAATCCGCCGTTGAATTTTTTGTAGACAATCATTTTGCCGTCGGTCGAAAACCCCGTTTCGATATAACGTCCCGGCATATTTGAAATGGTTTTGCCTTCGTTGCCGCCGTTTGCCGCAATAACCTTTATCGTTCCTAAATCCTGATCATTCCACGTCGTATAGACGATTGATTTTCCGTCTAAAGAATAACTCGGATAATATTCGTCGTGAGTTTCCTGCTTCGTCAAACGCCCGGTTTTGCCGGATTTCAGATCACGCACATAAAGTTTTCCCAACGCCTGAAATAATACGGATTTCTTATCAGGAGATTTTTGAGCCCAACGCACTAATTTGACGTTGAAATTATCGGGAGCAACGTCAATATCGTAACGAACCGCATCGGCGTATTTTAGATTTGCTTTGACGCGAACGGGAATGTTTTTTACCGATTTGTCTTTTATTGAAAGTTTATTAAATTTTCCGCCCGTCCAAAAAACGATATTCTGTGAATCGGGAGTCCAGTCAAAATATGAATAATAACCTTCCGAACCGAAACCTTCCTGCATATCGCGTTCCATTTCAGTAAAGATCGGTCGCTCAAGTCCGGTTTCCAAATCTTTTAAGAAAAGTGCGGTTTTATTGCGAATGCGGCGAATAAATGCAACATATTTTCCGTCGGGCGAAGGAGTCGGCACAATCGAGCCGCCCGTTCCGTCAATAAAACGTTCCTCTTTACCATCTTCCAGAGTGTAACGCGTGATCGCAAAAATGTTTTTCAGCGGATCGCGGTTGTAATCGAAGAGAAATCCGCCGGTTGTATCTTCCGTAAAATATAAGTATTTTCCGTCCGGCGAAAATGCCGGATCAGCAATGTTTTTCTGTTCTTTCTTGCCGCTTTTGCGAGCCTTGATCTGATACCCCGAACCGCCTGAGCGGTGATACATCCAAATCTCGCCCGCCGGAATGCTGCGGCTTGACATAAACCCTTTCATGACAGCAATATACTGTCCGTCGGGACTCCAATTCGGGCTATGAATCAAATTCTTTTTCTCATCGGACAACTGCTTCATATTTGAGCCGTCAATATCCATCACCCACAGATTTGAAAGCCCGCCGCGATCCGAAATAAACGCGATTTTTGTTCCGTCGGGACTAACTTGAGGCTGAATGTTCCACGCAAAATCCTGTGTCAAAGACTTTGCCTGTCCGCCATTCATTCCGACAACATACAAATCGCCGAGCATATCGAAAATCATATTTTTGCCGTCCGGCGTAATATCGAGACTCGACCAGGTTGTTTCATCCGTTTCAATCGAAATCGAATTCAATTTATACGGCGGATTCAAAACATCCCACGTCGGCTTTTTTTCTTCAACCGTAACTTTCGCTTCCACCGGCATATCCTGAGCCGACACAATAATTGATAAACTCGGCATAATACCGACCGCAATTATACAAAAAATTCCGACAAGTCTTTCTTTCATAAACTTTTCTCCGACGATTTAATTTTAATTTGGATTTTGGTTAACAAAATAACTATACGACAAAGATTTGTTTTGGTCTAATTCACAGCAAAATATGCTTTTTATTTTTCCGCGAAAATTCTTTCTAAAACGCAAAGAAATAAGGAATAAGAAAAGTCGCGGCGATCCATAGAATTATGTTAAGCGGCGTTCCGACTTTGATAAAATCCATAAATCTATATTGTCCGGGACCATAAATAAGTGTGTTCGTTTGATAACCGACGGGTGTCATAAAACTTGCTGAAGCCGCGATCATTACGGCAACGAGAAACGGTCGCGGGCTGACTTCAAAGGCTTTTGCCGTTCCAATCGCAATTGGTGCAAGCAGAGCCGCAGTCGCATTATTCGACATTACGCCGGTCAAAAGCGAAGTAATCAGAAAAAATGCCGACAGCACGCCGACTTTCCCGCCCCAACTTCCGACGCTGTCAACGATGGCGGCGGAAAGCAATTTCGCCGCTCCCGAATTTTCCAAAGCAATTCCGAGCGTTAAAACTCCCGCGAGCAGGAAAATTATTCGCCATTCGATTGCTTTGTATGCTTCTTCCATACGGATGCAGCCGACCAGAACCATCAGAATCGAACCGATGATCGAACTGACGACAATTTCCATAATTCCGAAAGTCGCCGTTAAAATCACACCCAAAACAATTATTAAAGCGGGAATCAAACGGCTTTTACGGAATTTTTCAGTTTCGATTTCGGAAGTAATTACGAATGAAGGATTTTCAACCAATTGTTTATAGCGATCGGCTTTGACTTCCAGCAGAAGTGCATCGCCGGCATTCAACTTCGTGTCGGAAAGTTTATCACGCATTAACCGTCCGCGATGGCGAAGAGCTAAAACGGATGCACCGAAATTTTCACGAAACTCTAATTCCTGCAAAGTTTTGTTGATAAAATAAGAATCCAACGCGACGACTGCTTCAACCAATTTTGTTTCCGAAGATTCAACGTCTTCATCGTGCCATTTGAATTGCGGTTTGAATAAAATACCGGTACGAGCCTGAATTTTTTTGAATTTCTCCAAGTCGCAGCGAATCCGCAGCACGTCGGCGATTTGCAAAACCGTGTCGGGTGAAGGAACCGGAATTTTTTCGCCCTCTCTGATTATTTCGATAATTGCCACGTCAATCTCTTTGACGAGTGGTGCATCTTTTATTTTACAGCCGATGGTCGAAGAATTAGGCAGGAGAACGACTTCCGTAATATATTCCTGAAGCCGAAAACTCTCGATCAAATCACCTTCCATACGTCTGTCCGGAATTAAACGGATGCCGATAGCAAGCATATAAATCGTGCCGATCAGAAACAAAACAATGCCAATCGGTGCAAATTCAAACATCGTAAACGCAGGAATTCCATTTGATTCGGCAATCGAACTAACCAGAATATTGGTCGAAGTTCCAATCAGAGTGCAGATTCCGCCGAACATCGAAGCAAACGACATCGGCATCAGAAGTTTTGAACGGCTGACGTGAATATCACGCGAAACATCAAGCAGAATCGGGATAAATATCGCCACGACCGGCGTATTGTTGATAAATGCCGAGAAAAATCCGACGGCGATCATTACCGTAATCATTCCGAGCCAATAACTTTTTTTGAAAATATCCGAAGTTATTTTACCGAGATAACTGACCGCTCCGGTTTTGAATAATCCCATCGAGATAATAAACATCGCCCCAACGGTAACTGTCGCTTTATTGCTGAATCCCGAAATTCCCTCTTCGGGCGAAATTATTCCCGAAGCGAGCAGAGTGGACATCACGACGAGTGCCACGACATCAACCGAAAGTTTCTCGGTGGCAAACAGGACAACCGCGACGACCGCAACGGTTAAAACTAAAATGATTTCGGAATTCATAAAAATTTCAAGTAGTTTTCTCCGAGCCGTTGAGGAAATTTGACCGTCGGCACAAAAAAATCAGGAAGGCAAAGACACTTCAACAACATAATTCTTATAAACTCCAGAATATAAGAACTTACTTAATTTGAATACAAATAATTTCTGCTTTTTAAGTTAAGGATTGGAAATCAAAGAGTTGATCAGACATATAATTTTACAAAAAACATAGCGGAGAGCAATGTCGATATATTAAATTCTGCACATTGTGTCTGATTTTGATAAAAAATTATTCCGCAGACGAGGGACCGTTCCTCTTAAAACAGTTCAAAACAGTCCCGCGTTTGTATCTTTTTGTTAAAAATTTGTTATTCAGTAATATGAATATCTTCCGACTTGTTCACCTTGTTCGTCATAAACATTACACCGCAAACTACTGCTAACAAAGCAAATACCGCCCCAAGAATCATATATAAAGTATCAGCTTCTTCTCCGGCAGTCTGAAATGTGTAAAATGAAAAAATGGCGGCAACGGCAAAAACAAGCCCCAAAAGTGCAAATAATGTGTCCTTCATAATCTATTCCTCCAAAAATTAGAAAAATCCTGTTTCGTTTTGAAAAGAAACTTATCCGATAAAATCAAAACCTCGATACAAGTTTCCTGACTTTTAAGTTGTAAAATTTGAAATGCTTATCTGAATTTCTCTAATCTTACTCTGTTTTATAAAAAAAACGCAAGAAATTTTTCACGATTCATTAATATGAGTCTGATTTTTATCCACAAAATTATTATCAGTCCAGTATTTTTTCAATCGCCCGTTCAACGCTCTGAACGGAAATATCGAGAATACATTGCGGTTGATCAAACTCTTTACAGACATATCCGGCACACGGTTGACACGGCATTTCGCGGAAAACGATCTCGAACGGTGAATCTGTCCAGGGTTGCCAATGATTCCGATTCGACGAGCCGAAAATCACGACTGCCGGAGTTTTGACAGCCGCCGCGATATGTGCAATTCCCGAATCATTTCCGACGAATAATTTTGATCGTGAAGCAAGTGCAGTAATTTCGGGCAAGGTTAAATCGTCGAAGATAATTATCGGAACTTTTGAGATTTGTTTAAGTTTGTTGAAGACATCGCGTTCTTTTTTTGTCCCAACCGCAACTGTTTGAAAATCTTTTTCGTTCAAAAACTCCGCGATTCTAGCAAAATTCTCCGTCGCCCACTGCTTCGTATCGAACGCCGCAACCGGATGAAAAAGGGCGAAATTTGACTCTTGAGTCTTGATTCTTGAATCTAATCTTGCATTGATTTTTGCTAAAGAATTTTCGGTTACGGCTAAATGCGTCTTTGGCTTGTCTGCGACCGGAACGCCGACGAAACCTAACAGTGCAAGTTGCTGCTCAGCGGAATGAATCTTATCTCTCTTCCAGAATTCTACCGGAGAAGGCGACAAATGATTGTATAAAAATGAGTATTGATAATTTTCAAAACCGACGCGATGCCTGGCTCCGCCGGCACGAATTAAAAAGGTCGCCGTTGTGCCGCCGTGCAGATTAAATGCGACATCATATTTTTCCCGGCGAAGTTTGCGGGCAAGTTCAATGCGGTCTTTAGTATTTTTTGAAACGGTTAAAACATTATCAACCGCTTCAAATCCGGCTAACACCGGAGCAACCCAATCTTCAAGTAAAATATCAATTCGGGCATCGGGTAAAAATCGGCGGAGTGCGATTAGTGAAGGAGTCGCAAGAACCGTATCGCCAATCGAACGCAGACGAACCACGAGGACTTTACGAACATTTTGCCAAATTATTTTCATAATGGATAGCGGATAATGGATAGCGGATAATTAAAAACAAAATTATCCGCTGTCCATTATCCATTTTGCATTATTCTTTCGTTGCTTCATCAATTAGCATTACGGGAATTTCATCTTTGATCGGATAAATCAAATTGCATTCCGAATTGATACATTTCAAACCGCTTTCATCGTCTTTGATTTTAACTTGCGACTTACATTTCGGGCATCTTAAAATTTCTAAAAGTTCGGGACTGATCGCCATAATTTTTTCTCCAGTTTTATTTCCAGTCAAAAAAGATTCTAACTTAAAGTGGTAAAGGTGCAAAAGTTGTCAACAAAAAAGGAACGAGAAAAACATGTCTTCTCTCGTTCCTCTTCTCTTTTTCTTCAGCTCTTCTGATTTATTCTTCCGCTTTTTCTTCTTGTTCTTCCGCCGCATCAGCGGTTTTCGTTCCGCATTCAGGACAGAATTTTGCCCCCGGAGCAAGCTCAGCACTACATTCGGCACATTTTTGTTTTTCCTGTGTCGAACCGCATTCCGAACAGAACTTCGCACCTTCACGCAGTTTCGCACCGCACTTTACGCACGGAACTGTTTCATTCTGCATTTTCGTTCCGCAGTCGGCACAAAATTTCGCCTCAGGATTATTTTGCTTACCGCAACTCGGACACGCAACGGTGTTTGTTTGTCCGCCGCCGCTTCCGCCGCCTTCTTGCTGCGGTGAATTCATTCCTTGTCCACCGCCGAAAGCATTGACCATTTGATTTCCAACTGCAAAACCTGCTCCGAGTCCTGCTCCGAGTCCTGCTCCGCCGCCTTCGTTCTGAGCCGCATCACGCATCGCGTCCGCCGCCTGAAACTGTGCATAAGTCTGCACATTTCCCAAAGCTCCCATCGAAGCCCGTTTGTCCATCGCTTCCTCGACTTCTTTCGGAAGGCTGACATTTTCAACGTAAAATTTGGTTACTTCGAGTCCGTAGGAACTGAAATCTTCATTTATTTTGCCGCGAATCGTATCGCCGATTTCTTTATATTGTGCTGCTAAATCCAACGCGGGAATTTTCATTTCGCCGAGTGCATCGGAAAATTCCGTCACAATTGCCCGTTTTAATTGAACGTCAATATCTTCGGTATCGAAATGGGCGTTCGTTCCCGCAACTTCTTTGATAAACGTCGCCGGATCAGCCACACGCATCGAATAAGCCCCGAAAGCACGCAGGCGAACGATACCGAAATCGTTATCACGCAACATAATCGGGTTCGATGTTCCCCATTTCATATCGGTAAATTGTTTTACATTGACAAAGTAAACTTCCGATTTAAAAGGCGAGTTAAAACCGTGTTTCCACGCACCAATTTTCGATAAAATCGGCGTATTTCCGCCGTCAATCGTATATCTTCCCGGACCGAAAACATCCGCCACCTGACCTTCGTGAACAAAAACAGCCGCCTGTGATTCACGCACAATCAATTGAGCTCCGTTTTTGATTTCCTGTCCTTTCACCGGAAACCGGTATAACATCGTATCTTTCGAGTCATCAAGCCATTCGATAACTTCAATAAACTGATTTAACGCCTCTTCCTTAATTTTATCAAAAAGTCCCATTTCTATATTCTCCTTTTAATTTCTGTTAACACTCAATTGCTATACGTCTTTTTATTACTGATTGTTCTTTATCATACTCATAAACCGGTTTTGAAGCAAAATTTCAATTGATAATGAACAAATTCTTAAATCTCGAATCTTGATTCCTCTAAATTTCACTAATCAAAGCCAACAAGTCTTCGGCAGACATTTTGCCGCTTGCTTCGGTTCCATCAAGCAGACTGTCGGCAAGATCGCGTTTTGTTTCGTGGAGTTTGAGTATTTTTTCCTCGACCGTATCTTCCGTCAAAAGCCGATAGACGGTTACGGGGCGTTGCTGTCCGATGCGGTGAACGCGATCCGTCGCCTGATCTTCAACCGCCGGATTCCACCACGGATCGAGATGAATTACATAATCCGCCGCCGTCAGATTCAAACCTGTTCCGCCCGCCTTCAAGCTGATTAAAAATACTTCGCCGTCGCCGCGTTGAAACTCATCAATCCGTTCCTGCCGTTTTTTCGCGGGCGTGCTGCCGTCGAGATATTTATAATTAATGTTGTGCTTCTTCAAATATTCTTCAACGATTTTCAAATGTTTAACGAACTGACTAAAAACCAGAGCCTTATGTTTATTTTCTAGTAATTCTTCCAAAGTTTTGCCGAAAAGTTTCAATTTACTGCTTTCCAAATCAACATTTTCACTAACGAGTTTCGGATGACAGCAAGCCAGCCGCAACTTCGTCAATTCAGCCAAAATTCTGAACCGTTTATTTTGGATTTCGCCATCTTCCGAGTTTATTTTCTCAAGTGCTTCACGCCGAATTGATTCATAAAACGCTCGTTCTTCCGGCGACATTTCAACCGTCAAAGTAATTTCCGTTTTTTCGGGCAAATCATCCAGAACCTGATTTTTGCGGCGACGCAAGATAAATGGTTTGATCAGTCGCTGCAAAGTTTGACGGGCATCATTGTCGTTTTGTTTTTCAATCGGAATCGCAAATTTCTTGTTAAAAAAATCGTGACTGCCGAGCAAACTCGGATTGATAAAATTAAACAAATTCCAAAGTTCGCCCAAGTGATTTTCTATCGGCGTTCCGGTCGTAATCAAACGAAAAGCACCGTTCAGATTCATCACGGTTTTTGAGCGTTTCGTGTCTTTATTTTTGATCGCTTGGGCTTCGTCCAGAACAATCGTCGCAAAATCTTTTTCGGTAAAAAGTTTTTCTTCGCCCTGCAAGAGACTGTAACTCGTTACTAGAACATCATATTTTCCAAGATTTTCAACCGCCGTTTTCCGGTCGCCTTCGCCGAAAATCTGGAAGTTCAAAGTCGGTGCAAAACGCTTTGCTTCGTTGATCCAATTTCGGCAGACGCTCACCGGAGCAACGACCAATGCTGCACCTTTTTCCGCCCGTTCGACCAGCAAACCCAACGCCATAATCGTTTTACCAAGTCCCATATCATCCGCCAAACACGCTCCGACTCCCCAATTCGCCAACTTTGAAAGCCACTCATAACCTTCAAGTTGATACGGACGCAAATCTGCTTCAAATGTCGTCGGCAATTCGGGAACAAACTTGCTCGCTTTTTTAATTTTCTCTAAATGTTCCTTCCATTTTTTATCGGTTTTGAAATGCTCGAGTTCATCCGCAAAATCTTCCAAAATCCCGCTCCGCAGTTTATGCAGACGATTATTGCCGTCCGTTACGGCGTAAAGCGATTGCAAATGTTTTCGCAATTTCTCCGTAATTGATAAAAACTGCCCGTCCGAAAGTTCGACGAATTCCTTTGTTTCAGATGTGAAAAGTTTGCCCAAATCCTTCATCGAAAGCACCAAATTTTCATTGATCTCAACTTTTCCATCAATTTCAAACCAATCCTGATTGCCTTTGACCGACAACTTGAGATTTTCAAAATTGATGTTTCCGACCAATTTCAACTTCTGCCCTTTTGTCCATTCGACCACCAGTTTCCCTTCCTCGCGTGGAGTTTCGAGTTCGCTCAGAGCCTTCAAACAAGATTCGGTATCTGATAAATTCCAATCATAATTCGGCGATTCAAACTCCGCTAAAAACGGACACGATTCTTCAATTTCGTTAAGCAGTTTGCGTTCATTTTTCAAACTCCGTTTCGTCCGGGTTCGTACGCCTTCGACATCGGCAATGACGGATTCGTTTCCTTTTCCCGGTTTAAAATACGGCGGGATTTTAGAAAAAGGTTTGACAAAAAATTCGAGATGAAAACCTTCGCCGACGGGCGTAATGAGTGCGTGAATTTTTTCGTTTGCTTTCACTGACGGAAGATTTTCAAAGTGTTCCTCCAAATCGCTTTGAATCGCAATTTTTTTGGTCAGAGGCTGAACGGCTTTCAATAATTTTCCGCGTCCTTCCTTCGGAATCCGCAATTTCCCGTTTTTTAGCGAAGCCGCAATATCAACGTGATTTTCCGTTACGTTTATAACTTTGTAACGAGTTTCGGTTTCCTTTCTAACGATAATCCCGTCTGTTTCAAACTTCGTGTCGAACGAAAGTTCGAGTTCTTCGTCAATTTCCCTGATAACCAAATTCGGCTCGGCGGAGATCATCTGAACATTTACGAAGGGATTTTTCCAGAGAAATAGAAAAGGATGTCCGATCAATTCTTCGGATGCTTTTTCCCATAAAAACTCAAAATTATCCGAGCCGTAATAATTATTGAATCTTTTTAAGGAACTGTTGACAACTGCATTGTCCTGTTCGCTCATATTCTCGACGCTTTTTTCAAACATTCGCTTTAAAGCCACATTTCGCCCTTTCGTCCAACCGCTTTTCCCATATTTTTGTTCGACGGGTTGAATTCTTCTATAATCGAAATCAATTTGCCAAGCGACTCGCATTTCGCCCGTTTTCGATCCTGCCGGAGCTTGCTTTCCTCCTTTTTGAGCAACGATTTCGAGAGTATTTAAAGCTCTCTCCCAATCTGCAAGTTGCGGAATAAAATTTCCGACGGGTTCAAAATCGACCTGACGTTTTAACTTTTTAAACTGTTCGCCGTCATCGAAAAAATCTTTTTTTGACCAGAAATTAACACATTCCAACTCCATCCATTTGAAGTCAAGATCATTTGCGGACGATTCAAAGGCTCTGATATTGTGCGGCGTTTTCAAAAACGGCACATTGGCGGCGACGATTACTTTCAAAAATCTTTCGTAAACATCATTTGAACCGATTTGCGAGTAAGACGTTTCTGCAAGGCTTTCATTGTTTTTTAAGTAATGCGAAACAGCATTTATTGCCTGATGAGTTGTGTTTTCCGCATCGTTGCTGCTTGACCACTTACTAAAATCGGCAGCGAATTTGTAAAATTTACTGTCATTCGTTTTATAAAGTGCCAAACCGAAAAAAAACATCTGCCACACAATCGGAAAACCTTTCCTTTTTTTCGTATTTTGCTGCCAGATTTTAATGGATTGCTCAAACGCCCTGACGGATTTTTGGTAATCTTTTTTCAAAAAATAAGTCATCGCGGAACATATTATTTCGCCTAAATTTTCCGGTGTTCCGACAAGTTTTTCGGCTTCCTCGACATTTCCTTTGAAAATAAAATCTTCGATCCACATAACTTTGAGCATCGGAAAATCAAGTAATTTATGCTCGTCGGCAAAATCCCACAATTTTTCGCAAGGTTTTAGTGCGTGAAAACGTTCGTCAATCAGACCTTCAAGAACATCCGCCTGAAACTTTCGTTCAAAACTTGCGAGAAAGTCTTTCTGAAACGGATCGGAAAAAATTTTCCGAACAATTTGCGGAGTTTTATCAAGTATGTCGCGGTCTAGAATCTCGACAAAAACATCGGCGATTTTTGCCGTATTCCGTTGATAGATACTTAGCCGATAATCCCGCAGAAGCCTGTTATTATAATGCTCGTCTTGGTGATGAAAGCGTGAAAACTCAGTCCGGCTGAAGTGAGTTTGAATAAGTTCGACGGCTTCTTCAAACGAACCTTCCGCCAATATCTCGCGGGTCAGGATTTCTTTGAAGTTTTCATCAGCGATTTGAAAACCTTTTCCCCAATAACTTCCGGCATCCTTCAAAATTCCTTTTTTCGACAGAGAACTTTGCAGAAGTGAAAGATCTTTTGAAGTAAACTTCTCACCGCCGGAAGTTCTCAGATTGCTGACGCTTAAAAGTTTTTGAATTTCTTGAAACGTGATCGTCACATAAAATAAGGAAAGATATTGCAAAAACTTTCTGCTCTCCGGCGTAATATTTTCTAGCTGTTCTTCAAAATGATTCATATTAAATTTTGGTCGGACTGTTTTACGGGCAAACATTTATAATATCAAAAAATCATCTTTTTGAGTAAACATTTTCATTTTTTTTCCGACCGCTGCAAGAAACAAAAATTATAAAAATCATCACCAGACCGCTACCGCAATCAATTAGAACATCTCTAAAAGTTCCCGTTCGCGTTACGTCGAAACTTTGATTGATTTCGTCAACCGCAGCAACGGTCAATACCAATAAAAATGCCGCGATAAACCAATAATTTTTTAGAAATTGTTTGTTTGAATAGAAAAAAGCACGCGATGACAAAGCCGCCAAACTTGAATATTCTGTAAAATGAGCAAATTTACGGATGTATGTGTGATAAATATAGAGAGTTGATGCAGAAGTGTGCGGAAAGATGAATTCGAGTAACGGACCAATAAAACGTGAAGTTTGCGACATCGAAGCATTCGTTGTCGAAGCATACAAAATAAAAAACAAGCACAAAATCAGCGGCACATAACGAAAAAACCGTCCGTGCCAAATCGATTTAATTTTGTTTCTCATTTAAAAATTTGAAAGCAAGCGAATATAAAGTAATTTTCGCTTGCTTTCTCTGAATACTTTCACGCTCGTTTTTATTACGATGCCGCCGCACCTGAAACTACTTCGATGATTTCGTTTGTAATTCCGGCTTGACGAATGCGGTTCATATTTAACGTTAAGTCGTCAATCAATTCCCCGGCGTTTTTTGAAGCCGAATCCATCGCCGTCATCCGCGAACCTTGTTCGGATGCGACCGATTCGAGCATCGCCCGGTAAATTTGCGTTTCAATCTGTTTCGGCAGAAGTTTTCCGAAGATTTCCGCCGGTGTCTGTTCGTAGATATACTCGGCATCCGCACCTTGTTCCGCATCGCCTGCAATCGGCTCAATCGGTGGAATCGGCATCAATTGCTCGACTCTGACTTGCTGCGAAATGACCGACTTAAATTCGGTAAAGACTAGAAAAACCTTGTCAATTTCTTTGTCGTCGGTGAAAGTTTTGATAATCGTTTCGGTAATTTCTTTAGCATCTTTGAATTCGACTTGTCCCTGTCCGGTCAAACCGACGAATTCCTGTGCAAATTCCATATCGCGGCGTTTGAAATAATCACGTCCTTTTCTGCCGACGGGAATCATCTCGGTATTTTTGCCTTGATTTTCCTTCAAAAAAACCGTCGTCGCCTTGACTAAATTCGCGTTAAAACCGCCGCACAAACCTTTATCGGCAGTAACTAAAACGATCAGATAGCGTTCGTCGCCGCGGTCGTCAAGCAATGGATGCGAAAATTCACCTGTAACTTTAGCACTCAAATTACCGAGAACCTTGCCCATTTTCAACGCAAACGGTCGTGCCGCCGTGACGCGATCCTGAGCCCTTTTCAACTTCGCCGCCGCCACCATTTTCATTGCTTTGGTAAGTTGCTGCGTATTTTTGACGGATTTAATCCGTCTTCTCATTTCTAAAAGACTAGCCATAATTCTTTTTAAGTTCAGAATTCAGAGTTTTTTTTATTTAACCCCGAACTCTAAACTGATTTCTATGCATTGGCGGATTCAGCAACTTCTTCGGTTGCGGTTTCTTCAACCATTGCCGCGTCCGTTGTTTTATTTGAACTCCAGTGCGAAGATTTGAAATCGCCGACGGCTTCTTTTAATTCCGCTGTCAGATCATCGTCAATTTTCTTTTTGTCGCGTAGAGTCTGCATCGTCGCCGGATTTGAATTCGACATAAATTCAAACAGTTCGCGTTCGAATCTGCCTAAATCATCAACCGCCACGTCATCAACAAAACCGTTCGTCGCCGTCCAGATTATCAAAACCTGATTTTCAACTTCCATCGGTTGATATTGTTTCTGTTTCAGAATTTCTGTTAGACGTTCACCGCGGGCAAGCTGATTTTGCGTGTCTTTGTCCAGATCCGAACCAAATTGAGCAAACGCTGCCAGTTCACGATACTGAGCCAAATCGATCCGAAGCGTTCCCGCAACTTGTTTCATTGCTTTAACTTGTGCCGCACCACCAACCCGCGAAACCGAGTTTCCGACGTTAATTGCGGGGCGAATACCGGAGTTGAAAAGATCAGCTTCAAGGAAAATTTGTCCGTCGGTGATAGAAATTACGTTGGTCGGAATATACGCTGAAATGTCGCCCGCTTGCGTTTCGATAATCGGCAAACTGGTCAAACTTCCGCCGCCGCGTGCTTCGGACATTTTTGCCGCCCGTTCGAGCAAGCGTGAGTGAAGATAAAATACATCGCCGGGAAAAGCCTCGCGTCCCGGAGGTCTTCTGAGCAAAAGCGAAATCTCACGATATGCCGCCGCTTGCTTTGACAAATCATCATAAATTGTCAGAGCGTGGCGGCTTGAATCACGAAAGTATTCGCCGATAGCAACGCCCGTGTATGGAGCAAGATACTGCATCGCCGCCGGATCGGAGGCTGTTGCCGCAACGACGATGGTGTATTCCATCGCATCGAATTCTTTCAATTTTTCGACCACTTGAGCAACCGTCGAGCGTTTTTGACCGATGGCAACGTAAACACAAATTACGTCTTTGCCTTTCTGATTGATAATCGTATCAACGGCAACGGCGGTTTTCCCCGTCTGACGGTCGCCGATAATAAGTTCACGCTGTCCGCGTCCGATGGGAACCATCGCATCAATTGCTTTCAAACCCGTTTGCAAAGGTTCGCCGACGGGCTGACGATCAATAATTCCGGGAGCGATCTTTTCAATCGGATTGAACTCGCTGGTGATAATTTCACCTTTGCCGTCAATCGGATTTCCGAGTGCGTCAACTACGCGACCGATCATCGCATCGCCAACCGGAACCGACATAATTCGCCCCGTGCGTTTAACTTCGTCGCCTTCTTTAATCTTTTGGAAATCTCCGAAAAGCACGGCTCCAACCTTGTCTTCTTCAAGGTTTAAAGCAAGTCCGCGAACCTCGTGCGGAAATTCGAGCAGTTCGCCCGCCATAACCTTTTCGAGTCCGTGAATCTCAGCGATTCCATCTCCGACTTTAATCACGGCTCCAACTTCGTCAACCGTCATCGTCGCATCAAAATTTTCGATCTGTGAACGAATAAGTTCGTTTATTTCGTTAGCTTTAATTGCTTCCATATTCTTATAAGTAAGTTCCGTGTCCAATGTCCTGAATCCAATATCCATTTTTAGTCAAACGACTTTGGACTTTGGACAATGGACTTTGGACTAACTTTTTATCATTTGTTGTTTTAATAATTCCAATTGTGTTTTCACGGAGCCGTCGTAAACGGTTGAACCGACTCTGGTGATTGCTCCGCCGATAATGCTTTCGTCTATTTTATAATCTAAATTTATTTGCTTGCCGCCCGTAACTTTCACCAGATTCGCCTTCATTTCAGCTTTTTCTGCATCGCTCAATTCTCTCGAAGAGGTTACGCTTGCTGCAACGGTTCCGCTTCTTTCGGCGATCACGGAGTCAAATTTTTCGTTGATTGCGGTGATTTCCGTCAAACGGTCGTTCTTTAAAAGGATTCGCAGGAAATTTGCGGTCGTTGTGGTCGGTTTCGATTTCTGAATCAATAACTCCAAAACTTTTTCCTTATTTTCCTGATTGATCGAAGGATTGTGAAAAGCGTTGTGCAAATCGCGGTTTTCGGTTAGCATTTGCTCCCACGTTTTCAGTTCGCTCTGAATCGTATCTTTATCGCCCGAATTCATCACGACATCGGCTAACGCTCCGGCATATCGGCGGGCAATTGTTTCAATACTCATCTTAGTTCATACCTCCGATTGACCGCATATTGGCTTTGACAAGTTCGGTATCTTTCTGCGTATTCATTGCCTGTTTGATCTTTTCTTCAGCAAGGCGAATACTTTCTTCCGCCGAGAATCTTTTGAGTTGTGAGCGGACTTGCTGCGACTTACGTTCGATTTCGCTTTCCGCCTGCAAACGCATCCGTTCCGCGTCCGCGTCTGCTTCCTGAGCGATACGTCTTTTCTCGGCTTCGGCTTCGGTGCGGGCATTTTCTATCGTCTGACTTTTGTCGCCTTCAAGCTGTGCAAATTTGGCATCTGCCGCCGATAATTTCACCAACGCCGCCTGCCGTTCTTCTTCGGCTCGGATCAAATCCGCCCGAATCGCTTCACGTTTTGTTTTAAAAGCATTGGAAAGCGGTTTTTTCAGCAGATAAATCATTATCGCCGCAAAAATCGCCAGATTTAGAAAACGCCACAGTTCAAAACCCGGATAGTTCAGATACGGATCAGCATTTTTCATCCACCAACCCATTGCACCGCCTTCGCCGGCGTGTCCGCCGCTTTCGGCAAAAAGTATTATAAAGTTAGATAAAAAAGCTAACATATTAAAAAGATTCAAAGTTTAAGATTCAAGACTCAGAAAGTTCGTTATATAAAATGTTCGTTAATTTCAGATCATCAGATCAATTAAAAACTATAAATCGGCAATCGCAAATTCCTACGCTGTTTTCAGTATGTTTGAACTGATTTTGTCCGCCATCTGCTTTGCTTCTTCGGCGATTGCGGACTTTGCGGAACTCGTCTGCACTTCCAGTTGATTCATTTCCGTTTCAAGCATCGAAGCAACTTCCTGTCGAGCGAGTGAAATTTTATTCTGCTTCATTTCCAATGCCGCCGTTCGTTCAGTTTCGATTATTTCGTAACCCTCGTTACGTGCTTCAAGCAAGGAATTTTTATAATTATTTTCCTTATTATTAGCTTCGTTCAAAATCCGCTCAGCTTCCGTAAATTGTCCGCCCTTGCTATCATCGCGGGCAAGCAAAATACGATTGATCGGGCGAAAAAATGTTCGATTTAAAATCCAGATCATCAATAAAATCAACGCTATATGAATCAGCATCGAAAAATCCGGGATGAGCTGAATACCTTCAGCAAATGCAAAAAAAATCATAACTTTAATAAACGTAATCTCTTGTGAAAAAATGAGCGAACCGGAATGGTCAAGCCACGGAAACAGATACTTAACCACAAAGTAGAAAAGAATATCACGCCTGTTTTTAACGGTCAAGCGTGGTTTCGAGTAATAAATATTTGCTGTTTCACTGACGGCAGTCCATAGATATATGAACCGCAAAACTTCATTATTCCAAACAAATAACTTGACACTTTTTTATAAAACCGTTTAGCTTAGACGGTATCAAAATCCTTAATTAACTCAATTAAGGAGGCGAATCCGTTCTGGTGAACGGCACGGTCTTCAAAATCGTCTGTGAGATTGCGAGAGTAAGCTCAGGTGGGTTCGATTCCCACACGCCTCCGCCAATTTGATTTTGGATTTTAGATTGCCGAGTTTTGAACAAAAATAACAGTTTAAAACCCAAAATTATGAAAAACTGGATTTCCTTAAATATGACTCCGGGTATGGGACCGCGAAAGGCGACGCAGTTGCTGGAGAGATTCGGTTCGGCGGACAATGTTTTTCACGCGATGCGGAGTGATTTGGAAGGCTTGCGTTTGAAAGCGGAAACGATTCAGAGCATTTTGAAAAAGGAATTTCACGATAAAGCAGAGGAAGAATTAAATAATGTGCGGACACTGGGCGGCGATGTTTTGGTTTTGGATGACGGCAGTTATCCGCAACTCCTACGCGAAATTGCCGATCCGCCGATCACGCTTTACGTGCGTGGTAATTGGCAGGAATGTTTTGAAACGCCGTGCATCGGAGTTGTCGGTTCGCGGCGTTGTTCGACTTACGGACGAAATGCGGCGGAAATGCTCGGACGGGATTTAGCGGAACACGGCGTTTGCGTCGTTTCGGGTTTTGCCCGCGGAATTGATTCGTCGGCACATAAGGGAGCAATCGCCGGAAAAGGCAAGACCGTCGCCGTTCTCGGCACGGGAATTGACGGTGTTTATCCAAAAGAAAACGCGAAATTAGTTGACGAAATTTTAGCTTCGGGCGGAGCGATAGTTTCGCAATTTCCGCTCGGAACGCCGCCTTTGAAGCTCAATTTCCCTTACCGCAACCGTATTATTTCAGGTTTGAGTTACGGTATTTTGGTCATCGAAGCATCGGAACGAAGCGGTTCGTTGATTACCGCACGGCTGGCAATGGAACAAGACCGCGAAGTTTTAGCGATTCCGGGAAATATCACTTCAAAAAATTCCTTCGGCACAAATTATCTAATCAAATCGGGAGCAAAACTCGTTCAGCAGTGGCAGGATGTCGTCGCCGAATTCCCGTCGGAAATAGCCGCTCGGATTTTGCCGCCGAAAGTTGACGAGAAAAAGGAAAACAAAACAAACAATCCCGAAGCCGATTTCCCGCAGGGTTTATCAATGAACGAGAAAAAAATCTACGAATACTTACGAGCCGATGAGCATAAACATCTCGATTTATTGATGACGGAAAGCGGTTTATCTTTCGGTGAACTCAACAGTGCGATTATGAGTTTGGATTTGAAGGATCTGCTTTTAGTCCTGCCCGGAAATAACTATGCGAGGAAAATTTGATCTTTTATGAAAGGTGCGGTATTCCCGGACAACTCAGAAGTCGAATCTTTTCTTAAATTTCCCGTCCATCCGGCGAAACCACAACCGCCACTCTTCGGTTACCAATTCTCTATCTTCCAACGAACTCGCCGGTTGAAAATTCAGTCAAGTCCCGCTCAAATCACGCAGAGCCATCTCCGCAAAAAATCTTATTCGAAGATTTTCACTTGCTAATAAATCAAGCAATTCCTTAATAGATTTTTTGCGGAATTCGTTTCGCCTTAATAAAAACTCACTCTTTTTCATAAACTATTCAAACAGGATTTTCAGATTAGACGAAACTTTTTTATCTTTTTCTTATACTGCAAGTCCGGTTCATTCTGTTAGATGATTTCCCGCAAAACCGTCCGCGAAGGTGAGCCGTCGCCTGTGCCTTCAGCGATTTTCAGCGGCAGCGAAATCAATTCATAATCGCCGGCAGAAACTTCGCGTAAGTCGAGACCTTCGATAATTATTACTTCGTTATCAAGCAAAATTCGGTGAGTTTCGGGCGAATCGGCATCGAAGGCTTCGACGGATAAATAATCTATGCCGACGAGTTTGATGCCTGTTTTGACAATCGTTGCGGCGGCTTCGTGAGAAATATATGTAAAATCTCTACGAAAACCCTGATCGAAATTTGTCCAGAATGCGGAGTTTCGCGTCTTAAATAAAAGCCGTTCGACGTTTTCCAGGTTTTCGATATGTTCGGGTTCGATTGCCATTACATCGTCGCCCAATTCGACGACGCGGCATTTGCCAATCAGTGTGTTCAGATCAAGATCAATGATTTTTTTCGCATCTTCGATAAAGTGATTCGGTGCATCAACGTGCGTTCCGGTATGAACACCCATACAAATCTGTGAAACATTTGCCGCATCGCCGTTTTTCATTGAAAGTTTCAGTTCAATCTCAACCTTTGGATCGCCTTCGTAAACAGGCATTTTTTGGTTTATCGGAATTGATACATCATAGATTTTCATAATTTTCAGAATACTCCGGCAAATAATTTTGAGCAAGCTATTTGGCAAATTTCGCCTGCTCTGTTAGAACTGAAATTGTTATAATATTATTTTAGAAATTTAGGATTTACTTATAAAAAATATGAACATACAAAGAGAAGAACACAAAAACAAAGGTGCATTTTTTGTCGAGGGTGACGACGGCGACTGGGTTGCGGAAATGACTTATTACCGTGAAGGACAGCGAAAAATCGTAATTGACCACACGGAAGTTGACGAGAATTTGCAGGGACAAGGCATCGGTGAATCAATGGTTGAAGCCGCCGTCAAATATGCGGAAGACAACAATCTGCTGATAAAACCCGTCTGTCCGTTCGTTAAAAAAATCCTCGAATCGGACGAGAAATATGAAGATGTTACGACGCGTTAAATTTCCCCTAGACGATTGCGGGATAAACATAAATTTATAAAATCGCGGTTACCGTTTGACACTGAAATTTGCTTGGGCTATTCTGTTTGTTCGTTTTTATTAAAGCGAAGTGATTTTTGAATTTGATAGAGATTTTTTCGGATGCAGTATTTATTCGTCTGCAAATTCTTTATTAAAATGTGACCGATTCGTCTAGGGGTCTAGGACACCGCCCTTTCACGGCGGCAACACGGGTTCAAATCCCGTATCGGTTACCAACTTTTTTTTCAGATTATTGCACTAAGTTTGTTAAAATCTGCCTGTTTATTCGGGCGGATTTTTTATTTT
>JBGTGO010000026.1:0-21811 GCA_041746675.1 Pyrinomonadaceae bacterium | reverse complement strand
ATTTCATTTGCAACATATCCTGTTTCCTCTAAGAGCTCACGATTCGCACACTCTGCCGCATCTTCACCGTCGTCAACCATTCCGCCCGGAACTTCCAAAGTTATTTCATTCGTGCCGTGTCGATATTGCTTGATTAAAACTATATCTTTATCATTTGTCAGAGCGAAAATATTCACCCAATCAGGATTTTCAATGACATAGAAATTAGCATTCTCGTTATCTTCACTTTTGCAAAAATCTTCGCGGATGTTGAAGATTCGGCAATCAGCAATTTGCTTTGACTTGAGTTTTGTCCAAATTTTCAATTTTTCCTGCATAATAGAAAATCACAAATTCATCTCTAGGTTTCAATGATCTCGACTTTTGTTTCGATCAAATCTTTCGGAATCAACGCTGGAAAATACGCCATAATTTCTTCGACCTTCGGACGACCACCGGCAAAACCCGTAACTGACGGCGGACCTGTCAGAATCAGCGGTGCAATCTCTTTGGTAAATCTAACAACGTCTTCCTGGTTTTGCCCACGAACACCGATTCTGAGTTGAACTTCGGGAATATCTTTCGGCGGTTCACCGGCAAGATGTCCGTGAGTTGCATTGACTCCGACAAATTCCGTTAAAATTACATCGAACTCTAAACCTAAATTCTTCAAGCGTTTACGCAGTATTTGATCGGCGGCTTGGGCTTTTTCATAAGCGTTCGGATAAGAATAAACAAGTGTTCCGACGGATTTCCAACCGGCTGAATAGGCGATTGAAATTTTGTAGGAATCGGTGCTTGGGTTTCCTTTAATTCCCTTGACACGAACACGATTCTTGCCGTCATCTTCTAAATTTATCGTCGTAAAATCAGCGACAACATCCGGCGTGATATACGAATGCGGATCGCCCATCTCGTATAGAAGTTGTTCCTTAACTGACGGAATACTGACAATTCCGCCCGTGTTTTCGTGTTTGGTGACGACAAATTCACCGTTCGGATAGGCTTCGATAATCGGATAGCCGATGTCTGCAAGATCGGGAATATTCTGCCAGTCGAACTGACAATTTCCGCCCGAACATTGTCCGCCGCATTCAATGATGTGTCCGGCAATCGTTCCTGTAGCGACCTGGTCCCAATCGTCAAAACTCCAGCCAAATTCGTGCATCAGCGGGGCGAGCGTCAAACCCGTGTCAGTCAAGCGTCCGCCGACGATGATTCTTGCTCCTTGATCTAATGCTTCGACGAGCGGCTTTGCTCCGATATAGACATTTGCCGATTGAACTTGATCTAGAATGTCGGCAAGTGGTTCGCCGGTATCCATATTGTTGATTTCAATGCCTCTATCGAGAAACTCCTGCAAGTTCGGCATAACATCATCGCCCGTAATAACACCGATTTTCACGCCTTTATGTCCGAGTTCCCGGGCGACATCACGAATCGCTTCGGCACAACCCAATACATTTACGCCGCCCGCATTCGACAAAACTTTAATATCTTTTTCAACGCAATCGGGTAAAATTTCTCGAATCAGTTCAACGTAGTCGCGTGCAAAACCCGCTTCCGCGTTTCTCGCTCGCTGCTTTTGCAAAATGGACATCGTAACTTCCGCCAGATAATCCAGCATCAAATAATCAATCGGTCCTTTGCGAACTTGATCAATTGGTGCTGTCAGCATATCGCCCCAAAAACCCTGTCCGCCAGCTACTCTTACTTTATCTTTCATTATGTTTACAATTAAAAACCAAAAAAAAGAAACGGTCAACATTCACTTTCTAAAAAATGCCGCCGTTTCCAGTTAATCTAAAACTTTTGAATCTATAATCTGCGAACCCGTTTTTTTCTGACAAAAACTTTGCGGTAAACCCATTTTGAACCGTTCCAGGTTTTTCGAACAACCCAGCGTCCACCGCGATAAGTTGCTTTTGCTCCCTTTTTAACACCGGAAGCCGTTGCCTTCGATCCTTTTTTAACACCGGAAGCGGTTGCTTTTGAGCCCTTCTTTATGCCGGAAGCAGTTGCTTTAGAACCTTTTTTGATTCCAGAAGCTGTCGCTTTCGAGCCTTTCTTAATTCCTCTGATGACTTGTGCATTCGCTGAACTGTATGAAAAAAACAGTAAACCGAAAAACAGACCTAAAGTTATAATTCCTTTGCGTAACATAAATTTGCTCCCTATTAGTTTATAAATGATAACAGAAATAACACTCTACCATTGAATCCATCGAATTGTCTTTATCAGACAAAAAATTGCAGATAAACTTCAATAATTTATCTGCAATTTTATCATTGTAAAATCTCTTAAGGAATGTCCTGAATTTCTTCACCGACAATTTCAACCGTGTCGCCGGTTGCTTTAACACCTTTTAATGTTCCTTTTTTAACTTTTTTGGAAACCCATTTCGTTCCGTCCCACGCTGAAACGGTAATATACTCCGCCCCGCTGTAAACTTTTTTTCCGGCTTTAACCGTTACTTTAGCACCTTTTTTAGTAACATCGGCGGCTTTGTCGTAGCCTTCCTTTGTAACATCGACCGTTCCTTCAACGACATCTCCCGTCGTATCGGCGGTTCCTTCAAACACATCTCCGGTTACGTCCGCAGTTTTCTCTGCGACTTTAACCGTCCCGTCTTTGGTTGCTCCGGCAACATCTTTTGTAACTTCAGCGGTCTTTTTAGCGGCTTTGACTGTTGTATCTTTTGTAACCTCAGCTGCTTTTTTTACCGCATCGACTACCTGTGCATTTGTGTAACTGTATGAAAAAAATACAACTCCAAGTAATAACGCGATACATTTTATGTTTCTAAACTTCATAATTTTGCTCCTTTTCGTTTGAATAGGTTTATAAATTGCATTTACCGTGCCGTGAATTCCAAAATTAATAAACTTAGTCCGAATTTCTAACATTATTATTCAAAAATTCGATAATATCCTCGGTTGAGGTTCCGGGCAGGAAGATTTCCGATACGCCCTGCGATTTCAGTTTGGCGATGTCTTCCTGCGGGACGATACCACCGACCACAACCAGTGTGTCATCCATTCCGTTATCCCGCAAAAGATTGACGATTCGCGGACAAAGCGTATTGTGAGCTCCGCTCAAAATCGAAATTCCGACGGCATCAACGTCTTCCTGCAACGCCGCCGCTGCGATCATTTCGGGCGTTTGACGCAATCCCGTATAAATAACTTCCATTCCGGCATCCCGTAATGCACGGGCAATTATTTTTGCACCGCGGTCATGTCCGTCAAGACCGGGTTTAGCAACTAACACACGAATTTTTCTATCGCTCATAAGTTAGACATTATATTAGCGTTTGAACTTTTCAAGCAAGCCGCCGCGTTTGATATATGGTTTTAATTGCGTCCACGTAGAAAAATATCTTCCTCTCGGTTATAAAACTTTAACGGCGTGAATGAAATCGCAGTGAAATATAAAAGTTACACCTCGAGTATTTTCGATTTCGATAACCGCACCCACACCCGATATTTTGGGGTAAATAATTTCAAAAGTTCTCTTGTGTTCGGGTATTTCTTTTTCCGTTCGCTTGTAAACGACTTGGTTCCCGGGGTTTTTATGAATTTATTCTACTTTTCTGCTTGAACCCAAAATTAGATTTTTCCTCAAAATTCATATCGGGTGACGAAAACATACACCGCAGTTTGCCGATGAATGTTTTCTTGAATTTCATTTTATCGAATGTTTCAAACCACGCGTGCGAATTTATCCAGAGCGGATTATAGGATTCCAGAGGTGTCGTGATGCCGTAGCGGACTTCTTCGTCTTCCTCGATAAATGAGCCGAAAAGTCTGTCCCAAATGATAAATATTCCGCCGTAATTTGTGTCAAGATACTGATCGTTCACGCCGTGATGTACGCGGTGATGTGACGGTGTATTGAGAATATATTCGAGCCAGCCGAGTTTGCCGATAAATTTTGTGTGAATCCAGAATTGATAGACGAGATTTAATCCGTGCATCGTCACAAACGCCCAGAAAGGGAAGCCGAGGAACGCCAGCGGAACATAAAAAATCCAGTGAGCAATGCCGCTGAACCAACTCTGCCGGACAGCGACGCTCAAATTGTATTGATTCGATGAATGATGAACGACGTGAAAATTCCAGAAAAAACGAACTTCGTGACTTGCCCGGTGAAACCAATAATATGCAAAATCATCAGCAAACAACAGTAAAATCCACATCCACCACGCATTCATCGGCAAATACAACGGAGTGATCGAACCTGCCCAAAAATAAACCTGAGTTGTTACCAACGCAAACAAAGTCCCGAAAACGACACTGACAAATCCGATAAAAATATTTATCCAAGTATCTCTGCGGTCGAACAAGTGCCGATTTTCACGAATGATCGCAAATGTTTCCAAAGCAATCAACAGTGCGAAAATTGGAATGGCGATTGTTTGCGGCTTTAACATAGAGTTAAGAAGCAAAATTTAGTATTCAGGATTAAAAGATAAGTTTTCTTTCATCGCTTGTTCCTCATCTTTTTAATTACTTTTAGTCTGCAAAGTCGGCGGTCCGCCTTCCGGTTTTTCGGCAAAACGTCCGGTTCTCGTTAAAGCGATTCGCTTTTCTTTGTTAGGACCGTCATCAATAACGACTTTGATATTGCGGAATCTACCGTCATCCTTGTCGTCGGTCGGAGCGTAACCGATTGAATACTGAGTGCGAAGTTCATTGGCAATGTCCGTGGCGATAGTGTTTAGTTCCGATAGATTTTCAGGGAAATAAGCCTTCCCACCTGTTTCGGTGGCAAGTCTGGTTAAGAAGTTCTTGGCTTTTTTCTGTGGACTTTTACGGATCAGACTGCCGTCTTTGTCGAGATCATTAACAAAACCGATAGTATAGATCTGCACATCTGATTCGAGCAGCAGATCAAATAATTGCTGTTCTTTGTAATAACTGCTGCGGTCTTCGCCGTCGGAGATGAGAATCAACGCCCGACGTTTGCGGTCAACGGCACTTTTTTTAGCATTAAATTCATTGATTCTTTCCGCCGCTAAATAAACCGCGTCGATAATTGCCGTCTGTCCGCCCTCCGGATACATATTATCGAGAGCGTCGTTTAATTCTTCCTTGTCTGATGTGAAATCCTGCAAGATTTCGATCTTGTCGGAACTAACAAAACGTACAACGCCCGTATTATCTTCGGGTTTGTTTGTACTGACAATAATTTTGCTGGCTTCGATAACCTTTTCCAATTGAAAACGAAGCGAACCCGAATTGTCTATCACGAGAGCATAATCGGTCGGAACCTGTTCCTGCGAGAAAAACTGAATTTCCTGCGGGATTTTATCTTCGAATATTTTGAAGTTGCCCTGTTTCAGATTCGCCACCGGACGATTCAAACGGTCAACTACGCGGACGCTCAGATTAACGAGTGGAACATCAATATCGATAATGTCGGTTTCATTCCCGAGAACATCCGGTGTCGGCGAAACGGTTGCGGTCGGAGTCGGCGAAACGCGGACACTAGGTGTTAAAGCAACTCGGGGTGTCGGCAAAACAGTTGGAGATGTTTTTGCTTTGGTAACGGTCTGTGCCTTTGACACGGAAAAATTGTAGAAGGCACAGCCGAAGGTTAAAATTAGCAGAATTGCGATCAAAGAAAAATTTTTGGTTTTTTGATTCATTAGTTATGCTCGTCCGTAAAATTATTTGAAATTTGACTGCGGAGTGGCGTAATAACCCGTCCGGTGTCTAATACTTAGACGCGGCAGACCACGCGGAGGTTTGACCTTAACTTTAACTTTGTGCCAATCGCCGTCCGGTTTGAAATTTGTCGGAATGTAACCGATTGAATACTGATGGCGAAGTTCGAGAGCGATGCGTTCAAAAATCTCGTCCATTTCGACGGCGGAATTCGGATAGAAAGATTTTCCGCCGGTTACGTTTGCCAGTTCGTCGAGATAAGATTGTCCCTGAATTCCCAAAGCCGAAGCATTGTCCTGTCCGCCTAAAATCCCGACCGAATAGATGACGACATCTGATTCCTTCATCAACCGGCGGACTTCCTTGAAATTGTAACGCGAAGCATTATCTTGTCCGTCGCTGATAATGAGCATCGCTTTTTTCTGATGCGTTCCGCGTGAAACTCGCTCCACGCCGAGATAACAAGCGTCGTAGAGTGCGGTATTATTCTTCGGTTCGACCAGCGTTAGTTTATTCAAAACGGCTTCACCGTCGCGGGTTCGATCCATTAAAAGTTGAGCCCTTTTATTAAATGCGATCAGGAAATATTCGTCGCGGGGATGACTCGTATTGATAAAACGCGACAGGGCATTGCGTGCCTTCGCGATTTTGTCACCCGTCATCGAACCCGAAACATCGAACAGGATTCCGATGGAAACAGGAGCATCCGTATCGCTGAAAAATGTAATATCCTGCTTGTCTTTTTCGTCATAAACCGTAAACGCATCTTCGGTCAAACCCGTCACATAACGTCCGTAATAATCGGTTACAGTTAGAGTTAGCGTAACTAAATCCTGCGTGACATTGATCGGTCTTTCGTTATCTACGCCCTGCACCGGAATGTCGTTTTGATTAGGCGGAGTCGGACTTGTTTCAGGTTCTTGAGGAAAAACAATCGAAACGCAAAAAACAAAAATGAGTAGCACAAAACCTGATCGTCCGAGCAAACCCAAACGATTTGAAAATTCTTTTACAGCCATAATATCTCCAGATAGATCCTTTACTTAATTCTAACGAAACTTCGGTGAATGTTGCAAGATAAAATTATGATGCAGTATTTAAATGATATGTTGTTCGGTCAAAAACATTCCCGCAAAAATACATTCGTGCAACTTTTCCGCACCGGAAAGCGTGGTATAATTTTTATTGCTTAATGTAAAAATATCACAAAGGAAAACAACTAACTACAAGAATCTAACAACTAATTGAAGCAATGTCAGAATATATTTGTCGTTTAGGAACGCCGACGGGCGAAATCGTAACGCGGATCGTTGAGGCGACCACGAGCAAGGATGCGAAGTTTAAGCTCGAGAACGAAGGTTTTCGGGTGTTCGCCGTATCGTCTGCCGAAAAGGGTTTGTCGGCGGTTCTGCCGGGCGGTTCATCGTCGAACAAAAAGCGTGTCAAACCCGGCGACTTTTTGCTTTTTAATCAACAACTATCAGCACTTCTGCGGGCGGGAATCCCCGTTTTGCAGTCAATCGGTCTGCTCAAGCAACGCTCCGGCTCATCCGCTCTGCGTGAAGTTTTAACCGATGTCGAAAACAAAATTAAAAGCGGTGTTCCGTTGTCGGAAGCGTTTGAAGCACAGGGAATTTTTCCGAAAATCTACACCGCGTCACTATTAGCCGGAGAGAAAAGCGGTGCGTTGGATGATGTTTTATTACGGTATGTCAGCTATTTGAAACGAAGTGTCGGAATTTCCCGCAAACTTCGCGGGGCGTTGGCTTATCCGGCGTTTTTGTTGGTCGCTTCAATCGGAATGGTTTCGTTTCTGGTGTTATATATTATCCCGCGGATGTCGAATCTTTTTGAAGGTCTAAGTACTTCAAAGGGTTTGCCGACGATTACGTTAATTGTGCTGGCGATTTCCGACACTCTCGCCGGAAATTTCTGGTGGTTTCTGCCGTTGTTCGCAGTTCTCATTGCGGCATTCGTGATTTGGCTTAGAACGACGAGTGGAAAACTCGTTCTGCATAATTTTTTACTGCGTCTGCCGTTGGTTGCACCGTTGATAACACAGATGACTCTGGCACAACTTGCCCGGTCGCTCTCAACGCTCATCTCCGGCGGAATCACCGTTCCCGATTCGTGGGAAATTTCTTCGCAATCAATCAATAATCTGGAATTACGCCGCCGCAGTCAATCGGTTCTGCCGATGATTCGTGAAGGCAGAAGTTTTACCGAAGCCCTCGATAAAGCGAATTGGCTGCCCGAACTCGGTCTTGATATGATCGGAATCGGTGAAGGTTCGGGAAGTTTGCGGGAAATGCTCGATGAAGTAGCAAATTTTTACGATGCTGAATCCGAAGTCAGACTCGAACAACTAACGACTTTGCTTGAACCGCTGATTCTCGTATTTATGGCGATGATCGTTGTAATGATTCTACTGGCAATATATATGCCGATCATTCAGGCGATTTCATCAGGACCATTTGCGGGAAAATAAATGGTGATTCAAGATTCAAGGTTGGTATTCAACCCTCAACTCTAAATTTTTAGGAAGATTATGGAAGATCAAACGAACGGAAACGGCACGACGGCGACGGTTACGAAAGTACCGACGATTGAAGTTGCGGATTTTATGGAAAACGAACCGCCGGAAGTTACGGCGGCAAAGCAGATTGCGAAGCGGTATCGTCTGCCGTATATTGATCTGCTTCCGCCGGATGAAGAATCGCCGATTGATTATGAGGTTCTGGCGAATATTCCGGTTGATCTGATGTTGCGGAATGAATTCGTACCACTGCGGCGTGAAGGCAGAAATCTGCACGTGGCGATGTCCGATCCGACAAATCTGGAAACTCTCGACGAACTGGAAAACGCTCTTGATGTGCGAATCGTGCCGTATGTCGCGACGAGCGGAGCGATTGATGTCGTTTTGAAAAAAGGCGACGCGACGCAAAGAGTGATGCAGGAAGCGGCTTCGACGTTTAAGATTTCGCTCGTCAAGGAAACCGAAAACGGCGAGGAAGTTCTTGATCTAGACCGCTTAGCGACCGATTCGGATATGTCGCCGATCATCAAACTGGTTGACACGATTGTTTATAATGCAATGGAATCGCGTGCGTCCGATATTCACATCGAAACCCGCGAACGTGATGTGCAGGTCAAATTTCGAATTGACGGAGCATTGTATGCCAAAGTTGATCCGATAGATATTGCCTTTCATCAAACCTTGATCTCGCGGATCAAAGTTATGTCCGAACTCGATATTGCCGAACGGCGGATTCCGCAGGATGGACGTTTTCGCGTGCGTTACAAAGGCAGAACGGTTGATTTCCGGGTTTCGATTATGCCGACGGTGTTTGGTGAAGATGCGGTTATTCGTATTCTTGACAAAGAGCAGATTTCCGAAGAATTCAAAAATCTAAGCCTCGATGTCGTCGGTTTCGATCCGGTTGACATCAAAAGATTCCGCCATTTTATCAAAGAACCGTATGGAATGGTTCTCGTTACAGGTCCGACGGGTTCGGGTAAAACGACGACGCTCTACGGTGCGTTGAATGAAATTCGCAACATCGAAGATAAAATTATTACGATTGAAGATCCGGTGGAATATCAGCTTCACGGCATCGTGCAAATTCCGGTTAATGAGAAAAAAGGCTTGACGTTTGCGAGAGGTTTGCGTTCGATTCTGCGGCACGATCCCGATAAAATAATGGTCGGGGAGATTCGTGACGAAGAAACCGCCGACATCGCCATCAACTCCGCTTTGACCGGACACCTTGTTTTTACAACGGTTCACGCCAACAATGTGATTGACGTAATCGGGCGTTTTTTGAATATGAAGGTTGATTTATATAACTTCGTCGCGTCGCTCAACTGCGTTCTGGCTCAACGGCTCGTGCGGGTTTTGTGTCCGACCTGTAAGCGTCTGTATCAGCCGCCGCGGGAAGAATTTACCGAATCGAATCTCGATTATGATAAATTCAAAGATGAACCGTTTTATATGAATGTCGGTTGCGATGCGTGCAATCATACGGGTTATCGCGGCAGAACAGCGATTCACGAACTGCTCGATATGTCCGACAATATCCGCGAAATGATCATCGAACGCCGTCCCGGTTCGGAAATCCGCCGTCAAGCCGAAAAGGAAGGACTTTCAAGTCTGCGTGAATCGGCAATGAAAAAAGCCTTTTCGGGCGTTACAACTTTGCACGAGATAAATCGGGTGACGTTCGTTGATTAATTTAAGCAACTTAATGTTTTCTTGAAGACTTTTGACGAATAATTATATAGAATCTTTTTGAAACTTTACGCAAACCCTCGCGTGTAAAAATCTCGTAGAACGAAAAACGAAGCAGTTGTATAAAAACTAAACAAACAAACACTTAAACAAATTATGAAAAAGTCAGCCAAATTTCACTTTATAATCACATTTGTAATGCTCCTCAGCTTATTTTCACCGACCGCAGTTTTGGCGTTCGGCGACGGCAAGAAGCATTTTAAAGACGGACTCAAGCACGAGATTGCCGAGGAGTGGGATATGGCGGTTGAGGAATTTGCTCTGGCGATTTCCGATAATCCGAAAAATCCCGAATATCGTCTGCATTACCGGCGGGCATTGTTTAACGCCTCGCAGTCTTATATGGAAAAGGGCAGAAATTTGGCGGAACAGAAGGATTACGAAGGCGGTTACATCGCTTTTCGTAAGGCTTACGGTTACGATCCGGTCAATGAATTGGCGAAATCGGAGATGGCGAGAATGCTGCGTTTGCAGAAGTCCTTGATTGACGGTGATTTGGTTGATGAATCGGGAGCGGATGTTAAATTAGTTAAAACTTCGCTGCGTGATAATGAAGTGCCGGACGACGTGATTATTCCGCAACGCTATGAAGTTTTGCGAAATATCTCGCACCCGAATCCGTTTCCGCTGACAACTTTGATTCGCGGTTTGGCGGAAAGTCTGGACTTGAATGTTTTATATGATTCGGCTTCAAGACTCGACAACAACAAAATCAAGATCGAACTAAAAAACGTAACGGCGGCACAGGCTCTCGATGCGATATTTTTGCAGGAAAATCTGTTTTTTGAAAAAGTCGGACCGCGAACGATTATCGTCGCTTCGGCAACCCGTCGGCAATTCTTTGAGCAACTGGTCTTGCGGACGTTTTATTTAGGAAACGCCGATCCGAAAAAAGTTGCGGCATTGATTTCGAAAGCGATTCCGGCACAACCCGGCAGAACGCCGACGGTTGTTCTAACCGACGAAGACACAAACAGTCTGACGATTCGGGACACGGCGGAAAATATACGCCTGATGAGCAGTTTGATTACTTCGTTAGACAAAGACCGGGCGGAAGTCGTGATGGACGTGCAAATTTATGAAGTTTCAAAAACCGATCTGTTACAACTTGGCGGTCAACTCGGTTCAACCGCTGAATTAACAAATCTTGGCGGCGTTACAAGTTCAATTCTTAGTGGAAATAATAATAGAGACAAATTCAATTTGCCGGTTGCTTCCGGAGTCGGCTTGGTGATTCCTTCATACACAATCACAGCCTTACAGCGAAAAGATAACACGAAACTTATTGCTTCAACACAAATTCACGCATTCAACAATGAGGATTCTTCTGCTCGAATTGGTCAACGTGTGCCTGTTCAAACTGCAACTGTCCCTACGTTTAACAACGGCACCGGCACCGGCAACGGCAACGGAAATATATTCGGAAATGGATTCCCCGTTATCAATTATGAGCAAACCGGTTTGACTTTAAAATTCAAACCGATTGTCTTTCCTAATCAGGACGTTCAGGTTGCAATGGAAATTGAATCAAAAGATGTCCTTAATCCGGGAACTCCTGCTCCAACATTTACCGAAAGAACAATCAAGGGAACGGCACGAGTTCAAAACAACAAAACATTGCTTTTGGCAAGCGTTGCACAAGGTTCGGAAAGTAAAGGACGCGAAGGAATTCCGATTCTCGGATTGATTCCGATCATCGGCAGATTATTTTCAACACCGACCAAAAACAACAGTCAAACCGACATCGTTATTGCGGTAACGCCGCGGGTTATTCGAGCACCTGCGATTTTGCCGGAAGATTTGATCGAACGCGAAACGGGAAGTCTGGCAGTTCCGACGAGTGGTTCGTTATCGAATTTGCTGATTCGTGAAGAGGTCGTCCGTCAGCAAAATCTGGCAAAACTTGAAAGAAGAAATCCGGTCATTCAACTGCCGGACGCACCGACTTATGTTAAATCGAACGGCGACGAAACAGTTTCGAGTAATCAGAAACAGGAAACGGTCAAAGCCGCTGCGACGAATATAAATCAAACTACGAAAACATCTGCGAAAACTGAAAATATCGGCACGAATCTGCGTCAGATAGATTCAAGTAGTGTGCGAACTTTGGATTTGACCAAAACATTCAATCAACCGACCGATGGGAACGGTATCAAATTAAAGGAAACTTCATTGACTTCGCAAAATTCGGCGGATGAAGAAGAAGCACCGATTGCGACTTTTCAGATGATGCCGAAATTCAGAGCAATGAAGAAGGGCGAGAAAACGAAAATCGCGGTAATGGTGCAAACTCCGACGGCGTTTCGGCAGGCGGTTTTAGGTTTAGCATTTGACAGCAAAAAAGTTGTCATTCGCGGTGTTGAATTTGGCGATGTCTTCGGACGAAGCATAGCTCAAACTCAGGCAAAACCTTTCGTCAATGACGGCGGACTAATGTATGTCACACTCGCTTCGCCGGAAGATGTTGCTCAGAATACTTCGGGAGTTTTAGCTTACGTCGAGATCGAAGCACTCGTTGACGGCACGCCCGATATTACTTTTCAAGCCGATACGCTCAATATGCTGACGGCGGACGGGAATAATTTTTTGATCAGATACTAATATGAAGTCCAAAGTTCAGAGTCCAAAGTTCAGAGTCCAAAGTGGCTACACGTTGCTGGAATTGATCGTAACGATGACTGTGCTGGCGATTTTTGTGATGGGAACGATTCCGTTGACGCAGAATGCGGTTAGACGGCAGAAGGAAATTCGTCTGCGGCAGGTTTTGCGGGAAATGCGGAATGCGATTGATGAATTCAAACGCGATGCGAAAGATGCCTGTCCGTCGGGTTCTCTAAGAAACGGAAATGATACAATTCAGGGCGGAAATTTGCCGATTGATCCGCGAAGCCGCTTTATCGTTGATGATTGTTCGTTGTTCGATAATGATTTAAACGTAGATCATTATCCGCCGACACTGGAAGTTCTGGCGGAAGGTGTTAAGGTCAAGCGAACCGGACTTCCACCGCAGGCTCAAGGCGGCGGAGTTTTTTCGGACACGAACGCGACCGATTTGAACAAAGATTCCGAGGAAATCATCAAACATTATCTACGCGAACTGCCGCTTGATCCGATGACCGGAGAAACCGATTGGAAATTTCGTTCATCAACACAGGATGCTGATTCCGGCAGTTGGGACGAAGTAAATGTTTTCGACGTGCATTCGAGTTCCGACGGCGAAGCCTTGAATGGGGAGAAATACAGTGATTGGTAAAAGAGTGGAGAGTGCAGAGTGGAGAGTGCAGAGTTCTTTTTGTGAGAATAAACAGAAAGGGTTTTCGTTGCTCGAACTTCTGATAGCGATGTTTATTTTGATAATTTTGCTGGCGGTAGCAATTCCGACTTATCAGCGGAGTATTCAGCACGCCCGCGAAGTAGTTTTGTCGGAAAATATTTATCAGATGGAGCGTTCGATTGATCAATATACAACCGATAAGGGAAAAGCACCGCAGAGTTTATCGGACTTGGTTTCGGCAAAATACCTGCGGGAAATTCCGACCGATCCGATCACTGAAGAGCAAAGATGGCAGGAAGTCACGGGCGACGATCCGAACTCCGACGACGGCGGACAAGGTTTGGTCGAAATCAAAAGTCTTGCCGACGGCGAAGACAGCAACGGCAAAAAATACAGCGATTATTAAACAGACAGTTAAAGCAGTTAAAAGTAAAACCGAATTAACAGGGATGAAGAGAGTAAACAGGGATAAGAATTTGAAAACAATTTATTGCAAACATTCCTGCATATCCTCTTGATTCCTGTTAAATAATTCTTAAACTGCCCGAATTTTTAGAATAAAAAGATGTTCAATACTCTGACAGACCCGAAATATCCGAAAGCCGCTCTCGGTTTGGAAAAAGACACGATTACAGCTCTTGCTTTGCAAAGTGAAGGCAGAGGTCAATTCGGCATCAGACAAGCCGCATCGCTCGAACTGCCGGAAGGATTGCTTGAGCCGAATTTCGTTGATGAAAATATCTCGAACGTCAATGAAATGCTGTTGTTGCTCGAACGGGTTGTCGTTGATGCCGGACTCAACAAAAACAAAAAATGGTCGGTTTCACTACCGTCGAACTCCGCTCGCACCGCGATTATCACGCTTGAGGACGCACCCGCTTCAAAGAATGAACTCGAAGAAGTCATTGATTGGAAAGCGGAAACCAGTTTTGGTGTTCCGTCCGGCGAAATGAGGCTTTCACGCCAGAAAATTTCACCTAACCGGGAAGGAAAACCCCGTTACTTTACGACCGCTGTTAAGCTGAGTGTGATTGATGAATATGAAACACTTTTTGAAACGCTCGGCTGGACAGCGGGTTTGATTCTGCCGCGGGCGATTAGCGAAGCAAAATGGCTCGGAACACCCGACAAGGAAGAATTTTCACTGTTAATAAGTACTCAGAGCGACGGATTTACCGGGCTTTTGATGCGTGGCAACGAACCGGCGGTAATTCGTTCGGTAACTTGCCGCGAGGATGAAATGGATGATGAAATTTATCGTCTGCTCGTCTATTACAAAGATCGTTTCGCGGTCGAAAATGATTCCAATATCTTACAGAAACTTCTCGTCGTCGGCAGGGAATTGGTTCCCGAAAGATTGCGTGAAATTACCGCTGAAGCACTCGGCGAAACGCTCGAAATCCTCCGACCTGACGAAATCGGCTTAAATATTCCGGGAAACACTCTGAGTTTCGACGAAATCGCTGCTCCTGCCGGACTCGCTAGCCTAGGCTTTAGATAAGTCTCTATAAGTTTAGAGAGTTGAGAAGTTTGGTAAATAATACAGATTTTTTGCGTTTTCATAGTCAAAATTTCTCAACAAAAACTCTCCAAACTCCCAAAACTCTCTTAACATTAAATGAGAAACTTTTTTTCCGCAAAAATCGTTAAAACTTTATAATATGACAACAAAAGCTATCAATCTGAATATTTTTAAGGATTTGACCGATGCCGAATTGATCGTCAAATCAATCGCCGGTCGGGAGGAGAGTTTCGAAGAAATTGTTATTCGCTATCAACGCCCGATTGTCAGTTATGTCTATCGAATGCTAAACGATTACGATTCGGCGTTGGATGTAACGCAGGAAGTTTTTATCAAGGTTTATAAATCGCTCGACCGTTACAGTTCCGAATATAAATTCTCGACGTGGCTGTATCGTATCGCCCATAATGCGGCGATAGATCACATTCGCCGCAACTCGAAAAAACTGCAAAGTCTTGAAACCGAAGGGAAGGACGGAACGTATGAACTACAACTTGAAAGTCCGCGTCCGACACCCGAACAGGAACGCGAGAACAACGAGTGGCGGATGGAAATCGAAGCGGTCGTGAAATGTCTGCCGACGGTTTACAGGGAACTGATAATTTTGCGTCATTCCAAAGATTTGAGTTACGATGAGATTTCCGAAATTACCGAACTGCCGCTCGGCACGGTTAAAAATCGTTTGTTTCGGGCTAGAGAAATGATGCGGGAAATGTTTATCGAACGCGGCATTACGGAAGTATAAAAAAGTATTATGGACAATTATAATCAACTGGAATACCAACAACATCAATTGGACTTGAAACATAATTCAGGATTGCTGGAAACCGAAAGTGAGCGTCAAACCGGATTGTTTTTACATCTTTCCGTTCTCGCCAATATGGTTTTTCCGTTTGCCGGAGTCGTTTTGCCGATTGTTATCTGGCAAACGAAAAAAGAACAGATGCCCGCCATTACGCCGCACGGAAAAGAGGTTACAAATTGGGTGATAACGTCTTTTATTTTCAGTTTGCTGAATATCTCGATGTTGGTCGCCGGCGTTCTTTTGGTCATCAGCGAAACCGCCATCGTCTTTGGTGTTTTGTTGGCAGCGATAAATTTCTTTCTGGCACTCGGTTTAACAACCGTTAATATCGTTTATGCAATTTACGGCGGAATCAAAGCAAACAACGGGGAACATTGGGAATATCCTTTGAATATAAAGTTTTTGAAGTAGTTTTATGAGTTTGCAGAACGAACAAGTCAAACATTCTGAATGCCCGCGGGCGGAAATTGTCGAGTATCTCGACGGCGAACTTTTCCCACGTGTCGAATTCGATTTAGAACTGCATTTTGCCAATTGCGGGATTTGTTTTGATGAACTGAATTCACAGAAAAAAGTTTCGACGACGCTTGAAATTCTGCTTGAAGAAGAGAGCGAATTGATCAATCTTCCCGAAAATTTTACAAAGGTTGTAACTGTGAATGCAGAGAGTGATTTGACGGGTTTGCGAAGTCCGCAGGAACGCTCAAAGGCTTTGTTGATATGTGTGATTCTATTTGTGTTAATCGCTTTCGGATTTAGTGTCAAAGGCGAAATAGTCATATTTGCAGTCGAAAGATTCAGCGGTCAAATATTTGCCGTCGGTAGTTTTGTCCTGCATTTATTCTATACTCTGGCAATCGGAATTTCAGCGATTTTCGGATCGCTGACAGATAAATTTATTTTTAGTTCGACTGTAATGATAATTTTTATTATTACTTCTTTCGTTACCTCCTTCTATACACTCTCACGAATGGTTTTTCGTTATAACCACACACAGAAAACGTGATTTCACAAAATGTTTATATTCCCAAAATAAGTTTTCCACAAATCGCCGTTCGGCGGTTAGTGTTCGGTCTTGCGGCTATATTTTTCCTCAGTTTAACCGTTTTCGCTCAAACTCAAATCTCGCAGCCTGATAAACAAACCGTCATCATCGAAAATTCCCCCGAACAGGATATTTTCGCGTTCGGCAAAACCGTCATCATCAGACAGAAAGCGAAGGGCGTACTGGTCTTCGGCGGTGATGTCATAATCGAAGGCGAAGTTACCGGAGAAGTTGCTACCATCGGCGGTTCGGTGATTCAGAAAAAAGATGCCGTGATCGGCGGTGATGTTTTCGTAATCGGTGGAAGTTATAAACCGGAACTTAAAAAACCTCTGCGAAATGATGCAAAGGAAACAGTGATTTATGCGGGCTATGAAGAAGAAATTCGCGATTTAACGCTTAATCCGACGCAAATTTTCGCTCCGCAATTCACAATAGGTTTTGCCATTCAAAGACTGTTTTCACTTTTATTCTGGTTCGCAATTTCGCTGATAGTGACATTAATAACGCCCGGTGCGGTCAGTCGGGCGGTCGTCAGATTTCAAATTTCCACATTAAAGATTTTCGGGATCGGTGCCACGGCATTCATCGTCATCACCCTCGGCGTAATGGTCGGTTTCGGTTTTCTTCCGGGTTTTGCCGGCGGAATTTTCAGTTTAATCGCATTTATTTTACTGATGCTCTCATATCTTTTCGGACGGGTAGCGATGCAGGCGAGTTTCGGTAAACTGATTCTCAAAAAACTTTCTCCCGAAAAAAAACAATCCGAAACCATCGCTCTTTTCATCGGTGCAGTTTTTTTTACGATTCTGCTTTCCATCCCGTATTTGTGGACGTTCGCTTTATTTGCCCTGTTTACCGGAAGTTTAGGCTTAATTATCACGGCACGCTCGACCAAAAATAATTGGGCAACGAATTAAAAATCCTTCATTCTTCAGAAATCCTGAACTGCTATATATTTCTTCACGAATTATTTACAAATCTTTACAAAAAATGCGAAACCAATGGTTGAAACTCAACGTCTTAGTAAGTTATAAAGTCTAACTTTTTAATCAAAAAATATTCAGATCAAGTTCGGTAAAATTCGAGGAAATAATTATGCGTAATAAATTAGTATTGTTTTTGTTGGTGGGAATTTTGGGTTTAGGCACTTCAACCATTTCAGCACAGGAAAAATTGGAAAGGGTAGCCGGCGTTGCAAAAATTGTCGGCGAACAGAAAATTGTTTTGGAAATAAAAAGCGGAACGCTCGATGCGGTTCTGACAAAAAATACCGCATATTTTCGCCTTCCACCCGATAATCTGAAACTTTCCGCCGCGACGAATTCAAAACTGGCGGAGATAAGCGTCAGCGACAGAATTCTGGTAACGGGCAATTACTCGGCTGATAAAAAAACTTTATACGCAGTCAAAGTTTATCTGGTTAAGGGAGCGGATATTGCCGATATTCAGCAAAAGCAAAGACAGGATTGGCAGACACGCGGGATTTCGGGACGGGTTACGGAAGTTGACGCGGTTGCTAAAACAATTACGGTCGAAATGCGTGGTTTGACCGGAGCGGCGACGAGCATTAAGGTTACGCCGAAGAACGACGCTTTATATAAGAGATATGCGGCAAGTTCGGTGAAATATAACGATGCGTTGGAAAGCAAGTTCGCCGATATTCAAAAAGACGATATGATTCAGGTTCGCGGAGATAAAAGCGAAGACGGAGCAACCTTGCAAGCCGAAGAAATTCTGTCCGGTGCATTTCAGACGGTCGCCGGAACGATCAAATCGGTTGATGCCGAGAAAAGTGAAATTGTTATAACCGATTTCAAAACCAAAAAAGACATAACGATCTCAATCAAAGACAGCTCATTGGTCAGACGCTTTCCCGAAGAAACAGCTCAGCAAATGGCACGTTTTCAGGCGATGGCACAATCCGGCGGCGGCGTTCAACCGCCACGCGGCGGCGGCGAAGGA
The DNA here is from genome assembly GCA_041746675.1 of Pyrinomonadaceae bacterium. Taxonomy (GTDB): domain Bacteria; phylum Acidobacteriota; class Blastocatellia; order Pyrinomonadales; family Pyrinomonadaceae; genus Aridibacter. The sequence continues at coordinate 3,264 of JBGTGO010000026.1, read as the reverse complement.
CGCGGTAACGGTGAAGGACGCGGTAATCGTGCAAATGGTGACGGTCAGGGAAATCGTGCGGGCGGCGGACAGGGAAATCCCGGCGGCGGTCGGGGAAGAATGGACATCAACGAAATGATAAATAATTTTCCGCCGATAACTGTTGCCGACTTGAAAGCCGGTGAAGTAATCGCCGTTTCAAGTACAAAAACGTCCGATGAAAACCGCTTGACGGCGATCAAATTACTTGCCGGAGTCCAACCTTTTCTACAGATGGCAGCGGCGGGAAACAACGGAAACAGAGGACGCGGACGCGGCGTGTCGGGAAGTTTGAACATTCCGGGACTCGACGGCGTAGATTTTTAATAGTTCTAGGAATGGCAATAAAAACGGAACTTGAATTGGGTCTCGTTTTGGATTTTACAAATATACTTAACAGCAAGCGGAACGTGAACTTCAGTTCGCAAACAAACGGGTGAATTAAAGTCCGCGTTCTGTTTATTTAATAATTGAATTTTTATAAAAAAGAAGAATCATAATGAGAAACATACAGAAAATAATAGGCATTGGTTTGGTAACTTTGCTTTCGAGTTTGCTTGTCTTTGCTCAGCAGACGGGAACGATTAACGGACAAGTTTCCGATAGTGTCGGTGATACGATTGTCGGAGCAACCGTGACGGTGGTTGCCAAGGGCGGAGCCGAAAAAACTACTGTTACGAACGCGGCGGGAAATTACAGCATCGGCGGTTTGACGCAGGGAAGATATACGATACGGGTTATCGCCGATGGTTTTGCAGTCAGTGAGGCGACGGATGTTGATGTTAAAAACGGGCAGGTTTTGAGTTTTCCCGTGATAATGAATGTCGAAGGCGTAGTCGAGCAAGTCGAGGTTGCCGGTGACGGACAGGTTACGACTGATCCACAAAATAATGCGAGTGCTTTGATCTTAAAAGAATCGGATTTAGATGCACTGCCGGATGATCCGGACGATCTCGAACAAGCATTGCAGGCGTTAGCGGGCGGTGCGGCGGGACCGAACGGCGGACAGATTTATATAGACGGGTTTGAAGGCGGAAATTTACCGCCGAAAGAATCCATCCGCGAAATTCGGATTAACCAGAATCCTTTTTCGGCAGAATATGATCAGCTCGGTTTCGGGCGAATTGAAATTCTGACGAAACCGGGTTCGGACAAAATTCGCGGACAGGGATTTTTTAACTTCGGCGACAGTGCGTTAAATTCACGAAATCCTTTTTCAACCAACAAAGCCGATAGTCAGCGGAAATTTTACGGTGCAAATTTAAGCGGACCGATCAAGAAAAATAAAGCATCGTTCTTCTTAAGCTTCGACAATCGGCAGATTGAGGATGGTGAAGTAATCAGTGCGACGGTGATTGATTCAAATTTCAACGCCGTTCCGTTTCAGCAGGAAGTTACCGTTCCGAGCCGGCGTTTCTCGATCAGTCCGCGATTCGATTATGCGATCAATCAGAATAATACGCTGGTCGGACGTTATGAATTTGAACGCCGGACGAGCGATAATCAAAATATCGGCGGCTTTTCGCTTCCGTCACGGGCAACCGAATCGACAAATACCGAACATACTTTTCAAATTACGGAAACGGCGATCTTGAATCCGCGAACGATCAATGAAACACGCTTTCAATATCGTAATGAAAACACCGAACGAACGGGCGATAATTCGATTCCGGCGATCAATGTGCTTGACGCTTTCACAGGCGGCGGTTCATCCGTCGGCTTGAGTTTCAATCGAGGAAGTTCGTTTGAATTTCAAAACTACACCACGACGAGTTTAGGTGCAGATTCACAACACGCACTTAAATTCGGTGTCAAAGTAAACGGAATCACTCTAAAAGACCGTTCCGAATCCAATTACGGCGGGACATTTACTTTTGCAGGTGTGTCATTTTGTCTGAATCCAGAGGATCAAACTCCTTGCAAAGATGCAAATGGCGTGCAAATCAGTCCGCCGATTGTGTTGGTGGATGGAACAATGGTTAGCAGACCGCTGACATCAATCGAGCAATATCGTCAAAAACTGCTCGGCAACACCGACCCGCGTTTTAATCCGAATCAATACAGTATTACAGCCGGAAATCCTCTGGCGGACATTTCGCAGTATGATGTCGGCTTATTCGTAACCGATGACTGGCGTGTCAATCAGGGATTGACCTTGAGTTTCGGCTTACGATATGAAAATCAGACGAACATCAATGATAGTTTCAATTTTGCACCGCGTTTCAGCTTTGCATATTCGCCCGGAGCAGGCGGAGCAAAAGCACCGAAAACGGTTTTTCGCGGCGGTCTCGGTGTTTTTTACAATCGTTTCGCCGAAAGTCTTTCACTGCAAGCTCAGCGGCTTGACGGAGTTTCGCAGCAGCAGTTTATTATCACGGGAAATCAAGCGATTCTCGGTCAACCCGTTTTCGGTCTTAACGGTATAACCAATATTCCTAACATCAGTCAATTGTCGGCGGTTACAAATACACCGCAAATTATCTCGGATGAACTGCAAGCACCCTACACGATTCAGACGGCGTTGAGCGTCGAGCGGCAATTGCCGATGCGTTCGACGATTTCGTTATATTACGTCGGTTCGCGGAATCTTCATCAGATTCGTTCAAGAAATATCAACGCTCCGGTGTGTCCGCCGGGATTTGCCTGCCCGACGACGAATATTCCGGCACTTCAGGCACTTCGTCCCGATCCGACGCAGGGAAACTTATATCAGTATGAATCGAGCGGAGTTTATGAACAGCAGCAGTTGATTCTTAATTTCAGAACTCTGGTAAGTGCGAATTTTTCGATCTTCAGCAATTACCGACTCAGCAAAGCGGACGGAAATTCGGACGGCGGTTTCCCGCAGTACAGCTACGATTTGACCGATGAATACAGCGAATCAAGTTTTAACCGCCGCCATTTCTTCTTCTTCGGCGGTTCAATTGGTGTTCCGCTCGGCTTGAGTCTGCGACCGTTTATTATTGCCGGTTCGGGAAGTCCGTTCAATATCACCGCCGGACGTGATGTGAACGGGGATTCGATCTTTAATGATCGCCCGACGTTCGGACAACTAAGTGAAGCGTGTGACAAAAATAGTCTGCAAAATTCCTTCTGTAATTTCAGCGGAGAGGACCCAAATACAATAATTCCGCGAAACTACGGACGCGGCCCTGAGTTTTTCGTAGTGAATCTAAGGGCCACGAAAGAATTTGGCTTTGGCGGCGGCGAAAAGAAAACACAGTCGGGCGGTGGTGGTGGCGGCGG
>JBGTGO010000025.1:0-9135 GCA_041746675.1 Pyrinomonadaceae bacterium | reverse complement strand
AAAAGACTGACTGAGCCGCCGAAGATGAGAAGAAAAGCGTTAGCGAAACTGGTCAATGATTGTTATTTTGAGAATCGGAAGAGATACGGTTCGCGTCGGATCAAAGAGGATTTGAACAAACGGGGCATTGCAATCGGGCGGCGGGCGGTGCAGTAACGGGATTATCAATTCTCGCCAACGGGCGGCTCGTCAGCGATTCTTCGACGACGATCACGCTCGGCGGAAATATCAGCAACGGCGGAGTTGTGGACTTACGCGGCGGGGAACCTGTCCGGCGAATGACACCATCCTGATTCGTTCGAGCAACGGCACGCAGAGAAGTTGGACGGGACTCGGAACAAATCGGTTTGTCAATGTTGACGTTCAGTCAATGGGCGGCAGCGGCACGAAAACCGTATTTAACGGAACCGATAGTTTGGGAAATAATTCGAGTTGGGTGTTCGACAGCGGTTGTCCGACGGGATTGATGCTTTCGCCTTTGACCGCTTCGGTCCAGACGGGCGGCACGCAAACATTCACGGCAAGCGGCGGATTTGCCCCATACACATACAGCATTTTAACTAACAATTCCGGCGGTTCGATCAACCCGACGAATGGACTATATACAGCCGGAACAACTGCGGGAAGAACAGACACGATTCGTGTAACGGATTCTTTCGGCGACACAGCAAACGCAACCGTCAACACTTTCGGTTCGCCAACTAAATTGATCTACACCGCCCAACCGACAAACACGACTGCCGGACAAAATATTTCCGCGATTCAGGTAGAAGTTCAAGACGTATCGGGAAACCGTGTCGCCAATTCAAATGCTTCAATAACCCTTTCGATAGCGAATAATCCGAATTCGGGAACACTGAGCGGAACTTTGACGAAAAACGCTTCAAACGGAATCGCCGTTTTCGACGATTTAAGTATCAACAATGCCGGAAACGGCTATACTTTGAGCGTTTCTTCAGGCGTTTTAAGCGGTGCGACAAGCAACGCTTTTAACATCGCCAATCCGTTTGAAGTTACAAATACCGACGATTCAGGCACGGGTTCGCTTCGCCAAGCGATTTTAAATGCAAACGCCACGAATGGACAGCAAACGATCTCGTTCAACATTTCGGGAACTGCACCGTTTATTATTTCACCGACATCTGTTTTACCCGACATCACTGATTCCATCATTCTCGACGCGACGACACAAACGGGGTTTTCGGGAACGCCGATAGTCGTTTTAAATGGCGTGAACATTCCATTGAGAAATGGATTTACACTTCGCATCGGAAATAACACGATTAAGGGATTAGTGATCGGCGGATTTTCCAGCGGCATCGTGATACCTTCGGGAAACAAAGGAAACACGATTCAAGGAAACTACATCGGCACGGTGTCGAACGGAATCGGTGCTAATCCGAATAATGTCGGAATTGCGATATTTGGAAGCACAAGCAACGTCATCGACGGAAATTCTGTGGCGGAGAGAAATTTGATTTCGGGCAACCGCGATCAATTACTGCAAATAAACGCCGATGGTAGTGGTTTAACGACCGTTTTTACAAGTTCCAATTCAACACCAATCATCAAGCCCGATTGGTCTCCCGACGGAACGAAGATAGTTTTTGAACAATCCGCTAAAATTTGGCTGATAAACAGCAACGGAACAAATCTGACCGAATTAACAAATTCAGGTTTCAATTCGCATCCGAGATTTTCGCCTGATGGCACAAAGATCGCTTTTCTCCGCCGTCCGAACCGTGATCCGTTCGGTGATATTTTTACGATGAGTCTTGACGGAAGTAATCAAACACAGATCACTAATCGTACCGAATTTCGAACCTTCAGCTACTCACCCGACGGCACGAAATTCGGTCTTGACAGCGTTACTTTTCCGCCGACAACTGCGTTTTTCCATAAAGAAGAAATTGCTCCCTTGCAACTATTGGAAGAAGTTGCTAACGATGTTTTTGAATCCGATTGGAACGGCAAATTTGCAGTCGCTACGCCGACCGGAACATCCGTTCAGAATAATTTCGGTGCAGTCGAACTGACTTTCAGCGGTGTTTCCGGCGGCGGACAGACGACGGTTACGCCGATTGAGTCCCGCACGCTGTCGGACGTTTCAAACACCTTCGTTCTCAACGGACAGGCGTATGAAATTTCGACGACGGCAAGCATTACACCGCCGATCACGGTTTGTTTTACCGTTCAGCAAAGAGTAACGCTTACGCAATTTCTCAATATGACAATTCGTCACGGCGAAGGCGGAAGTTTAGTTGACCGCACGATTAGCCGTGATTTTTCGACAAAGAAAATCTGTGCATCGGTTTCGTCGCTTTCGCCCTTCGTTTTAGCCGAAGAAATTGACACGAATCTGCCGTCAATTTCCGGTTTGATATTAGACAATAACGGAAATCCGTTGAGCGGTGTGTCAGTTGGTTTGACAGGAACGGAGGAACGTCAAACTCAAACAAACTCGGACGGCACATTTAAATTCGTCAACCTCACGCCGAACGGAAATTACAATGTTTCGCCGAAACAGGTTGGTTACTTGTTCAATGAATACAACACGAATTTCATTGATCTGACGGGCGAAGAAACTGTATTTTTTGAAGGAACTCTGAATAATTTCAGTATTTCGGGACAGATCACCGACGGCAACGGAGAACCCGTTGAAAATATCAGCGTTGCACTCGACGGTTCGGCACAAAATTCTGTTGAAACCGACGCAGGCGGAAATTACGCATTTACAAATCTTCCTGCTGACGGTTTTTACACGATCACTCCAACTGCAACAAATCTTTCGATTTCTCCAACATCGGCATTTGTAGATGCTTTGACAGATGATGTGGCAGGAATAGATTTTCAGGCATTTGCACCGACCGCCGCAGAAGTTTCGGTCGGCGGTCGAGTTTTAACCGATGCGGGAAGTGGGATTCCAAATGCGATTCTGCAACTAACCGCTTCAAACGGCAGACAGCGTTCGGCTCGAACAAATTCGTTTGGATATTTCGAGTTCGATGAGATCGAAGTCGGACAAAGCTACATTATTTCGGTTGCTCATAAGAATCACCGATTTGCTAATCCGACACAGGTTATAAATGTTTCGGATTCGATCACCGATCTGCATTTTATTGCGGAAAAGTAGATTGAAGAATAATCAAAAAATGACTGTTTAGAATAAATGTAAAAAATATTCTAAACAGTCATTTTTATTTTTGGTCGTTGATCAATTGCTGAACTTTTTTGCGGGTTCGCCAGTAAACGTCTTCCATAAAAATATGTGAAAATTCGCCGTTTCTTCCAACGCTTAGAAGGTTTTCGACGTTCGTTGACCGTTCAAAATTTTGTCTTTCCGTTTCGTATTCATTTAAGAAAACTGGATACGCAATTGGCGTTCTGATAACGCTGCTTCCCAAATATCTATTTCTAATATCGGGAATGATTTTCGTCAGATGTTCCAAACACAATTCGCTGATCGCATCTTCCTCCATCTCCCAAAATTCATCGCCTTTTTCGCAGCCAATATCAACTGTAATAATTGTCTTTCCTTCAGGTGCGAGCCATGGCATCGAGATCGGTGCTTCCGTTAAGCGGAAAAATGGAAACTCATCTTCGGGAAACCACAGAACCGTATCGGACAATAAATGCCGACCTTCAAAACGCATATTTACAAAAGTCATCGGGCGATATTTGAAATTTGCAAATTCATTTAGTTTGTCAGTTCCTTCAACGATCTTGCTTAAAATATTCGCCGGTGCGGTGCTGATAACTGCGGAAACTTCAATCGTTTCGCCTTTCGCACAAACTGCTTTTACTTTTCCATCTTCAACAATAATTGCTTCGACCGAAGTTTCGAGTTTTATTTTATCTTCCAAACCTTCTGCCAATTTTTCGCAAAGTGTTGAAATTCCCTTTTCGGGATAAACGTGGTAAACGCTTGCTTTTTCAGGCATTTCGCGGTTATATCCGCAAGCAACTGCACGACCTGTAAATTTGCTCGCCGCTTTCAAATACAAAGTTTTTCCAATGCTTCCCGGCAAAGATTCACCGACAGCAGGCGATAGATTTTCCGCTTTCGCTCCCGACCAAGCCTCAATCAAAGGCAGAGCAACTTCATTCGCTAATGCCTCACCATAGCTTTTGCGAAACCATTCGGCGGCAGATCTCGCCGAATGTCCGTTTGATAAACCTTTTAATTTGCTGTTGATTCCGCTCAACGTCATACGTGGGATTTTAACCAATCCAAACGGATAACTATAAGTTTTCCCATCCAACCAAACCGTTTCGCCATAATACTTTACGGTATGACATTGGTCTCCGACACCGATCGCGTCTGCCAGACGATTTGTAATAAAATGTGCTCCAAAATCGTGACTGAAACCCTCTTCATCCTTAAAACTCGAAGCCAAACCCGCAATTTTTTTGCCCGCTTCAAAAAGCACGAACGGCACATTTTTGCGGTTCAAATAATCTGCCGCCGTCAAACCCGCGATTCCAGCTCCGATTATTGCGATTGGCTTTTCGTCTTTCATAGCTTTTTTAATTTTTAATTTTTAACTTTTAATTCTTAACCAGTGTCGCATTCAATAATCCGCCGCGACCGAATTTTTGCAAAACAATATCGAGCATCGTAAACGCCGACAATGAAATTGTTGACTTCAAGGTAAATTGATCTATCAACCATTGCGGTTTTTGTTGGTCAACAAATCTGTTGTGAAACGAATAAACCCAATTCACAGGCGAAACTTGCGTTGTGATCTTTTCAACCTCAAAGCCTGTTTTTTCGGCTAATTTCGTCAGCGATCTTTTATTAAATAAATTCCAATGTCGCGGAAAATGATAACCGCCCCAATGACTTTTTTTGAATAATTTGAAATCAAATGATTCGGTATTATCTGTGACAACAATAAGTCGTCCACCGGGTTTTAAAATATCCTTCGCCGCTTTCAAGGCTTTCGGCGGATCAGCAACGTGTTCGATCGTCTGAACCATTATTGCAAGATCGTAATTATCCTTTGGCAGATCGGTTTCCCTGATACTTCCGAGATGAACATTCAAACCTTTATCTTGTGCCATTTTGATTGCCCGTTTATCAATATCAACGCCCTCAAGTTTCCAATTTTTGTTGCCGTATTCTGCTAAGAGACTTAAATGAAAACCATCACCACAACCGAGATCAATGATTCGGGAATCATCTTCTAAACCTTTACACCAGTTCAGAAGACGCTTTGCTTCGAGTCTTGAACGAATTTTATAAACGATGCCGAAATCTTCTTCGGAAAAATCAAAGGCGTGATAATTCAAAGGATAAATACGTTCAAATTCCGAAACTTCGGGACGCGGATTTAAATAAACTAAACCGCACAAATTACATTGAAAAACGGCAAATTCATCGGGACTTGTGCGATATTCAAAATCTTCACCTTTGCCGATCTTCGTCGCATCATCAACCTCACAAACGCAGCACTGCACGCTTGTCAGATTCAAAGGTTTATTTGATAATTCTCCCATTTTTTATGATGCTTGTGATTCTGCTTGAAAGTTATCTAATTGCCGAATTGCCATTGCGTTTCCCTTCACCGAATCCGCATGTTTCTGCATATTTACAATAGAAAACGATTTTGCATATATTTCCAAAATCTCGCTGACAAATTCTAACTTCTCTTCCAAAGGCAAATTCATCGCCGGAAAAAACTTCAACTCCTCAGCATCTTCGCCCGACATAAAATCAAGCGGATGAAGCAGAAGCGAAGGTTGCACACCAAACATTTTGCACATTTTGAGTGCAGTCTTCCAATAGTTCCGAGCGGCAAATTTTGAAAATGTCGAAAGGTAAATAACATAACTTGCGTGAATCGGAGTTTTGAATATCGGCAAAGTTGTTACGGGAATTTCTGTGATTTCCTTTTCTCCAATCTGCCATTTAAACGGCTTTAAACTTTGAAATCCATCCGAAAATTTACCGAATAATTTTTTGCGTTTTTCGCGTTCTTCATCCGACATTTCGGGCGATTTGAAAAAATAATAAGCCCTCGCAAGCGGTGCAATATAAGTCGGCAAAGTTGAGCAATCATATTCGTAACCGCTTTCCGCCAAAACTTCCAAAACCGTCGGTGACAAAGAATATCCCGGACCACGAAAGCCTTTGAGTTTTTGATCCGTAATGTTTGCGATCGCATCTTCCGTCTTTTGAAATTCTTCCTGTAATTCGCCCTTTGAATAAAGATGTAACCAAGGTTCGTGCTTAAACGAATGATTCGCAATTTCGTGTCCATCATTTGAAATCTGCTTTAACGCTTCGTGATTTTTCTCCAACGCCGCATCTTGTCCGACAATAAAATATGTAATATTCAAATCCCGTGACTTTAAAAATTCCAACGAACGCGGCACAACCACATCAAGATACGAAGGATAAGTTTCCCAACCCGCATCGCCGTGCGTTTTCATATACGACCATTTATTGTCGAGGTCTAAAGATAAACTTGCTAGCATAATTAAAAGTTAAAAATTAAAAATTAAAAAAGTTATTTTTTCGATGAAACTATTATTGCTCCGATTATTCTTTTTAGTTCTTCGGATTCTTTTATGAGTTCAATGAGTTTTTCTTTTGGCAACATTTTACTTGCTTCTAATAACCGAAGCCAATAATTTGTTTCTCTTGCCTCTTTCAAAGCTATCGCCATTTTATTTATAAAATCTTTTCTGCTTTGTCCTGCTTGTGCTTCTTCAACATTCGCACCAATCGAAGTTCCCGAACGCAAAAGTTGTTTCGCTAAAATATTATTTTCCATCACATATTTCTTATTCAAAAACTGACACAATTTAATGATCCGTAGCGAAAAATCAAAAGTTCTTTCAGTTATATTATTCATCTTCATATTCAGACTTTTTTAATTTTTAACTTTTAATTTTTAATTCGCGGATGAAGTTCTCCGCGAGTTGTATTGTTTCATTTACATTCAAAGTGCCATTCGTAATCTGTGCCGAATTTATAATAAACACATTTTCTAGCGAAGTTTTCACACTTGGAACATTCTTAGAATACTCTAAAGTCGGAAGCGGAAAAACTTGTCGAACACGGGAAACTTTGAATTCGACAACATCTTTTCGATCAAAATGCGGATACATTTTCTCCAATGCATTCAGGAAAATATCTTCAATTTCCGCATCTGTCTTTTCAAATAATTCATCATCGGGCGAGACGTATTTCGGCAAATAAATAAGTGCGTTTCCGCCGAATTCTTTTTTATCAACCAACGCCGACATTTCGATAATTCCCGTAAAAGGCGTTTCGTCTGTGATGTTTGTAACGTAAAACTCCGACAGAGATTTCTTCGTTAAAACCGACGCACAAACTATTCCCTGATACTTTATATTTTCGAGTTTTTGTTTTTCATTTCCGTTTAATTGCGGCAGAATTTTGGCGGCGATATTTGAAGGGCAGGTTAAAATTACTTTATCGAAAGTTTCGGAAGAATTTTTAAACGCAGAGTTTGATGGGAACGCAGAGGTTTTTATTGGTTTTTCTTGTAATTTAACACCTTTTCCAACTGGTTCGATTTTCTCTTCTCTTCTTCCCAAAGAAATCTCTGCGAACTCCGCGTTCTCTGCGTTAAAAATTCTTATTCTTCCATCCGATATTTTCTCAACTTTCTCAACCTGTGAATTCAAACGAATCTCAACACCTTTTTCTTCCAAAACTTCAGCGAATCTTTTCAAAACATTTGCATAACCGCCGCGAACGTAGCCGAACATTTCCTTTTTCAAACCCGAATTCCTCGCCGCATACATCCGTTGAATTGTTGCCCAGATAAATGCGGCGGAAGTTTCTTTGTACGCTTCGCCCAACTTTGCTTTGAGAAGCGGTTTCCACATTTTTTCAAACGTCTTTTTGCCCGAAAGTTTGGTGAGCCAATCTTCAACCGAAACCTTTTCCAAAGCCTTCCAATCTTTTACCCGCGAAGCATAAAATATCGTCCCGCCTAATCTAAACTTACTAATCAGATCAAGCGGCGGAAACTTCAGAAACTCCAAAGTATTCGACATCGAAACCAGTTTGCCGTCCGTATAAAAACCCGTCTTTGTTTCAACCCAATTGAAATTATCTCCCAAACCGATCTCTTCGACAATTTTCCGCGTATAAGAATCCGAAAAAAGCGTTACGTGATAATGTTTGTCCCAGGTTACATCGCCAATTTGCCAAACTCCCGCCAATCCACCGATCTCATTTGCCGATTCAAAAACGGTTACATCGTGTCCCGCATCGCTAAGACGCAATGCGAGCGTCAGACCGAGAAAACCGCTTCCGATGATGGCAATTCTTTTCATTTATTTTGGAGATAAAAGATTTTAACCTGAGACAATGCTAAATTTGTGAATCACTTTTCCGTTTTCATCGAATCCGATTTTCCATTCTTGTAAAAGTGCTGTGTAAATATATTCTTCTTTGCAATACTTAGAACATTCCCTGACTTTTCTTGGACTACCAAAAAGAGTGATTACTTTTTCTTTTGAATCTCCGGTATTTATTTGTGAGTAAGCATTATCATAATATTCGTAATTAAAGAAAACTTGGTGAATTCTGTAAGTTACAGCGACTAAAAAAATCAGACTGACAAAAGTTATAATTAGTTTTTTCTTAGAAAAATTCATCAATGAAATTATATCAAATTTCTTTTACTTCCAAATTCTCAACAACATATTCTAACCCACATTCACAACTAACCGATTGCTTTTCCACATTTCCATCGAATTTATAAAAAAGCTGTCCGCATTTGCAGACTGCACCGATCGAGCGTGCCGGACTTCCGATAACTAAATGAAAATCGGGGACGGATTTTGTGACGAGCGAACCCATTCCGACCATTGCCCAACGTCCTATTTCGAGATCGTTGCCGATCGTGCATCCCGCACCGATCGTTGAGCCTTCGCGGACAAGCGTTGGCAAAGTGTGTTCGTCGGGTTCGGATGGTCGTAAGGTTTTCAGATCGGGCATTGTCGCACGCGGGAAACGGTCGTTGGTAAAGATCGTTCCGGCGGAGATCATCACGCCGTCTTCAATCGTCACGGCGGCACAGATATAAACCATCGCGTTGATCTTGACGAGATTGCCGATGCGGACATCGTAGGCAATATAAGTCTTTTCGC
>JBGTGO010000024.1:0-10095 GCA_041746675.1 Pyrinomonadaceae bacterium | reverse complement strand
CCCCGATCTCCCGCGCTATCGAAGCGACCGATTGACCGTCCAAATACTTCTTCACCGTTGCATTCTTAAATTCCTGATCGTATTTTCTCATCTGATTATTTTATCAGAGAGTTTTGTGTATCGTTTTCTTATACCATCTCACTTCCGACTACTCAAAATAGTATTTCTGCCTGATTTATTCAGGCATTTTATGTTGCTTAATAACACAATCATTACATTCTTAACTTACCGGAATTAACTTCTCCGTGTAAGTAAAAGATCAAGGGAAAGGTTGACTGTCTGTGAAGTTAACCCGACTTGGTTAACTAATAATTGATCTGTTAAGTCCTTAACGAGGAATAATTATGAAATCCCTTATATCGAAAACCCCATATCTTGTTCCAAACACTCTGGTGTTTCCAAACAAGCAAGATGTCACTTTTAGCGAAAAAGTAAATGTTCCGTTTCTTCGTCCCGAATTAAACGAGGATGAAATAAACGAAGTTATCAACACTTTGCGTTCGGGTTGGTTAACGACCGGACCTAAAACGAAAATATTTGAAACCAATTTTGCAGAAGCGGTAAATTCATCATATTCAATCGCTGTCAACTCCTGTACGGCAGCCTTACATTTGGCTGTTGAAGCACTAGGATTAAAAGCCGGACAAGCGGTTTTAGTTCCGACTATGACGTTTGCAGCAACAGCTGAAATTTTACTGTATAAAAATGCTATCCCCATCTTAGTTGATTGCGACGCTGAAACCGGAAATATGGATTTAGCAGATGCCCGTCGCAAGATTGAAGATACGCGGGCGGGAAGGCTGCCGTTCAACCTTGATCGGGAAGTCGAAATCGTCGGTATTATTCCGGTTCACGTAGGCGGGTTTATGATCAATATTGATGCACTGAAAAATTTTGCCGAAGAATTTGGATTGTGGATAGTTGAAGATGCGGCACACGCCTTTCCATCAGCTTGGCGGAAAAATGCGGAAAGTCCCTGGCAGTACTGTGGCGATAATACAGCCGATGTAACGTGTTATTCCTTCTACGCCAATAAAACGATAACAACCGGTGAAGGCGGAATGGCGGTTACCAATGATATTTTACTTGAAGAAAAAATTCGCTTAATGTCTTTGCACGGATTATCCCGTGATGCTTGGAAACGTTATACCGAAAACGGAAATTGGGATTACCGAATCGTCGCACCCGGTTACAAATATAACTTGACAGACATTGCCTCTGCCATCGGTATACACCAACTTGCACGGGCAGAATCAATGAGATGCCAACGTGAAAAATTGGCGGAAATGTATATAGAAAGTTTGTCGGAAATTGATGAGCTGGAACTTCCTCCAACTGACGAAAATCGTCTTCACTCCTGGCATCTTTTCCCATTGCGGCTTCAACTTCAAAAATTATCAATTAATCGAAACGACTTTTTTGATGAACTAAAAACTCGCGGGATTGGATGTTCAGTTCACTGGCGACCTTTACATTTGCATCCGTTTTACCGCTCGGAATTTAACTGGCGGACAAGACATCTTCCCAATGCTTCACGACTGTGGACAAGATTAGTCAGTTTACCGATTTTTCCTGCAATGACGAGTAAGGAAGTCAATTATGTAATCAATATAGTCAAGGATGTATGTCACACCTACTCAAAGAAAAAACTCTCGATAGCGGCATAAAAATGAATTTTAATTCAAATAAAGGACTACCGCGATATGTTGAATGTCTGTTGTCTGTCGGTGGATTGATTGTTTTAGCTCCGATACTCATTTTGTGTGCTTTGCTTGTGCGTATAAGTTCGCCTGGTCCAATCTTGTTTAGACAAAAAAGAGTCGGGCGAAATGGCAAAGTATTTACGATATACAAATTTCGCACAATGAGTGTGTCACTAAAAAAAGGTTTAATGGTAACGGCAGCAACAGACAGCCGAATAACTTCCATAGGAAAATTTTTGCGTAAAGCCAAAGTTGATGAACTACCGGAAATTTACAATGTTTTGCGAGGAGAGATGTCTTTTGTTGGACCACGACCGGAAGTTGTTGAACTTATAGATTTTACTAATCCTCTTTGGAAAGAGGTTCTAAGCGTCCGTCCCGGAATTACCGATCCAGTAACTCTTCGTCTGCGAAATGAAGAAAAGTTTTTGGCAACAGTTGAGAATAAAGAAAAATTTTATCGAGACGTTATTCAGCCGTATAAATTAAACGGTTATATAAAATATCTAAAAGTGAAAAGTTCAACGGCTGATTTGCGTATAATCATCAGAACTTTTAAGGTTATTTTTCTGCCCAAAACCGCTCCGCCGCCGACTTTTGAAGAGATCAAATTATCTTTTATAGATTAACTTTTATCCTTAAGGAGTCTTATATAAAGCATTTCTATAATAGTTTGTGAGGTGGTCAAGTTTTTCAGCACACGAAACTCTCTTTGTTTTTCCTCATTTTGTTGTTTAAATGGTTTTCATACTCCAACGGACTCCGGTAGCCGATTCCCGAATGTAGTTTGACTCGATTATAGTAGCCTTCGATGTAGCTGAAGATCTCCGTGCGGACTTCGGTGATATTCTCAAATGCTTCTTTTTCGATCAATTCCAGTTTGAAACGCGAGAAGACACTTTTCGCTTGAGCGTTGTCGTAACAATTACCTTTCCCGCTCATTGATTGCCGGTATCCTTCGATCCTCATCAGTTTTCTGAATCCTTTAGAAGCATATTGGCTTCCGCAATCACTGTGAACGTTTCCTCCGGCTTTGATGAAACCTTTGCGGGGTGCTGTTCTCAAAGCTGAAACGACCAACTCTTGCGTCATCGTTTCGCTCAGACTCCAGCCGATGATTCTTCGTGTCACTTTATCTTGCCACACCGCCAAATAACACCAACTTCCGTTCTGCAAAGGAATATAGGTGATGTCGCCGATAATTATCTTTGCCATCGCACATTCTTCTAGCTTAATTTCTTTTAACAAGTTAGGTGAAGTGAGCGTCCCTCGAACTTGTAACGTTCTATTTTTCCCGACCGAAGATGAGTGCCGCCTTTTTTAGAATCTCGTTTTCCATCTCCAGTTCACGATTTCGCTTTTTCAAAGCTTCGATCTCGTTCAACTGCTCTGAACTCTAAACCCATTTCCCATTTTCCAAAAAAGTTCGATTCCATTCGATTCCACTTGAGATCAGATTCTCACCGATCTCTAACTCCCGTGCAACACTCACTGCCGTTTGCCCGTCAAGCACCTTCTGCACCGCATTTCGCTTTTCACTTTTCGACAGAATCATCTGAAACCGACGGTGGAAAGTATGACTTGTGTTTTTACGATAGCCTTTTTCAAGTTCGGCACGCTGATTCTCGGTTAATTCGATTACTTTTATTTTACCCGTCTCAACGAATTGTCTAACCTGTTTCTGTTGAGGTGCTTAGTATATAAGATTAAGAAAAAAGTCGGAGGAAATATTAAGATATGATGATTAGGAAAATAAAAAAACCATCAACAACCTTACTGATAAACTTGACCGGCGTGCCGAGTTCCTAGTATCGTTCCACTAATCGCCTCTGGAAAAGCGATGTGATTTTGTTTCTATTTCTGTTCCATATAAAAATCATATCACCAATTTCATTTTTTACTGTTTTATCATCGGGTGCAAAGAAATATGTCAATAAATAAGCAATTCCGAATTGGGGCTTGGCAATAAATTAGTTTGCGATTATGTGAGAGAACTGGTTAGTACGGAAAGGAATAAATTCAGCTACATAAAATTCTAAAATTTTCTGATAGGTTGATGAAAATGATTTTTTTTATGCAATACTTCGTTAAGTTTTATAAGCAATGAAAAGAATCTATTTACAAAAAGCAAAAACGCAAGTCGCCCGCCCGAATACGATTCGGGGAATCAATAAACAAATAGTCTTAAATTATATAAGGGATTGTTCTCCGATTTCTCGTGCCGATATTGCCCGCCAAACCGCTTTACAAAGATCAACCGTTTCCGCAATCGCGGACGAACTTCAGATTGCCGGATTGATCGAAGAAACCGGAGTAGGCGATTCGACCGGCGGTAGAAAGCCGACGCTGCTCAGACTCAAAGCGGACACGCCGATTGCCATCGGAATTGATATTACACCGCGTCTTACGACTATCGCTTTAGCTAACTTAAAGGCTGAAATTCTGGATAGAGAAACATTTCCAACCTCACCGGACACAAAAGAACTTACGAAACAAATAGTCGAAAAAATTTCCGATATAAAAAAGAGCAATGAAAATAGTGAACTTGAAATCGGAATAAGTGTTCCCGGAATTACGGATCAATCCGCCGGAACGGTTATTTACAGTCCGTATTTCCAGTGGCGGAATTGGAAACTCGGTAAGGAAATCGAGGAGCAGACTAAATTGCCCGTAACCATTGATAATGATGCCAATGCTATTGCTCTGGCAGAGTTATGGTTCGGGAAGGAAGACATCAGAAAAATCAGAAATTTTGTAACCGTTTTGGTTGCCGAAGGAATCGGAACGGGTATAGTTTTTGACGGTCAGGTTTATCGGGGCGATAAGGGATCGGCAGGTGAGTTCGGTCATATGATTGTCGGCGGTAAAGCTCCGGCTAAATGTTCCTGCGGAAGCTACGAATGTTGGGAGGCACACGCTTCGGATAATGCAACAATTGCTCGCTATAAATTGATGAATAATTCATCAAACGGCAATGATTTGAGTATGGAAGAATTGATTCTGCGGGCTGAAAAAGGTGATGAAAAAGCTATCAAATCAATCAAGGAAACTGCAAAATATCTCGGCATCGGCATCTCTAATTTGTTGGTCGGTCTGAGTCCGCAAGCCGTCATCGTCAGCGGTAAATTAACCAAAGTGTGGAATTTGGTTGCTGAAGATTTGGATTCTCTGATGCTTAGGAGCGTGCGGGGCGAATTATCGGAAATCAGTTTGATTGATTCGTCATTAGGAGAATATCCAACAATTATCGGCTCTCTGAGTTTGGTTTTAGCCCGTAAATTTGCATCCGCAATTTAAAATTATTGGTTATTATTGTTTTTTTCTTGACAGTTGTATTAACTTTATATTAAAACTTTGTTTGTATTCTCAACAAACTTTTCGGCGACAATCAGGAAATTTAGGAAACATATCAGCAGCTTGCAAATTTTTTGTCGGTATATCTGATGTTTAGATTTGGATTATTTAGTTTAATAATTCCCGGAGCAATACAAAAATCTTTTTAAGGTGAGAAGCTAAGATTATGATTAAAACAAAAAAGAAATCGGTCTTTTTCTACGGGGCTTTCATATTTTGTCTTTTAATGCTAGGCACGATTGTCAATGCTCAAAATAATGTCGGAAGCATTATCGGCTCGGTCAAAGATTTGAATAGTGCCTTGGTGCCGAATTCAAAAGTTGTCGTTACTAATAATGCAACCGGATTTACGCGGGAAGTAACCGCCAATGATTCCGGTGAATTTACCGTAACTAATCTTGAACCAGGCAATTATAGAGTTACGGTCGAAGCACCGGGATTTAAGACGCTTCAGTTTGCTTCCGTAACGGTCGAAACAAATGCCCGCGTTGCTCTAGACGCTCAATTTTCCGAAGTCGCCACCGGAACGAATGAGGTTGTCAATGTGGAAATTGACAGTGCTCCTTTGGTTGAAAGCGAAACGAGTGTTCGCGGCGATATTATTACCGGACGGGAAGTAACCGATCTGCCGATTCCGCAAAGAAACTTTACGCTTCTCGCCGGACTTTCGCCGGGAGTTACACGACCTTCGTCTCAATCGGTCGGAGTTATCGGCGGCGGCGGAAACTTTGTCAACGGCGGACCGGGAAGTTCAACCGAATCAACCCGCTTTCGTGAGTCGGGCGGTTCGGTAATTTCCGCTAACGGGGCGAGAGTTACACAAAATAATTTTTCGCTCGACGGCGTGGATAATAACGAATCGCAGTTCGGACAGATCGCAATTTACCCGAATCCCGATGCGATTGCCGAATTCAAAATAGAAACGAGCGTTCCTTCCGCCGAATCGGGACGTGCTGCCGGAGCGATCATCTCGACCACTTTCAAATCAGGCGGAAATGCGGTTCACGGGACAATTTTTGAAAATTATCAGGGACGTTTTTTAAGTGCCGCCGCGGCTCAATTCGATGACAACAATTCTCCGTCAGACCCGATCACCGGAATTCGCCGAACACCGCCGAATTTTGTAACACACAATTACGGCGGCACGGTCGGCGGACCTATCTTTCTGCCGCGTCCGGGTATAAACGGTAGAGACTCATATTTTTATGATGGACGAAACCGGACATTTTTCTTTGTCTCGGTTGCCGGACAAAGAAACGGAACACCGGCATTCGGCGGCGGTGAATTTCCTTTTGTAACCGTTCCGACCATGAGGATGCGAGCGGGAGATTTCAGCGAACTTTTAACTGGCGGGACATCTACTTTCAATTTAGCCGGAGGCGGCACGGTTGTCGCCCCGACCGGAACGATCTTTGCACCTAACGGCACGCCGATTCCGGGAAATAATTTAGCAAACTGTACGTTGTGCGGTGCTTTTTCGACATTCGGCTTAAATCTTTTAAACGCTTATCCGTTGCCGACCGAACCCGGAATCATTAATAATTACCGCCGCAATCGTGCCGAGCGTTCAAATGTTGACAGCTACGACGTGAAAATTGACCATAAGATCAGCGACCGAAATTCATTTTTCGGGCGTTACAGTTTTTCAAAAAACTCCAGAATTCGTGATAATAATTTTCCGGTGGGAACATCACCAAACGGAAACGACCTGCCTTCGGGATTCGGTGCCGGAGATGAATTCGGAAATTCACGCGGCATCACGCTCGGCGACACACACGTTTTTTCGCCGACCGTCGTTAATGATGTGCGTGCCGGCTGGACAAAGGTCGAGATCGGAATTAATAATCCGGGCATCAACGGTGCACTCGGTTTCAATCCGGGGATAACTAATGCTTTAGGTGCAAATAATATAAACAACTGTGGAACTTGCCAAGGTGCGGCTTTGATCGGTATTGTTGATCCGAGTTTTTCACAGGAATTCGTCGGTGACGGTGGAGCATTCTTCTTTCTTTCAAATAATTACAACTTTGCAGACACCTTAACAGTTGTAAAAGGAAACTCCGTATATAAATTCGGAACTGATTTGAGAAACCGCCGAAACAGTAATTTTGACGGGGGACGCAACGGCGGTACGAAGGGGCAGTATCAATACGGAACTTCCGCCGGAGGTTTTGCGGCGGGTAATTATAACGGAATCGGTGCAAATGATGCGGGTTCTGCTGTTGCCAACGTGCTTTTAGGCTATCAACCGGGTTTTGTTGGTCGCGGAACGCCCGGCGGACCTTTTACACTTCAGAATTCCGAACTCGCATTCTTTGTTCAGGACGACTGGAAGGTAAATTCGGACCTGACGCTTAATCTCGGTCTGCGATATGACATTTTCACATCACCGACTGAAAGATTTGATCGTCAGTCAAATTTTGATCCGGCGACGGGAAATATAATTGTCGCGGGTGAAAATGCTTTAAACGGGCGTGATCTGGTCAAAGGTGATCTAAACAACATCGGACCCCGCATCGGATTTGCTTACAGCGGTCTTAAAAAAGACAAAAGTGTTGTATTGCGTGGCGGTTACGGCATTATTTATACAACGGATGTCAGCGGTGTGCAGCCTTTGACGGCAAATCCGGGAACGGGTGCGGCAAACTTCTCCTGCACGCCGATCACTAATCCCGGCGGCTGTCCGGCGGGTTATCCGACCGGTAGAAATCCTTTTGAAAGAGGAATTCCGTTTGCTCCGGGTTCTGAAATGGTTGCCGCACCCGGATCGGTATTCGCTGCTCCGGCGGGCAGTAATATAATCTACAACGACCCGAATAGAAAAGACGCGTATGTTCACCAATACAATTTGACGCTTCAATACGAATTTGTTAAAAATTGGTTGGCGGAAGCAGCTTATGTCGGTTCGGTAACGCGGAATCTGCTGACGCTTCAAAATATCGGAAGCACCGGAGCGGCTTTCGGTAATGATGCTAATCAAGGCGGACCGGGAACTCGGGAACTTCCATTTGCTCCGGGTGCAATTTCCACCACCAGATATGACGGAGAGGCAAATTACAATGCTCTCCAAACCAAACTCGAAAAACGATTTACAAACGGTTTGTCAATTCTTTCGGCATACACTTTTTCAAAAGCGATTGATAATTCGCCGGGCGGTTTCTGCTTCGGCGGACAAGGTCCGGCAACTTGCGGTTTTGATAATCCGCTGCGACCCGAACTTGACAGAGCTTTATCCGGTTTGGACATTCCGCATCGGTTCACTTTTGCGAGTGTCTATGACTTACCGTTTGGCAGAAACAGAACATATTTGAAAAATATTCCGGCGGTTTTGGACTTTCTGGTCGGCGGCTGGCAGTTTAATAACATTATTACTCTTCAAAGCGGACCTGTGTTTACACCAAATTTTCGCGGAGCAAGACCCGACATTATCGGTGATCCGACACCGACGGACGCTCAACGGGCGGCGGGTATTTTAATAAATCAGGCAGCTTTTGCCGCACCGTCTCAATTCGTTTTTTCAGCGGATGCTAATAATGATGCTTGTTATGAGTTCAATACTGCCGGTATGAGAGTCGGACCGAATTTTAGATGTCCGATGATCGGAACTCTGGGACGAAATACACTTCGCGGAGACAGTCAGGAATACTGGGATGCTTCTTTATTTAAGAACTTTGCCGTCAGATCAATCAGCGAAGCTTTTAATGTTCAGTTGAGAATTTCTGCATTCAATGTCTTAAATCACGTTAATCGTTCAACTCCGAATGGAGATGTCGAAAATGCAAACTTCGGAAGAGACTTTTCGGAACAGCGACGCAGACAGTTGGAATTTGCTTTGAAAATTATTTTCTAGGCAAGTATCCTGACAAACTGAAAAAACGATAAACGGCGTGTGATGAAAACTCCCCGCCGTTTATTTGTCTGAATTTTAATAAAAGCTAACTTTTTTACAACTATACAGCGGTTATTCGATTCAAAAAAGTTGAAATAACGATTACATTATTATCAGCGAAACATTTTATAAAACAAGTGAAATTCAGACCGTATCTACTATTTAATATTTTTCGGTCCGTTCTGATCGGACTGCAAACGGTCGGTGTCGTGCCGATCTTCGGACAGGTTAAAACGAGCGTTGAAAACAACAGACCGCAAAATAAAACGGAGACGAATGATCTGGTTGAATTACGCCGAAAAGCGTTTGAATTTCTGCAAAGCGGAAATTGGCAGAATGCACGGACGATCTTTGAAGAAATTTTAGCCGAATCGCCGAACGATTATTTTTCGTCTTATGGAAACGGCGTGGCTTTGTTTAATTTACAACGCATTTCGGAAGCGGATGAAAGTGTTCAAAAAGCGATTGATTTTCTGACAAAATCCAACACTGATAAGGCAATTTTGGTTGATGCACTTGTTTTGTCGGCGGTGATTTCAGCAAAGCGGAACGAAAACGGAATTGCGATTGAAAAACTGCAAACGGCTGTTAAGATTGCACCCGACAACTTTGATGCAAATCTGTCGCTGGGCAGAGCGTATTTCGGAAACGGCGATATTTCAAACGCCGTGATTTTTTTTCAGCAGGCGGCAAAGATTCAACCGGATAATTTGCGGGCTTTATTTTTTCTGGCAACGGCACTCGAACGTATAGGAAATTTGCAGGAAGCTTTAAAGCAATATCGGGCGGTGGTTAAACTCGATGAAAATTATGCGGAGGGAAATTTGGGACTCGGAGTTCTGCTGATAAATCTCGAAGGTGAAAAATCCGTCGAAGGATTAAAAGCCCTGCAAAAAGCCGTTTCGGTAGACGGTAATTTGTATGAAGCCAGACTTACGCTGGGCAAAACTTTGATCAAACTGGATCGGGCGGAAGAAGCAATCGGGCATTTAACAAAAGCGTCGGAATTGGCGGCGAAAAATCCCGAACCGCATTATCAGCTTGCTTTGGCGTATCGCAAAATCGGAAAAAAGGCGGAAGCGGCGGCGGAAATGGAAATCGTCAAACAAATCCACGAAACCAGACGCGGAACTGCAAAAAAAGATCAAT
>JBGTGO010000023.1:0-70007 GCA_041746675.1 Pyrinomonadaceae bacterium | reverse complement strand
ACCTGTGGCATTATCAAAATCGGATATTTAGGAAAATCCTCAGCCACACAGTCGGAGTCTTTATAAATATGCAACTTGGCAACAAAGCACTCCAACTATCACTTTTAGATGAAGTGGTTTAAAGTCGCACACGAGGTAGTTACATCTTGTAATCTTTCGTTCCAAACCAAACCGGAAAATGTGGAATTCATATTGGGGTTCTCCTTAGTTTGATTGGTTAGTTGTTTTAAAAGTTTACTATTTCGTAAAACTCAAAGAAATATATTGGAATGATTGTAATCATTCGACAAATAAAAATATAAAACATTATTAAACACAAACAACTAAATTTAATTACTCAAAATAGATATGCTAATGTTTGAAAAAATCTGTTGTTTTTAGAATTTTTGTTAATTGACAATCTCAGCCGTGAACTTTATTCTCTTATTTTTTACAAATAAATGACTGATAATCCAATGAAAAGACGAGAAGAATCAAAGCTACCGATCGGCATATTTGATTCCGGCGTTGGTGGTTTGACTGTCTATCGGGCTTTACACAAGCGTCTGCCGAACGAGAAATTTATCTATCTCGGCGATACTGCACGAGTTCCTTACGGCACCAAATCACTGGCGACGGTTGAACGTTACGCCATCGAGAATTCGACATTCTTAGCTTCACGCGGAATCAAATTATTGGTCGTCGCCTGCAATACGGCATCGGCTCTCGCACTTCCGAAAATACGCGAAAGCATCGGCATCGAAACCGTCGGTGTAATCGGTCCCGGAGCAAGAAAAGCAGTTGAACTTACACGCGAAAATGAAAATCCGCGAATTGGCGTAATTGCAACGGAAGCAACGGTTTCAAGCAATGCTTACGCCAATTCGATCCGCGAAGCTTCGGAAAAAGCCGAGATTCTGCAAAACGCCTGCCCGCTGTTCGTCCCGCTTGCCGAAGAAGGTTGGACGCAGGAACCGGAAACATTCTCGATCGCTAAAAAATATCTTAGCAAAGTCATTGAATTCAACCCGAATGCACTCGTTTTAGGCTGCACGCACTATCCGATTCTGCGTGATATTATTCAGCAAACCGTCGGCGAAAACGTAAAACTGATAGATTCCGGCGAAGCGACTGCCGAGGAAGTTGAAAAACTATTAGCAAATAAAGGTTTAGCCAACCCGGAGCAAATTTCATATAATCAAACACGGCAACTCTGCGACGATTTGGATCATTTCTATGTAACCGATGCAGCAGAGCGATTTGCCCACGTTGCCGAAAGATTTTTGGGCGTAAAACCCGCAAAACTGGAAGCGATAGAAGTTTTCGGAATAGATAAATTAGAGAAATAAATAAATGGAAAGAATAGATAACAGACAATTAGACGAGATTAGAAAAACAAAAATTACGGCGAATGTTTCGCCTTACGCGGAAGGTTCGGCACTGATCGAAGTCGGCGGCACGAAGGTTTTATGTATGGCGACGGTCGAAGAAAAAGTCCCGCACTGGATGCGAAACTCAGGTAAAGGTTGGGTGACGGCGGAATACGCGATGCTGCCGCGGGCAACGCACGAAAGAATTCGCCGCGAACGACCGAACGCTTCCGGCAGAACGATGGAAATTCAACGCTTAATCGGACGCAGTTTGCGGGCGGTTGTGGATATGAAAAAACTCGGCGAACGCCAGATTTTTATTGACTGCGACGTGATTCAAGCCGACGGCGGAACGCGTTGTGCTTCGATCACCGGAGCTTATGTTGCTCTCGGTTTGGCGTGCAAAAAACTCGTTTCAAGCGGTAAATTAAACGCTTCGCCAATTATCAGCGAAGTCGCCGCAATCAGCGTCGGAATCGTCAAAGGCACACCGCTGTTGGATTTGAAATACGAAGAAGATTCAAACGCCGATGTTGATATGAATGTCGTCAGCACCGGAACCGGGAAATTTATCGAAATCCAAGGGACAGCCGAACAAGAACCGTTCTCCCGCGATGAAATGGACGCAATGCTCGAACTCGCCGAAAAAGGTGTCAATGAATTATTTACAATTCAGCGATACGCCTTGAACGGCTAACTTCAAAGAGAATTTTTCCCCGCAAATAAACGCGAAATTACGCGAAATAAAGAAAGAAAATTTAACAGGGATGAAGATGATTAACAGGGATTTTTAAAACTATCTAAAAATTATTCTTATCCTCTTAATCATCTTCATCCCTGTTAAAAGATCCGTGTTCATCCGTGTTCATCTGTGGTTAAATTTCTTCTTTTTTTCGCGTTTATTCGCGAGCAACAATTCTTTCTCAAACTACTTTCAACATCGCCGTTTCAAAATCTCTCCGCAAGTCCAATCTTTCCATCCACAAAATCTGTTCATCCATAAGTTTCGGTAAATACGCGACATCGTTCATTGCATATTCGACGAGTTCTTTTGTCCAAATTCTGTCCCAATTTCTGCCGAATTTTGCCCGTTGTGATTTGTCGAGGTCAACGGCGAAATGTCTGTAAAGCGTTTCGGCAAGTGAAACTGACTGATTTGCTCCCTTTGTTAAAACTTTTTCGGCGATCATCGTGTCATAGATATTTTTTGTTCGATAACCGTTTTCGCTTAAAAATCCGAGATCGAATCTGGCGTTATGAAATATCTTTACAATTGATTCATCTTCAAGAATTTCGGCAAGTTTGCCAAGCGGGATTCCTTCCGAGGTTGGCACGAGAACATTGAAATCGCTGTCGGAGAATTGAACGCTGAAAAGTTTCGAGGTGCGTGGGTTCAAACCGCTTGTTTCCGTATCACAACCTAAGACTTTCGCCTGCGATAATTTTTCAAAAGCGGCATTTATTTCCGTTTTATTTCTGGTAATTAATGTGTGCATTTTTGTAAAAAGAAGTTTCCCGCAAAGTTGCAAAGAACGCAAAGATGAGAAAAAGAATTGGTGTTGTCGGACTGCGGGCATCTCTGCCGGCAATGATTTCTTTTATTCAACTGATTTGCGAATCCAATACTTGCGGGCAGGGATGCCCGCAGTCCGTTTATCAAAATATTTTTTTACGGTTTTACTTATAATCCGCATAAATCCGTCAAATCTGCGTAATCCGCGTTCTATTTCTTTGAAATTTTATTAAACTCTTTGCGGGAAATAATTCTAAAAATGTTTTATATTTATTGCCAGTTATGAATATTGAATTAAACGAAGTCGAATGCCGTATTTTAGGTTGTTTAATCGAAAAAGAAAACACCACGCCGGATTATTATCCGCTGACGCTGAATGCTTTGACAAACGCCTGTAATCAAAAATCAAGCCGCGATCCGGTCGTCAACTACACGGACGAATGGGTTGAAACGGCACTCGAAAGTTTGCAGAAGAAAAACATCACTTATGTCAACTACACGGGCAGTCGCGTGGCGAAATACAAACACATCGCGGGAAAATTTTTCGACATCGAACTGCCCGAAATCGCAATTTTATGCGTGCTGCTGCTGCGTGGTTCAAACACTCTCGGCGAACTGAATCAGAGGACTTCGCGGATTTATGAGTTTGAAGATTTGAACGAAGTTAATCAAACCGTCGAAGGTTTGATGAGTCGTGAAAGTCCTTTGATCTTTAAACTGCCGAAACAAACCGGACAAAAAGATTATCGTTACGTCCATCTGTTATCAGGCGAAATTGATGTCGAAAATCTTCCAGAAATTTCACAACCCGTCAGCGTTTCGGCAAAAAACGAACGCATCGAAAAACTTGCGGAGAAAGTTGAAAGTTTGGAAAAAGATTTGAGCGAAATGAAGGAAGAATTTGCGGAATTTAAAAAGCAGTTTGAATAGAAATTAGAAAGAAAAAGAAGAAATTTGTCCACAGATTTACACGGATAAACGCAGATTTTTTTAACAGGGATGAAGATGATTAAGAGGATAAGAATAATTTTTAGATAGTTTTAAAAATCCCTGTTAATCATCTTCATCCCTGTTAAATTTTCTTTCTTTATTTCGCATAATTTCGCGTTTATTTGCGGGGAAAATAATATGAATTTAAAGAAACCTGAACAACCGCTTTCCTGCACGAAGGAAACGACGCTTAAAAAAGAACAATTTATCGAACTTTATCGTCATTTGAAATTGACGCGGATGTTTGATGAAAAAACTGTGCGACTTAAAAAACAATCAAAGTTGACGGGCGGAGTTTTTACGAGCTTGGGACAGGAAGCAACTGCGGTCGGCACGGCATTTGCACTTGAATCGCAGGATTTTATCGCACCTTTGATACGCGATATTGGAGCGTGTTTTGTCAAAGGAATCGAACCGCGAACTATATTTTTGCAGTATTTCGGGCGTGGAAATGCACCGTCGCGGGCGACTGATGTGCAGTTTCATTTTGCGGATTTTGAAAATGGAATGATCGGTCCGATCTCGCATTTGGGCGATTTGGTTTCGGTGATGGCGGGAATTTTGCTGGCTTCGCGGATGAAAAAAGAAAATCGCGTTGCGGTCGTATATATGGGCGAAGGAACAACTTCGACGGGAGCATTTCACGAAGGCGTGAATTTTGCGGCGGTGAAAAAATTGCCTCTGATAACGGTGATTGAAAACAACGGTTATGCTTACTCAACGCCTTCGACGGAACAAACGGCGGCGAAGTTTTTTGTTGATAAAGCCATCGGTTATGGCGTGAAGGGAATGCAGGTTGACGGAAATGACATCATCGCGTGCTACGAAACAATGAAGGAAGCGGTCGAATATGCCCGTTCGGGAAACGGTTCGGTATTGATCGAAGCGATGACGTATCGCCGCAAAGGACACGCCGAACACGACAATCAGGCGTATGTTCCCGCCGGCGAAAAAGAATGGTGGGCGGAGCATAATGATCCGATAATTCGGTATGAAAAGTTTTTGACTGACGAAAAAATTTTAGATCGCAAAGAAATGGACGAAATCGAATCGGAAATAATCGGATTTCTCGATAAAGAATCAGATTGGGCGGAAAGTCAGCCGTTGCCGAAGGCGGAAGATGCGGCGATGGATGTGTTTGATAATTCCGTGGTTGAACCGGCGTTCAAGAAAAAAGTTTTAGATAAATAAAACCGGACGGCGTGCATTACTGCCCGCCGTTTATTTTAGATCGTTTTAGTCAAACCGTCCGCATCATATTTGTCTTCCACATTGCTTTTAACGTATTCCAGACATTGTTGAAAATCAGCGAAAATATATTTCTCCGACACGAGATCGGGAACAATATCAATGCGTCTCATCATCATCAGAGGCTGTTTTTGCGGGGCGACGATAAGCGTTTGAATATCGTGGCTCTCCAGATCGAGCAGAACATCTTCCAACGCATAAAGTCCCGTCTGATCTATATACGGAACTTTATCCATCCGCAGAATTACGTGCGAAGCAGTGTTCGGAATTTGTTTTGCCAATGCCTGAAATTCACTCGTATAACCGAAAAACAGAGGACCGTTGAGATGTTTGATAAAAACTTCGTGGTCGAGTTCGGTCGGGAAAGATTGTTCATCCTGCCACGTCGCCAGACCTTTTTCTTCTTCCAAACTTACAACGCGGGATTCGTCAGCGGTAAAATCTCCCATCTTTTTCATAAACAAAACAGATGAAAGAACCATCCCGATGCCGACGGCACTGACTAAATCCCAGAAAACAGAAAGTAACAGAACGATAAACATTACGAGAACTTCCGAACTGACTTTGAAAATTTTCAGATCAATATCCCGCGGCAGACTCGGAATCGCTTTCAATCCTTTGTAATCCATTACGCCGATGCCGACGGTTATCAAAATTCCTGCCAGAACCGCCGCCGGAATTTTCGATGCGACCGGACTTAAAATCAGCAAAATCAGAAGCAATACGATACCCGCAATCATTCCCGAAAGCCGCGTTTTTCCGCCGGCTTTGATATTAACGACGGTGCGAATCGTCGCACCCGCACCCGGCAAACCGCCGAATAATGCACCGATGCTGTTTCCGATTCCCTGACCGATTAACTCTTTGTTCGGTTGGTGTTTCGTTTTCGTCATATTGTCGGCGACGACCGATGTTAGCAACGAATCAATCGCACCGAGAAAGGCGAGCGATAAAGCCGCAAAAATGTATGGTGCGACCGATGCGGGATTAAATTGGGTAATGATTCCGAGATTAAATTGCGGAAAACCACTCGGAATTTGCTCTATCGGGCGATAATTAAAACCGCCGAAATAAGCGACTCCCGACACAACTAATAACGCGACTAAAGTGCTTGGAATCGCGGTCGTGATTCGCCCGAAGCCGTAAATGAGCAAGATCGTAAATAATGCTAAAAGTAATTCGAGATAATTTATTTGAGCAATTGCCCGCGGCAGCGTGCGAAGCGTTCCGACGACACCGGACGCACTGCTTCTCGCTAAACTTTCCGCCTCGATTCGGATGTCGTCCTGAGTGATGTTTTCAAATTTATCGGCGATTTGGTCGGAATTCTCAATCACGAGAAAACCCTTGTCGCTGGCATCTTCAAAGGCTTTATTAATGAGAACGACTTCAGCACGCGGTTTGAAAGATTCTTTCAACGCGGCATCGTCTTTCGGATAGTAGCCGATAGCGGGAAGAATTTGTGTGATTAAAATCATCACTCCGATTGCCGTCATAAAACCCGACACGACCGGATATGGAATGTATTTGATGTATTTGCCGATCTGAGTGATACCGATGATTATTTGAAATAATCCGGCAAGCAGAAAAACCGTCAAAATTATCGGCAGAGCTTTCTCGACATTGCCGTCGTTCGCCCCGACGATTCCGGCAATGACAACCAGACTGACCGCCGTCATCGGTGCGGTCGGACCGGAAATCTGTGTCGGTGTGCCGCCGAAAAATGCGGCGAAAAATCCCAGAAAAATCGCCCCGTAAAGTCCCGCCGTCGGTCCCAAACCGGACGTTACGCCGAACGCCAAAGCCAACGGCAAAGCCACGATTCCCGCCGTAACTCCGCCGAATGCATCACCTTTAATTTCTTTGAAAAAATCTTTCATCTTATATATTTTTGTATATTTCTTTGCTGAACTGTTGCTTCCACCTTAGTCATATTTGATCACTTACCGATATATTTGCAGAAAAATAACCGCAAAATATCTGAATCTTCAAATAAAAATTAGGGAAGGTAAACTTTAGTAACAATTATTATTTTTGCTAATGATTTAGCGATCTCTGAATCATCACTTGTGCCGATTATGTTTTGATTATAGTAATTCTTTGAAAATAGACCAAACTGCGATATGCTAAAAATCAATGCGGCGGAGATTTTCAGGTTTTGTGCGATGGCGGCAAGAGAAGTTTTCGAACGCAAAAATCTTCGAAGACGAATAGTGATAATGAGACAAAATTACATAAGCATTCCTTTTAAGTCGGACAGCAGCAACGGTTTTCAGGAATATAACGGCATCGCCAAATTTTCACGGGCAGGAATTATTTTTGAATTTCAATCAAAATTTCTCGGCTTGATCGGCGGCGATGTCAAAGAAGTTCGCGTGTCCTTAGATGAAATCCTTGACATAAAATTTCGCAAGGGAATCTACAGACTTTTTGCCAAAATTCAAATCAGACTAAAAAGTTTTGCCAAACTCAGCGAACTTCCGAATAATGACGGCAAGATCAATCTGAAGATAAAACGCGAGGATTTTCAGCTCGCACACGCTGCATACGAGCAAATTTTGCAATTTATTGAAGATGAAAATCAACGAATTCTGCAGGAAGCAGTCGGACAAAACGAGCAACTTCCACCTGTCCGAACTTCGGTCAATGAATTGTTTGACACAGATAAATTGAAAACAAATGACCTCAAAAAGACGACAAACTTAGACAAAACTTCATAAGTCCTGACACTTTTTAATCCCGGTTTTTTTCGATTTTTTTCAAAAGACGTGAAGCGTGGTTTCTGGTAATCAGCGGAACTCTCTCATCTACGCTCAACTCCTGCAAAAAAGGAATCATCTGTTTCGGATCGGAAATCTGATCGCGGCTCAAATAAGAATCAATCTGTTTCATAACCTTCGGCGATTCAAGCGGTTGATTTTCTCTCGCCACGTTTATATCGAACATCCACACGAACTGATTTCCGATCTTGCGATATTCGTCCGCCAGAGCTTTCGCCTCGACATTTTCCGTCCAGTTAAATTCTTCAAACCGTTCTTTCGCCTCTATTTTCATTCCCAATTTGATCGTGCCGAGATGTGCATAATCTCTTTCAGTTGATTGATATTTTTTGTCCGAATCAAGAAAATTCAGTGTCATCCAGAGCGTTTTGAGTTTTTCCAAAGTTTTCTCCGAAAGTTTGATCGGTTCGGCAAAATCTTCTTCATAACCGTTCTTCTGAAAAGTGATCTTCCCGATGCCGTTTTCGCCGTGTTCGATGTGAATTCTGGAAACAAGAAACTCCGGTTTTGAAAAATCGTAAGAATAAACAGGCGATTGCGAATCCGTTTTAACTGAATCTGCAATCTCTTTTTTGATTTCGCCATCAGCCGGACGGGAATTTCGCTTGTGCTGTGCAAAAACAAAACCTGCTGAAAAAGTTATCAAACAACAGGCAAATAATAGGTTTTTAACGATTCTTTTATTAAACATAAGCTTTTTTAATCAAATTCCGTCAGCTATCCGGTGAAACTCCTGCAACACCAAAGTCTGACCTTTTTCTACTGCTTAACTTCAAAAATTACTATAAATCTTTCGAGTTCAATTTCGGCATCGGAAGACTATTTGCAATCTGATGATACTCACCGCCGCGAAGTTCGCAGAAAGTTTGCTTTTGGATTTCCGACAATAATCGTAAATCGCAAGAACTTTTACTCAAATCGAACCGAAACAATTTTTGAAATGCCTGCTTCCTGCATCGTTACGCCGTAGAGTGCCTTTGCCGCTTCCATCGTTCGTTTGTTGTGCGTAATAACGATAAACTGTGTGTCTTCAGACATTTCCGCGATGCGATTGACGAATCTTCCGACATTTGCATCATCAAGCGGAGCATCAACTTCATCCAGCAAACAGAACGGCGACGGGCGATATTTAAAGATTGCCAGAACGAGTGCAATCGCCGTCATCGCCTTTTCGCCGCCCGATAAAAGCAGCATATTTTGCAGACGTTTGCCCGGCGGTTGAGCGACGATTTCGATGCCCGCTTCCAAAACATCCTCCGCTTCGAGTAAGGTCATTTCGCCTTTTCCGCCGCCGAAAAGTTCGCCGAAAAAGTCCATAAAATTAGCGTTAATTGCTTCGAACG
Source organism: Pyrinomonadaceae bacterium (assembly GCA_041746675.1). Lineage (GTDB taxonomy): Bacteria > Acidobacteriota > Blastocatellia > Pyrinomonadales > Pyrinomonadaceae > Aridibacter. The sequence continues at coordinate 60,784 of JBGTGO010000023.1, read as the reverse complement.
CTTCACGAAATTTCAGCCGCGAACGCCTTTTTATTTCCCGCAACGCTTCTTCCGCCGTCGCGATGCTGTCAACAATGTCCTGTCTTTGTTCGGTCAAAAAATTGAATCTTCCTTCCGTTTCCGATAATTCTTCCAACGCCAGCATATTTATCGCCCCGAAATTCTCCAGTTTATGCCGCAATTCTTCGACTCTTTCCCGCGATGCTTCAAAATCGAAATCTTCGTCGAATTCCGTATTTTCAACCAATTCAACCAATGAAATATTCAGATCCTGCGAACATTTTTCGTTTAAATTCTTCAAGCGTGTAATAATTTCCGTTCGCCTAATGTCCAAACCCGCCCGATCATCTCTCGCCATCGCTGAACGTTTGTTCAAATCCGCCAGTTCCGTGGACATTTCATCCGAACTTGTGCGGGCAATTTTTAAACTCTCGACCGCTTCGTGAAGTTCTTTTTCTTCGCCTTCCAATTCCGTTTCAGCGGCGGAAACCTGTAACTTTAACAGCTTGCTCGATTGTTCCAATTCGTTAATTCGTTTTTCGGTTTCTTCGATCTCGGAATTTTGTTTGTCCAATCTTTCCTGCAAATCTTTTCGTTCATTTTTGATTCGCTCCAGCGAATTTTTTGCCGAACGCTGACGTTCCGAAGCGACCGATGCAAAAGTTTTCTTTTCATTGACGACAATATTTTCCGCTTCGACTTCCTGACGCGATTTCGTCATTTTTTCAGTAATATTTTTCAGTTTTTCAGTTGATAAACTTCTTGCTTTTTCGGCAAGTTTCGCGTTCGATTGTGCCTTGACACGCTTTGTCGTCAGTTGCTTTATTTCCGTTTCGATCTGCGTTGTTTCCTCCGTAACGACTTTTTGATGGCGTTCGGCTCGCTCGATTTCTTGTGAAAGCGATTTTGCCTGAATCTCCTGCGACAAAAGATTGCGTTCGACCTGTACGATAAAAGATTGTAGATCAATTATCGCATTCTCTTTTTCACTTAAAATTTTGCGGGAATTTTCAACCTGTTCTTCCAGTAATTTTTTTTCTTTCGCCGCCGCTTTCGTGCTTTTCGCCAAATCCTTCAGCTCACGCTTGAATGCCAAAAGCGAAGTATTTTTCTCATCCGCATTCGTTTTCCCACTGACAAATAATTTCCCGCCGATAACCAAATCGCCATCCAAAGTTACAAAAATCCCGCCGTTATTTGCCTTCGCTTCATCAATATTTTCAATAACTTTCGCCGCCATTTCACGTGGGAAGATATTCGATAAAATATCGGCAAGTTCTTTTGTAATTCCGAGATAATCGCTAATCGTAGATTTTTTATTTTTTAACTCTGAACTCTGTATTCTGAACTCTGAACTCGGCACAAGAATCGGAATTCGCCCGAGTTCATTTTTATTCAGATATTCAACAGTTTTTCTCGCGTCGCTTTCGGATTTAACCAAAATCGCCTGCAAATAAACGCCGAAAAGATTCTCGACCGCCAGTTCCGCCGTTTCATCAACGTCCAGTCTATCCGCTAGAGTTCCTTGAAATTCAACGCCGATATTTTGTTGAGCGGCAAACAATTTTTGCACACTCGGAGCATAAACCGCCCGTTCTTCTTCGAGTTCTTCGAGCGTTTCCAGACGGTGTGTTTGACGGGAAAATTCTTTGTTCGATTCGTTTAAGTTCGCCTTATCACTTTCAAGATTCTCGAGTGCGGCGGCGGATTTTTGCAGGATTTCCTGTTTCTCCGCGTGAAGTTTTTCGAGCTTTTTCTTTTCGATATTCAACTCTTTTTCAAGCGTTGTAAATTCGTTCCGGCGTTCGTTGAAAGTTTCCGTCGCCCGGATGCCTTCGCGTTGTAATCCTTCGACTCGTTCGGTTAATCTTTCGAGATTATTTTCAAACTGCCGTTCGATTTCCGCCAATCTTTCAACCGCCGCCGTATGATTCAGATGCTCGCCGCGTTCGGTTTCTAATTCACCTTCGATCTTTCGCAGTTCATTTAGTTTTACCCGGTAAATATCTTCCGCTTTTTGCAGCGTCGCCTTCTCTTGTTCAGCACTTTCGCGTTCTTTTCCCTCCGCTTTTTCAAGCCGTCCGATCTCATTTTCAAGCAGACGAATCCGCTCGGACGTAACTTTTATTTCACCATTCAAACCGGAATTCCGCGTTTTTAATTCTTCGACCTGCTCGGTTTGATAACGCTGTTCGCGTTCCGCCCGATCCCGGCGAAGTGCGTTTTCAGCGTGTTTTCCGCGAACTTCCGTCAGCGTTTCTTCAGCAATTCTCGCCGCTTGCGTAGCGTTGCGAAAACCCGAATCTTTTTCCGTCACCTGCTCGAACAAATCCCGTTCAAGTTTTGTCGCCGCTTTCAGTTTTTCATCGAGAGTTTCAACCGTTTCAGTTAAATTTTGTCCTTCTGCTGCGTAAGTCTGCTTTTGCAGCCGACGCAATTCTTCACGCAAAACCTTGTAGCGACGGGTTTTACTCGCTTGTCTTTGCAGACTTCTGGTTTGCTTTTCGATCTCGGAAACAATATCCGTAATGCGGCTAAGATTAACTTTGGCGGATTCGAGCCGTGATTCGGCGGCACGCTGGCGGGTGCGAAACTTGGAAATTCCCGCCGCTTCTTCGATCAACGCCCGCCGATTCGAAGGTTTCGACGAAAGAATCTGTCCGATGCGACCTTGTTCGATAATTGCATAATGCGAACCCGAAAGTCCCGTTCCGGCAAATAAATCCTGAATATCCCGCAGACGGCATTGTTTATCGTTCAGTAAATATTCACTTTCGCCCGATAAATAAAGCCTTCGCGTTACCGTAACCGCTTCGCCCGGAGCATAATCAAGAGCAAAATTTCGCGGTCGCCAACGCCGTTTCGATTTAATTTTTGTTTGAATTGTTTGAATCGAACCGACCTGAGCCGCTTGAGCAAGCTCCGCTTCTTCATCGAGATTTTCCGTTCCGATTATTTCAGTTTCGAGTTCTTCCGGCTCATCGCCTTCGGCAAATTCCGCTTCAATCTCATCAATATCAACGCTTGCTTCATCAATTTCGCCGAGTTTCTCATCAATATCTTCCAATTCACTTTCATCGGAAAAAAATTCGTCTTCATCCCGGATAAAATGCAGCACAACTTCCGCCATTCCGCCCGGACTGCGTTTGCTCGTGCCTTGAAAAATAACGTCTTTCATATCCTGCCCACGCAGAGATTTTGCACTCTGTTCGCCCAAGACCCACGCGATGGACTCGCTAATGTTACTTTTGCCGCAGCCATTCGGACCGACGACCGCAGTTATGCCCTTGCCGGTGAAAACAACTTCGGTGTAATCGGCAAAAGATTTGAAACCCGTAATTTCTAAACGTTGGAGTTTGAACATCTATAGTGCGTTGTCAGGAATTTAGCACTGTATTCTGTGGTTTTCATCAGATAAAATCAAGTTTGGTTAAGAAGTACTTGGAATTTTGATTACTAAATCTTTCAAACCTCTAGTTCTTCGGTGCTAAGACTTCGCATTCCTTGTTTTTCGGCTTTTTCGGTTTCGAGCGAGGTTAACGTGTCGAGGAGAAAATTAGTGTTGCTGGAAACTTCGATGACGACGGGAAATTCTTTTTCGGCGAGTGCGAACTCAAATGTGCCGCTGTTGATCTCGATGATGATGCGAAATGCTTTTTTGCCATTCAAACCGTCGGCTTCGGAATCTACTATTTTGCCTTCATTAAACGAAACACTGGCTAAGTGCCGATCTGATTTCAGCTTTAACAGCCCGGTCATACGCGAGTTTTCAATTGCCTGAATCGCATCGAATAAGCTGACGAAACCCAAGTTTCCCGCGAGAGTTACATCGGTGCGAACCTGTACCGGCGACTTGTCACGGTTAATTGCAAAATCCGGTCGTCTTGCCCGCCGGATCGCTTCTAGTCCGGGAGCGACCGAAACTCTCGGATCAAGCAATTTTGCTTCCTGCAAACGGTCGTAAGCAACATCGAATTCTTCACGGGAAATATACAAACTAACCAATGCTAAACACTGCCGTGCCGCTTCCGTCGCGTTTTTATGCGACATACAAACCTCCCGCAATTTCTCCCGCAAAGGAATCGAACGCGGACTCCGCTGAATCGAATTCCGCAGCAAATTGAGTGCCTTTTCCGGCGATTTATATTTTACGAACAGGTCTGCATCAAGCAGAACCGATTCAATCGAAACTTGCGTTAAAACTTCTTTTTCTAAAACTTGATTCATAAAACTTCTATGCTGATAGATGAAAATTGCTGAGTTGATTGGGAAGAGCTTGAAAATTGGAGCAAGGGCAAATTGAATGTCCTTTATTATATAAATGTCCAATGTCCGAAAATGTTCAACAAATATAAATTAACATAGAATTTTATAAAAAGTTAATATTTAGTAAAAAAAAGCGAAACTGCCAAATGGCAATTTCGCTAAATAAAGTTTGTCAAAATTAGTTAAATTTTAGAAATCAAATCTTACGCCAAGTCTGATTTGCCGTTGACGATAAGTTCTCGTTGGAACAAGAAATCTATCTCTAAAATTTTGGATGGTTGCCGCCGTAGCATTTGAGCCGACACCGTCAATAAACGCCGCACCATAGCTAAAAACCGAGGCATTTAAAATGTTATCGAATTCAATATTCGGGCGAAGTTTCATTTTTTCTCCGAAGCGGAATTCGCGGCTGACGTTCAGGTCAAACGTAAAGAATGTCGGTCCCGTTCCGGAGTTCCTCGGAAGATTTCCGCTTTTTGCACCGATGGGAGCCAGTGAAAACTGATCCGCGAGTTGTTGCGGAAAAGGTGAACCCGGTCTGCGGGAAATAATATCGGCGAGGTTTCCGCTGAAATTCAAACGGTCGGTTCCGAGATCATCGAGATTTCGGTCAGCACCGCCGCTTCCGAGATTGAACGGTGCGGAACTTCCCGCCCGGAATAACGGTGAAAATCTTAATTTACCAATCCAGACGGGAGTATCGAATGTGCCGGAAAAGGCTACCCGATGCCGTCTGTCCTGAACGGTGCGGGTGAATTCACGGGAGAAATCTCCGTTGATTTCGGCGTTTGATGTATTATTCAAGCCGTCGTCTTGAGTCGAAGACAAAGTATAAGCGAAACGCATACTTCCGCCGAACCCTTGACCGAATTTTCTGAAACGGGAGCGAAGTTCAAATATCAATCCTTGATAAAAAGCGTTACCAATGGAATTGATTTGTGACTGTTCCTCAAAATTCTGATTCGGTCTGAGTTTAGCAATTGCCGCTAAAGCAATGCCGATTGGAGCACCCGTTGCATTATTATTAATGCCACTAACAAAAACCAACGGCGTAGTTGAAGAATTGTTCGTCGTATTCAGATTGACAAAACAGTTTGTCGTTGCTGTCCCGCAACCGGCTCCTCCATTCATCGCCGTCGTAGTTCCGACACCATCGGTCGGTGAACCCAGATAAAACGTATATCTTCGCGTCGGTGAAAGTTGAAACGGATTGGCTAATAAATACGCCGTAAAGTCTTCAAATCCGGCGGGCAGAACCGGAGCGTTGATATTCACATCCCGCCATAAATGCACGGTTTTATTAACGGTGTAATTAACTTCAAAAACCAAGCCTTTAGCAAGTTTTCGTTCAAAACCGACGTTAAATTGATAACTTTCGGGAATCTTCAAATCGGAATTGACCGATCTTAGAGGATTGCCTGTGCTGCCTTGATTTACGATGAATCCGGTATTTTTATCGCAGGGTAAATTCGTCGTCAAAGTCGAGCAGACATTGGCGACTAAATTTTGCAGTTCTGTTTGCGAGGCAAATGAATTCGGAAACTGTTGAGCAATAGCGGTGAGAATCGGACCTCGACGCTGATCACTTCCGCTTGTTCCGATAGAATTCGTATCAAACGGAACAACGCCGTTGGTATTTTGAATAAAATCGGCAATCGTGCGGAGGAGTGTGCGATTATAAAAAATTCCCGCACCGAAACGAATTACGCCTTCACTCTTTGAAAATGGTGACCACGCGACACCGATTCGCGGACCGAAATTATTGTTATCGTCCACGCTTGTTTCGCGTTCGTAGCGAAGTCCGTAATTGACGGTCAGATTCTGGCGTAATTTATACTCATCGTTGAAGAACAAGCCGTAGTATTTGTTTGAAATATCCGAACCCGTCCCGAAATTCAATCTGAATCTCGAAAGAGTGTTTTGCTGAAATGTTCCGATATTAGCAAAGTTAAAGGTTCCGGTCGCATCGCCTAAATCCGTTGCTTTCGACCGAATTGTCTGAATGTCAAAACCGCCCTTGAAAGTATGATCTTTAATCAGATATGTAAAGTTTTCCTGAAACTGATAACGAGTTTCGCGGCGGCTTTGCGGAAATGTTGCACTGTTTCCGCCTGATCCGGTTGAATTTCCTGCAATTAAAGTTTGTGAACCGCCGGTTTCGGGATTTCTGAAACCGATCAAAATTACCGGATCATTGGGATTGTCGGTTTGAAAACTCGGTTCAAAAATTGAGTATTGAAAGCGAAATTGGTTAACCGCATTTCCGCTGAAAACGTGATTGTCGGTAAAATTTATCGCATCCGTATCGGTAGTTCTAGCTTGCAGTGCGTCATCCAATCTTGTTGTCGTCGCGGCGGTTGTCCGACTATTTTTTCTGCGTCCGAGCTGATAACCAACGGTAAAGTTATTTTTCGAATACAGTTGATGATCCAGTTTGGCAGTAAATATATTATTCAAATTCGGTGTCGAATACAGAACATTATAAGCCTCGATAGGAACCGGCGGACTACTGTTCTCATCAACACAGACAGGACGCGGACAAGGTGCATTTCCGGTAGGCAATGCAAATCTCGGATTCGATCCTACCGGGACGTATGTATTTATAAAGGTCGTGTCTTGTAAGTTATTATATTCATAAGCAACCGAAAAAAACGTCCGATTGCGTCCGTTATAAATCCTGGGTAGTACGACGGGTCCGCTTAACGTAAAACCCGGGTTGTATTCCGTCAAAGGCAGACGGGCAAATCCGCGGCTGTTATTATAGTAAGTGTTAGCATTCAAACTATCGTCCCGAAAAAACATAAAGGCACGCCCACGCAGACGATTCGAGCCACTTTTTGTTCTCACATTTATTCGTCCGCCCGAAGCTCGTCCGTATTCCGCCGAGAATTGATTGGTAACGACCTGAACTTCGGCGATTGATTCGATAGAAGGTTGAAAACGTATATTCGCCGAGCGGTCATCATTATTATCTAAACCGTCAATCGTAATATTATTGGAATAAGAAGCACCACCGGACAGCGAAAAATTGCCTTGTTCTGCCGGAGCGGTCGCATTGACGACATTTCGATCATCCGCTAAATCGCGTGTCGAAAGGGCTTCTTCCGTCGTTCCGCCCAAGGTCAGAACAAGATCGAACGGATTGCGGGAATCATTCGGAATTTCTTCGATCTCTCTCTGCGTAATCGTTCCGCCGACAATCGTGCGGTTCGGGTCAATTACGGGAGCATCGGTGTCGTCAATCGAAACGGTTTGCTCGGCTCGGACACTTTCGGGAACGAGTGAGAAATCTACATTTATGCTCTGTCCCGAAATCGTGTCTAAATCCGTTTTGGTCAAAACACCGAATCCCGGTGAGTTCACTTTGATCGAATATTTACCGGGCTTGAGTTCGATTATACGGAAACGTCCGTCTTCGTTAGTAGTTACCGAGCGTTCGATTCCCTGTTCAACGAGAATCGCTGTAACTGTGGCACCGATTATTACTTCGCCGTTTGAGTCGGTAACTTTTCCGCTGAAGATAACATCATCGAGGTCTTGGGCAAAAGTAAAACTGCTGAACGCAAGAACGCACAAGAATATAGTTAAAGATGAAAGGGTAAACCTTTCAAGAATGCTTTTCATATACTTCTCCTAAAAAAATTATAGTTCGGGGTTTTTAGATAAAAAACATTCTGGCTTAATTTTGCTGGGAATGCAATGCCGGGCTGGAGGGGATTTAACAGAAAATTTACTCGTCTTCGTCGAATTCGGGAATTTCCTGACGATTGATGCGGGAAACGGGGATTAGTGCTTCGGAATCCGCGAAGGTATTGACTTGATTTGAAATCTCGCCGGCGTGAGTTTGCAGATAATCGAAAAAGCGTTCAAATTCCTTCTGCATCACACCCATTTTATGACGCATATTGATAATGATCTCAACGCCCGCTAAATTTACGCCGAGTTCGCGGGTGAGCGATAAAATAACTTCCAGACGCTCCAAATCCTCATCGGTAAAAAGCCGTGTGTTGCCCTTTGAACGCGACGGTTTCATCAGTCCTTCGCGTTCATACAAACGAAGCGTCTGCGGGTGAACCTCGTAAAGTTTCGCCACAACGCTGATCGTATATGTCTTTTCGTTCTTACTCATCTTTTCATCTATCATCTATCATCTATCATCTATCATCTAACATTAACCATTTATCATTGTTCAAAAGTTCTTCTGATAAATGATAAATGGACAATGATAAATGTTATTCCAGTCCCATCACCTTTCGCGGATTTTCAGAATTTACTTTGTCGAATTGACGCAGTAAGTCCTTCGTTTCTTCGCTGATAACTCGCGGCAATGTTATTTTTACCTCGACAAATTGATCGCCGCGAACGTTCTTATCTCTCAAACTCGGCACTCCTTTTCCGCTCAGGCGGATTTTTTGTCCCGATTGTGTTCCGGGTGGAATTCTCAACATCGTTTTTCCTTCGACCGTCGGCACTTCGATTTTTGCACCGAGGGCGGCTTCGGAAATCGTGATCGGAACGGTAACATATATATTGTTTCCCTTACGGTTAAAATGCTTGTGATTGCCGACGTTCGTCACGATAAACAAATCACCCGGTTCTGCTCCGAGTCGTCCGCCGTGCCCTTTTTTTGGAATTCGCACCCGCGAACCCGTGTCAACTCCGGCGGGAATTCTGACTTTGACCTGCTCGTGTTTCGGCGTAACGCCTTTGCCCTTGCAGAGCGAACACGGCTGGCGGCGGCGACCTATCCCTTCGCAATCGGGACACGGCTGTGAAAATTGCAAACGTCCGCCCGTTCGTTGGACTTGTCCCGAACCGCTGCAAGTCGTGCAGACGACCATCGGTCCGCCCATATCGCCCGCACCCTGACACCGCGAACATTGCTCGGAACGATTGACAGTCAAATTCGTCGTCAAACCCGTAACTGATTCTTCAAAACTTAATGCCAGAGGAATTTCGATGTCCTGACCTTTTTTCGGCAGAGGTCGCGGCGGTTCGGCTTGTGTTCTCGCACCCGGTCCCGTATTTGTACTTCCGCCGCCGCTGAAAAGATCGCTGAAAATATCACGAAAACTCGAAGAACCGCCCGCCGTCGAAGACGCACCGCCGGGATTCGTTCCGAAGTCGAAACCTGAAAAATCGAATCCGCCCGCACCCGTCGAAGCACCCGCACCATAAGACGAATTAACATCCAGATTATCGTCGTAATAACCGAACTTATCAAAAACCTTACGCTTTTTCTCGTCCTTTAAAACATCGTAAGCCTCTTGAATTCCCTTAAATTTTTCCTCGGCGGATTTATCACCCGGATTTACGTCAGGATGATATTTCCGTGCCAGACGACGATAAGCCTTTTTAATTTCCTTATCATCCGCACCCTTTTTTATGCCGAGTAGTTTGTAATAATCTTTCTTTGTCGCCATTAATATTATTTCTGGAACTTTTTTCTATCTAAAATCTATCAAATCCAAAAGCAAATTTTATCGCCTCAAAAACTTCCCGCATCCTTTCGTCCGACAGATGTGTTATATATTTTCCCAGTTTGTTTTTTGGAATAGTTTGAATATTCACTAAATTCACAACGCAATCAGTTGGCATTCCATCTGATTCATCCAATAAAACCTCAGTTTTATTATTGCGAATTGTCGTTGTAACTTCAGCAACCGTTACAGTATTTAAGACAGGAATTGAAGCAGTCCTGGTCAGAAATAAAACGGGACGCTGTTTATTAGGGGCTTTGAATTTATATTGATAAATGTCGCCTTGAATCATTCATCACTCCAAACTTGTTCATCCTGCCAAATTTCATATTCTTCGGGTTGCTGAGGTTGCTTCTTGTAACTTTCTATAAACTGCTTCTCTTTTTCTTCTATTTCCAATCGTTTGGAATCCTCAGTCAAAGATTTATTAATCGCATCCAAAATATAATCTATCTGACTTTTCTCAACTGTTTTTGCAACTTCATCAACTTTCGCTAAAGTCTTTTCATCAATGTCTATTTGAACTGTCATAATACATTTTCTGCTTCTGTTAAGTACAAAATATTAAATATAATTGTGAATCATCTTTTATCCCAATCCTGAACATCTTCCCACTCATTGATTTCTTCTGCTGTTTGAGGATGCTTACGACAAGCTTTTGCATATTGTTTGCGGACTTCGGCTTCTATTTTTTTCTTTTGGCTAATTCTAAAAATGCTTCACGAAAAGCGTCTTCACGATTTTCTTCCAAAAATTCGATAGCTTCATCTACTTCCGCCAAAACTTTTTCATCTATATCAATTTGAATAGTCATAAATTCGATTATATTTGAGAGCAATAAATCCGGCAAGATTTATTGCTCTCAAACTTTTTACAAAACGAAATTAACTTTCGTCTTTGTTTTCTTCTTCCGTTTCCGCATCAACAACTTCCGCATCAACATATTCGGCATCAATGACATCATCATCCGAACCTGCGGCTGTCGTATCGCTTCCACCGGCGGTTGCTGAAGATGCTTGTTCTTCCGTATCGCCGCCTTCGGGATTTTGCGTCTGTTGCGAATAGAGAACTTCAGCGAGTTTGTGCGAAGCCGTCTGCAAGCGTTCAAATGCACTGTCCATTGCACTTGCGTCACTTCCTTTCAGAGCTTCTTTCGATTCTGAAATTGCCGCTTCGATCTCGCTTCTTGCTCCGTCGTCAACTTTATCTTTGTTTTCACTGAAAGTTTTTTCGACATTATAAACAAGACCGTCCAAACGATTGCGTGCTTCGATCTCGCCTTTCTTCGCCTGATCGTCCGCCGAATGCGATTCCGCATCCTTCATCATTTTATCAATTTCGTCCTTCGACAAACCTGACGATGAAGAAATCGTAATTTTCTGTTCGCGTCCCGTTCCAACGTCTTTCGCTGAAACATTGACGATTCCGTTCGCGTCAATATCGAACGTAACTTCAACTTGCGGAACGCCACGCGGTGCCGGCGGAATACCAACTAGATGGAATTTACCGAGCGTCTTATTGTCAGCCGCCATCGGTCTTTCACCCTGCATTACATTGACTTCAACCGAAGTCTGATTGTCTGCCGCCGTCGAGAAAACTTCCGATTTGCGTGTCGGGATCGTCGTGTTTCGCGGAATCATTTCCGTAAATACGCCGCCGAGTGTTTCAATTCCCAGTGTCAAAGGCGTTACGTCAAGCAGCAAAATATCTGTCTTCTCGCCCGAAAGAACTCCGGCTTGAACTGCCGCACCGACACCGACAACTTCATCAGGATTTACGGATTTATTCGGCTCTTTACCGAAGAACTCTTTAACCATTTCCTGAACTTTCGGAATACGTGTTGAACCACCGACTAAAACTAATTCGTCAATATCTTTCGGCTCCAAACCTGCATCTTTGATCGCCTTCTCAACCGGCGGCATCAAACGTGCCAAGATCGGCTCAACCAACTGCTCGAATTTCGAACGAGTCAGTTTCATCACCAAGTGTTTCGGTCCGGTTTGATCTGCGGTGATAAACGGTAAATTAATTTCCGTTTCCATCGCCGTCGAAAGTTCAATCTTTGCTTTCTCAGCCGCTTCTTTTAAGCGTTGCAGAGCCATTTTGTCCGATGTTAAATCAATTCCCTGATCTTTCTTGAATTCTTCAACGATCCAATCAATCAATTTATCGTCAACATCATCGCCACCGAGATGCGTATCTCCATTTGTTGATTTTACTTCAACCACGCCTTCGCCAACTTCTAGAACCGAAATATCAAATGTTCCGCCGCCGAAGTCGAAGACGGCAATCGTTTCCTCTTCTTTCTTGTCCAAACCATAAGCAAGTGCCGCCGCCGTCGGTTCGTTGACGATCCGCATTACTTCGAGTCCCGCGATTTTACCCGCATCTTTCGTCGCCTGACGCTGGGCATCGTTAAAGTACGCCGGAACTGTAATGACAGCTTTATCAACAGGTTGCCCTAAATAATCTTCCGCCGATTGCTTCAATTTCTGCAAAACCATCGCCGCAATTTCGGGTGGTGAATACTCTTTACCATCAACCTTCACACGAACATCGCCGTTTGAAGCCTTGACGATATTATAAGGAACCTGCGAAATCTCTTCCTTGACTTCGTCATACTTTCTTCCCATAAAACGCTTGATCGAATAAAGCGTATTTTCCGGGTTCGTTACTGCCTGACGTTTCGCAACTTGTCCGACAAGTCTGCCGCCGTCCTTTGTAAAAGCAACCACCGAAGGAGTTGTTCGACCGCCTTCCGAATTTGTAATAACTTCCGGCTCACCGCCTTCCATCACGGCAACGACCGAGTTTGTCGTTCCTAAATCAATACCTATAATTTTGCTCATCTAATATATCTCCAATAATTTTTGTGTAACCTTTCCACTCAAAATAGTTTATAAAACGCAATCAAGCCAAGTTTTAACTTGAGTCTAGAAAATTATAAGATATGAGTGTCTTGTTGTCAAATATATATGAGTGTCTATTTAGCAGAAAAATGTCATAGATAAAAAAAAGAAGAGAATAATTTACTATTTCTCTTCTTTTTTTATTTAAATTTTACCTTTCGAACCAGCACCGTTCATCTTTCTTCTTTCTCACTCATTAATCTTGCCACGAAAAATATGTAGTGAACGCCCGAAACTGCCGAAAGAAGTGCGACGATGACATAAACCGTTGGTAGATAAAACGAGTAACCGAAGACTGCCGCAATTAAAATTAGCGTTATAGCAAAAACCTGCACGGTCGTGCTGATTTTACCGAGCAATGATGGTTGAAAACCGCGAAACCCCGTCATCACGTTGATCGCTGCCGCCACCGCTATAATCAAAACATCGCGTCCGATGACCGCCGCTGTAACCCAGAACGGAACGGGAAGATGTCGCACGGGCGGAAAAATATCGGGCAAAGTGAGAATTATGAACGCGGTCGTCATCAGAAGTTTATCGGCAATCGGGTCGATAATTGTGCCGAGTTCGGATTCCTGCTCATATCGACGGGCGATAAAGCCATCAACTCCATCGGAAAATCCTGCGACGAAAAACACAACCAAAGCCCAACCGCTATAACCGTAGAATAAAAGGCTGGCGAAGACAGGAATCAGAGCCATCCGCAAAAATGTGAGCAGATTCGGGATGGTAACAACTTTTGAGGACATTTTTTTCAAAGCAGAAAAATCTTATCGCAAACTTGCCCAGACGCAAAGATGCTAAATGAATTCTAAGATATTTAGCCGCAAGAGAACACAGAGAAGAAAGACAGAGTTCTTAAAGCCAGATTCATAAACCGGAAAAACTTGAACCAAAGTAAGAATTTATAAACAACGATTGTATGGATTTTCTCACATCGTCTTGCTCTTCTTTCTCTGTGGCTGAAAATTCTTATTCGGCTTTTAGTGTAATCAGTGAAATTTCCGGCGGGCATTGATAACGAACCGGTAGAACGACCGTGCCGATTCCGCGGGTGATGTATATTTGAGTGCCTTTTCGTTCGTGCAGACCGCTCGTGAGTTTTCGGCGATGGGCGAGAATTTTCTTTTCCTTATCGCGTATTTTTATCTGTCCGCCGTGTGTATGTCCGCTGAACATTACGTCAATGCCGTATTTAACCGCCTGTCGAATTATAACCGGATTATGAGCGAGCAGCATTTTCATCTCATCGGGAAAAGAACCGTGCAGAGCCGCATTGACATCCGTTTGCTTGACCATATGATCGTCAACTCCGCAGAGCCAAAATGAAACGTCTTTTGCAGTAAAGCGAAAACCTTCGTTTATCAAAACTTTAATAGCGTTGTCCCGCAGACTTTTTGTGACCGCCTCTGCATCCGTCCAGTGATCGTGATTTCCAAGACACGCAAAAGTTCCGTATTCCGATTCCAGATTTCCCAAAACTTTCGCAACCGGTTCGACATATTCCGTTTCGTGCGATACATAATCGCCCGTCAAAACAAACATATCGGGTTCTACTTCATTAGCAATTTTAATTGCTTTCTCGATGTGTTCAAGTCCCGTGAATGGTGAGTGATGAATATCGGATAAATGAACCAGTTTTAAACCATCAAGTTTTTTCGGCAAGCGTTTCAAAGAAATTTCAACTTCCTCGATCTCCAGAGTATTCGCTTCGTTCAAAGCACTCCGGGCAACTTTCGAGAAACTGCCCGCCAATTCCCGCAGAGGCGTTTCCGAAGCGACGGCGGAAGATATTTTTTCGGAGATTTTTATTTTGTCTGCGGTTGAATGCTTCATTGAATAGTTTTGTAATTTGCCGGTTCAAAAGGGAAAGTCTTTACCATAGATTATACAGGGTTGGTTTTTAAAAAGTCCAATAAATCTCAATTTGTATATTTTTCGGCTGGGTTGTTTTTGTGTTTTAGCGTTGGATTCGGGTAGTTTTTCTCAGAATACTGAAGTTTATTGAACCTTGTCTATATTCCAAAAAATTGGCACAAGCACGATTGAAACGATAAATACGACAATGGTCAAAATTGTTCCGATCTTAACAAAATCCATAAATTTGTAGCGTCCGGGAGTATAGACCAGAACGCAAGCGGGTTCGAGCGGTGTAATAAATGAGAACGAAGCGGCGTAAGTTATTCCGATAGCAAAGGTTCGCGGGTTCAATCCGAGTGCGACGGCAGTTTGAATGGCAATCGGTAAAACGACCAGAGCGGCGGCTTGATTCGACATCGGTTGTGTTAGAGCTACTGTCAACAAGAAGAAACCTGCAAGCACCGCAGTTCCGCCGAAACTTCCGAAATAGATCTCGATCAGTCCCGCTAAATATATGTCGGTTTTTGTATTTACCATCGCTTCGCCGAAGCTCATCATACAAGCGATCAGCACTAGCAGAGGGAAATTTATCAGCGAGTAAAGTTCGTTGTAGCGAACGGTTTTTGTTGCTAGTAAAAGTAGAACACCCAGTAAAACATTGACTACTAAAGGAATGTCCAAACCAATCGTGATCTTTGCAAGCGTTAGCGTCAAGAACAAACCGAATGCCGTCATCGCCCATTTGCGTTTGTCGGTTCGCATACTGCTTGCCGAAACGTCTTCAAGCAGCAGAATCTCCCGATTGACGACATACGGTTCAACGTCACTTCGCTTTCCTTGCACCAGCAGAACATCGCCGAATTTCAATTGAACGCCGCTGATTTTTTCAAAAAAAGTTTCGCCGTGATGATTGATCGCCAGAACGGTTAAGTTATAAGCTTGACGGAAGTTAAGCGTTTTTAAGGTTTGTCCGACGATTCTCGAATCCTTCATAATCATCACTTCAAAAAGTTCGACATCGCCGCTTTCGAGTAAATCATCATTAAGGACAAAATCCGCCTTGATCTTCAATGAAGCATCTTCTTTGACACGCAAAATGTCTGAAATTATTCCTTTAACGATTAAAAGGTCGTTCGCCTGAATCTCAATATCGGGCAGAGGAATAACTCTCGAACCGCTTTCACCGCGAATAATTCCCATCACGTTCAAAGCATACTCCGCAGTCAGATCGGCTTCGCTCAAAGTTTTCCCGACAAGTTCAGATTCCGGCAAAACCAACACTTCAGAAACATATTCACGAATCGCATATTTCTCGGTAAAAGAGTCTTCTCCACCCGCACTCGGCAGCATTTTTCTACCGATAAAAAGCATATAGATCAAACCGAACGCGACAATTATTACTCCGACCGGCGTTAGTTCAAACATCGAAATCGCTTCGAGTCCGGGAATATCGTAACGCTGCATCGCCCCGCTCACGGCAAGGTTTGTCGAGGTTCCGATCAGCGTGCAGCTTCCGCCGAGAATCGCTCCGAACGCAAGCGGCATCAACAATTTTGAAGGCGGAATTTTCGCCCGCGTCGCCAATCCCATCACAACCGGAACGAACATCGCCGTCGTCGTCGTGTTCTTCAAAACCGCCGCCGACATCGCCGCCACGATCATTACCAAAGCCGTCAAAAGAAATTCGCTGTCACCCGCAATTTTGTATAGCCTCCGCCCGATCAGATCGACAATTCCGGTTTTAACCAATCCGCCTGTCAGCACAAAAAGTCCGGCAATTGTGATGATTATGTCATCGCCAAATCCTGCGACAGCTTGTTTTGCGGTCAAAACTCCCGTTAAAACTAAACAAACGACAAGAATTATCCCGACAATATCAACGGGAATTTTCTCACTCGCAAAAAGTATAAGTGCGACGAATAGTAGAATTAAAACGATGGCGGTTGGACTAATCATTAGATGAGAGAATACAGAAATATATCTAAATTGAAAAGCTGTTTTTCAACAACTCGGTATATAAATTTAAGCTCGTCAATAAACAAGCAAACAAAGTTCACATTCCGGTCAAAAATATTATTTATTTGTTTATTTCAACTCTTCTTTTTCGAGTCTTTTTTCTTGCCGGTGAGAACTTCCCGCACGACTTCCGCACCCGGAATCAGCTTTTCGACGGTTTGCGGAGCGGAAAAAGCCATCTCCAGAATGCTTCGGAAACGATTGTCGAATTCTTCCTTAGTTTTCAGATAAGCCGCAAAACTCGCTGACAGATGGTTTTTGAAAAAATCCTGCAAAGAATTATCCCGCACCCGCAGAACCTGAAACAGAAATTCCGTCGGCAAAACGGTTTTGTCCTTCTTTTCTTCTTCCAAAATCACTTGAATCAAAACCGCTTTCGTCACGTCTTCCGAATCCGAATCGATAACTTTTATGTCGTTTCCGTCGCGGACGATTTTTGCCAAATCTTCATAACTGACATAAGCCTTCGCCTGCGTATTATAAAGCCGCCGGTTTTTGTAGCGTTTAATAACAAACCCGTCAAATTCTTCCGCTTCATTCTTTTTCGCCATATTGTTTTAGAGAATAACATAAATTTTTACGCCAACAAAAATTATATCGTGTGCAAATGCGAATAATTATCTCCGAAGATACACACATTTACAAAATAATTGAAACAATTTACTTAACTAAATGTTGATAGACAATAACTTATGAACCAAAATAAAAGTTTTGTTCGCATTTGCGAAATAACTACTTGACAATGAATTAGTATTTATTTATTATCTTAATTATCGGTAGCAATTCAAACGGGCTGACCGAAACATTTATATATTATTTATAACATTTTAGGAGATACAAGAATTATGGCAAAGACGAAACAAAACGAAACGATTGACAGAGCAGTAGAACTAACTCAAGACACGGCACAAGCTACGCTTGACCTAACAGTTAAATCAGCAGAAGTAACGGAAGATTACGTTCAGGGACTTTACAAAACCGGTTACGACACAAATGTCGAAGCATTGAAAGTTGTCAAAAATTACTGGGATACAACTACGAAAATCCGTCAGGATTGGTTGAAACTTTTTGCTGACACAGGTAAAGATATTATCAACGCAACTGCGAATATGGAACTTCCTCTGCAAAAAGAAGTTATGGACATCGGCAAGAATGTTGCCAATAATGTGCAGGATACAGTTGAAAATTTGACTGCAAAAGCAAAAACGGCAACCAAATAATTGAGTTTTAATGAAAATCTGCGAATACTAAAAGTTCGCAGATTTTTGCAATTTCCGGATTAGAAAAAATATTACCGAAACAAGAATTAGACCACGGATTGAAACGGATTGACGCTTTAACGCTTTCAAGTTGATCTAAAAAATCCGTGGTTTAATAATTTTAAAGATTATGGCAACAAAAAAAAATACGACTGCAAAAAAAACCGAAACCGCTTCAGAACCAAAAACTGAAGATCAACCGAAAACTGAAACTGCTGCAAAAACATCTGAAAACAAACCGGAATCTGCTGCAAAAACAACAACTAAGCCGAAAGCTAAAACAACACCGAAGAAAAAGGCGACTAAAGCAAAGTCAGCCAAAGCAAAATCGGGTTCAACAAAGAAAACTGCTTCAAAGTTAAAATCCAAAGCGGATGAGAAACTGAAAACTGCGACAAAATCGAAAAAAGCTTCAAAATCAAAATCAAAAGGAATCGCTAAGCCGAATAAGAACGCAAGTGCGAAAGAAGAAGCCAAAAAACAAACCAAAACACCGGCTGATGCGTCAACTGATTGGGCGAGATCGGTTGTCAAACAATTGACCGAAGCCCAGAAAATGTGGCTCGATATGACGACCCGCCAGTATGAAGTTGTTTTTAACGCGGTTCAAAATGTAACAGGAATGGCGGAAAATGCACCGACCGAAGCAATGGCAAACTGGGCGAAACAAGCAACGGAAGGTTTTGTTAACGCACAAAAACAATGGTCGGAAATTGCTATCTCACAGAGCGAAGATTTAGTAAAAACAGTTAGAAGTGAAACGAGCCTGACGAATCCGAATGTCGTCGGCAATGTTCAAAATGTCGCTGCCCAAGGTTTGGCAACGATGGTCAAAATGCGTAAAGCGTGGCTCGATTTTGCTGAAGAACAAAACAAGCAAATGGTTAAAGCGGTCAAAGATGGAATGAAACTGAACGATTCTTCGGCACCCGCCGCACTTGCCGACTTTGCTCAAGCAACAATGAAAAGCTACGTCGAAATCCAAAAACGCTGGCTCGACATGGCTTCGCAAATGCCGATCTTCGGCAAAGATCGAGAATAGTTTTTGGAGTTTTGAGAGTTTAGATAGCTCTTGTAAATTTGCAATTTTGCATTTGGAGAACTCTCCAAACTCCAAAACTCTCTAAACTTTCTAAAGTTTTCAGTATCAGGATAAGTCTGATTGCAGAACCGTTTCGGTTTGGTTTCTGCGGTAGTCGCGTAATTTTTCCCGTAGTTCAGGACGGGAATTGGCGAGGATCGCAACTGCGAGCAATGCCGCATTTTTTGCTCCTGCATCACCGACAGAAAGTGTTCCGACGGGAATTCCGCCCGGCATTTGAACAATCGAAAGTAGTGAATCAACTCCCGCCAGCGTGCGGCTTTTAACCGGAACGCCAAGCACCGGCAGAAGTGTCTGCGACGCACACATTCCGGGCAAATGTGCCGCTCCGCCCGCACCCGCAATTATTACCTCGATACCTCTATCTTCAGCCGCTTTTGCAAATTCAAACAGCAGATCAGGCGTGCGGTGAGCAGACACGACGCGGCATTCGTGTTCAATCTCAAATTCAACCAAAATATCGGCGGCATTTTTCATTGTGTTCCAGTCCGATGTGCTTCCCAAAATGATCGAAACGATTGGATTTTCAGAATTATTCTTATACATATTTTTTCGCTTTTCTTGTTTTCGGAAAAAATACTATACTATCTTTTCGAGAAAATCCGCATCCAAAAACCGTATATTTCGAAGTGGAAAAATCATATATGAAGCAAATAATTTCAGTTTTAATTTTGTTGTTAGCATCTGTTGCGATGACGAACGCTCAAGTCAAGGCGATAAAAAATGTGGAGAAAAAAGTTGAGGGGAAGCCGGTCAAAAAAGCTAATCAGCGTCCGGTCGTAAAGGTCGCGAAAAAAGAGCCGTTCGATGATGTTTCCGTCAAAAATATGAGCGAAAAATGTGTAGTTTTCAATACTGAAAAGGGAATTATAAGATTGGAAATGTATCCGGAGTCAGCTCCCGAAAGTGTCCGTAGTTTTTTGAATTTGGTAGCTGCAAAGGCTTTAGACACCACGACTTTCAACCGCGTCGTGACTGATTTTGTTATTCAGGGCGGTGATTTATACACGAGCGAAAAATTAACCGACGAACTGAAATTCCGAGCCGTTAAAACCATTCCCGACGAACCGAATCAGATTCGCCACGAGAAAGGAATTCTCTCGATGGCACGTGATGTTGAAAAAGAAAACAGTGCGACGACGAACTTTTTTATACTACTTGCTCCGTCGAGTTTTCTCGACAATAAATTTGCCGCTTTCGGACGTGTTACGGAAGGTCTCGAAGTTGTCGAAAACATCAACAAAATGGCGGTCGAAAACGAAAAACCGAAAAATCCTGTTCGCATCAAAACCGCTGAAATCATTCTCTGTTCAGCTAAGGTTGTTAATGAAGAAGTTAAAGAATCAATGCAGTAAGTGTTGAAATGATTAAAACAAAAAGCATTATCGTCTAAAAAGGCAGTCGGATTTTAAGTAACCGACTGCCTTTTTTTGTTAAAAAATTTGAAAAGTTAAGCGATAGTAATTTCGTCGCTTAAATAAACGTCCTGAATCGCATTTAGTAGTTCAACCCCTTCATTTGTCGGTCGTTGAAAGGCTTTGCGTCCTGAGATAAGTCCTGTTCCGCCGCCGCGTTTATTGATAACTGCCGTTCGGACTGCTGCTGCTAAGTCGCCGGTTCCTTTTGATTCGCCGCCCGAATTTATCAAACCACAGCGTCCCATGTAACAATTCGCAACTTGATAACGCACGAGGTCAATCGGATTTTCCGAAGTTAATTCGCTATAGACTTTGTCGTGCGTCTTGCCGTAAGAACCATTCTTTTGCAGTGCTGTATAGCCGCCGTTTGTTGTCGGCAATTTTTGCTTGATGATGTCGGCTTGAATCGTCACGCCCAAGTGATTTGCTTGTGCGGTTAAATCTGCCGAAGCGTGTTTGTCTCCGTCTTCGGTTTTGAATGCGGAATTTCGCAGATAACACCAGAGAATCGTCGCCATTCCGATTTCGTGAGCGTAGGCAAATTGCTCGGCAATTTCAACGATTTGCCGGTCAGATTCTTCCGAACCGAAATAAATCGTCGCACCGACCGCCACCGCACCGAGTTCTTTTGCCTGGTCAATTGTTCCGAACATTATCTGGTCAAAATTATTCGGATAAGTTAAAAGTTCGTTGTGATTTACTTTAACGATAAATGGAATTTTGTGGGCATATTTACGCGAAACCGCACCGAGAACTCCGAATGTCGAGGCAACCGCATTGCAGCCGCCTTCGATGGCTAATTCAATGATATTTGCCGGATCAAAAAGTTTCGGATTCGGAGCAAAACTCGCTCCCGCCGAATGTTCGATTCCCTGATCTACGGGAAGTATCGAAAGATAACCTGTTTTTGCCAGTCTTCCATTATCATAAAGCGTCTGCATCGAACGCAAAACGCCCGGACTCCGATTCGATCCAACCCAAACGCGGTCAACAAAATCCCCGCCCGGCGTGTGCAGATTTTCCTTTGGAATCGTTGTAGATGTATGGTCTAAAAGTGTTTCGGCTTCGTCGCCTAAAAGTTCTTGTATTTTACTGAAATCAACAGCCATTTTCTTATTATTTCTCCTGAATTTTATAATTGGTTTTGTAATAAAACGATTTTCGCCGAATTATAGCATAAAAGTTTTATTTATCCTTTTTGCGAACCACTTTTTCGTAAGTTTCAATTCCGTATTTATTTAATTTTTTCAAAATAAATGCTTATTGTAGTAGAATGTTTAAGAAAGTGAGGTTGAAATATGAATATAGTAGAAGCAATTACAGAAAAAGTCATTCACCTGCCGACAAACGCACAGGAAGAAGTTTTAGAAGCAGTCGAACAAATAGAAAAGCGGTATGCTAAAAATGGCAACCCTAACGGTCAAAACGGCGAAGTCGAACATCCGCTTACTACTATTGCAAAGATGTCTAAAGATGTAGGCGTATTGGACTTTGCGGAGAAACACGATTTTTATGCAAATAGAAAATTGGAGGAATAATAAATTTTGGCAAATAAACCTCTCTTTTTAGACACTGCATACATTTATGCTTTATTCAACACACGCGACCAATGGCATCAAAAAGCAATTGAATGGCAACAAAAAGTAGCTGACGAAAAACATTTATTGCTGACAACACAATTTATCTTGATAGAAATCGGAAATGGTTTATCCTCGCTAAAATTTCGACAAGATGCGACTGAAATAATTCATACTTTAGAAAATAGTCCATTGATCGAAGTGATTCCCGCAACATCCGAGCTATTCAAAAAAGCATTAGAACTTTACGAACAACGCCAAGATAATAATTGGGGTTTAACCAATTGCACTTCGTTTGTGGTGATGAATGAAAGAGAAATACCCGACGCTCTAACAACCGATGAACATTTTCGTCAGGCAGGTTTTAATGCTTTATTAGTGGATTAAGATTTCTCAATTTCTTTGACAATAATCTCGCCATCAGGCATTTCATAAATGATTTTCCCGTCGCGTCCATAAACATTCGGAATGCCGAGTCTGCGGTTTTCCTCCTGTGCTTTACGAACGGCGATATTGCCGATGCGGACAATTTCCATTGTTTTTTCGTATGTTTCCAGACTGATTTTCTTATCTTTTTTCATTTTAAGTGTTCGATAAATTCATTAAATAGATTTTCATCTGTTATTTTCGGAATATCTTTTTCGCCAAAAGCGATTTCTCGAAAACCGCTTTGAGTATTATAGATCAAACTCCAACGATCAACTAAATTTTTATAAATATTCCAAAAATTTTCTCTGCCACGCACAAAGCGTCTTCGCACATCATCTTCGGGAACAAAATGCCCGCCTTTTTTAACTCGTCCCGCAATGCGTTCGATTGAAATTTCGGGTGAATCAACAAATATAAACGCAAGCGTTATTTGATAATTTTGCTCTTTGATTTTATTGATAAATTTTATCAAATAACGCCCCGAAAGCGTGCTTTCAATAACACAGAATTTTCCTTCGCTAATAAATTTATCCAACCTTTGAAAGAAAATCTTTCCCGCACGAAATTGTTTTGCTTGCGGATTTTCGGGCGAAATCTCTTTCGCAATTTCATCGGCGTTTAAATATTCATAATGCGGATATACAACCAAAAATTCTTGAGCGAATGTCGTCTTTCCAACTCCATTTGCTCCTGCTACGATTATTATTTCTTTGGTTAATTTTTTGGGCATTAGAAAGATGAAGTAGGACATACCCCATAATCAGTTGTTTGACCTTTTCCACTTAATTTTAGCAATACAGCACGATTATCTTTTCGTAAATTAAATTCGTCAGATCCGGTTAGGTCAAAGACGGTAAATTCAACATTTGGGCAAATTCCATCAAGATTTTCATAGTTCCATTTTTCAAATAAAACATTCTTAAAGTTTTCAAAATCGCTTTGTCCTTTTTCAATTTTGTCAGGTTTTCCGTAAAGAATATAAATTAATCCTCTATCAGTCATCCAACCTGGTCTGCCTGAAGTGAAGTGTTCATTTACATAGTCAATTCGTTTATAATGCTCATCTCGAAATTCATTTGCTTTCGTATCGGGATTTGAATCACGCCTTCGCCAAAAGTTTTCGATAAATGTTTCCCGTTCTTCATCAGTTGTGAGTTTTAAGTAAGCATCTTTTTCTTCGGACGTAATTATATAAGCAACATCTTTCTCAGCCCATTCGAGAAATACGCTTCCGTGGTTAGTTTTATTTCGGGGTGTAATTCCATAATAGACACTTTTCGTTAACCACTTTTTGTAAACTCCTTGTTTCTTTTGCATAGCAATCCATTCATTAACATTTCGCTCCAAAATATCGAGCGGAACTGCACCGCTTAATAAAACTATGTCGTGGAATTCACGCAGATCGAATTTGTCGCCCAGTTCTCTTGTGGCTTTTGTGCGGAGTTCCTGCATTTTTAGTTCGCCAATTTTGTAGGCGAGGGCTTGTCCGGGCATTGAGATGTAGCGGTCAATTTCGTTGACTATATCTTGTTCGGTTTTCGGGGCGTTTTCGGCGAAAAAGTCTATCGCACGTTGTCTGTCCCATTTGAAATAGTGCATTCCGATGTCAACGACGAGGCGGACGGCTCGCCACATTTCGTAGGTTAATTGTCCGAATTTGTCGTAAGGATCATCGTATAAACCCATATCTTCGCCGAGCGATTCGCTGTATAATCCCCAACCTTCGGTGAACGCCGTGTAGCCGCCGAATTTGCGGAAGTTCGGTGTTTCGCCGAGTTCTTGTTGGAGGGCAATTTGTGTGTGATGTCCGGGAACGGCTTCGTGAATTGAAAGTGCCATCATTTCCCATTTCGGGCGGGTTTCGGGTTTGTATAAATTGACGAAATAATAACCGGGACGCGAACCGTCGGCAGCGGGGCGATTGTAATATGCGGTGGTCGTATCGGGAGCAATTTGATCGGGAATCGGGATCACGCCGTAAGGCATTCGCGGCATTGTTTTGATAACTTTCGGGACTTCCGGGTCAATCCGTTTGGCGACAGCACGATAGCCGTTGAGCAATTCTTCGGGCGTTTTGTAAAAGAATTTTTCGTCAGTTCGCAGATAATCAAAAAACGCTTTTAAGTCGCCTTTGAAACCGACTTTTGTTTTGATCTTTTCCATTTCCGCACGGATTCGTTTAACTTCCGACAAACCTTTTTCGTGAATTTCCTTCGGTGTCATATTTGTCGTTGTAAAAGAACGTGCGAGATACGAATAATATTCTTCGCCCTGCGGATGCTGCCAGATTCCCGCGTTCGGATATGCGGCGGGCAGATATTCGTTCTCGAAAAATTGCTTTAACTTTTTGTATTCGGGAATAATGACATTCGCAATCGTCAATTTTGCGTCGCTAATTATCTCTTTTTGCTCGGCTGCGGAAATTGAATCGGGAAATTTTGTAAACGGTTTATAAAACGGACTGTCTTCGGGGTTTTCAACAATTTGCGAATCAATCTGATTCGGCACACGCTCCAGAACCTTTTTCGCCCACATTATTTTCAGCCGTTTGCCTTCCTTCATTCTCGCAATCGTCTGCTTCATTTGTTCGGGAAAAGCCTTGAGTCTTTTCAACCAATCGTAATAATCTTTCGCATCATTAAATTGCAGAGAATTTGCTAAATTATTTTGCGTCTGAATCCCGCCGCGTTGATTTATCGGCAATAAATAGCTTTTAAATTTGAAACTTTCGATGTTTTGTTCGTAGTCTTTTTTAAACAAATCATAATTTAATTGATCTGAGATTGATAATTGCTTACGGTCAATTTTATTTATTTCGGCAAGCGTGGCGATGTCTTCTTTGTGCCGCCGTTCAAACGCCGCAATCGAGTTATCGCCCCATTTGTCATTATACCGCTTATCGCCTAAAGTCGATGCAAACGTCGGATTATCCTTCAGATTCTGTTGCCATTCCGAATCAAAAAGTGCATAAAGCTGTTTCGTCGCTTCCGAATCGTCCGATTTGTTTTGGGCAAAAACGGCTGTAAAGCTCAGGGCAAAAATAAACAAAAATGTTAGTAATCTCATTTTTCTTTCTCCTTGTTTGATTGGAATATTTAAGAAGTAATGATCCTAAAATACAGTAAAAGGAACAATGATAAAAGTAATCATTGCTCCTTTTTGTATCGAGTGTTTGGCAATAAATCTATTTTGCCGTCGCCGTAATTATCGCTTTCATTGAATCTATTAAATGTTTATTCAATTTTCTCTTAAATTTTCCCGTAACAAGAGTTGCCTCTTTGCTGGTAGATAATTTTGTCAATTCTTCACGCGTGATGCGGTAGGCAATAAGTTCGGCAAATCCAATCTCCGCCGTAGTTACGCGGTAATCTTTGCGGATTAATTCAATCCGCTTCCGGTTATCTAATTCTATGTAAAAACCCTCTTTCATAAAGGGTTTACCACTATTGTTTGAACCGACACCGATAGTAAATTCGTTGCCGCCTTTTTTCAGATTCGTACCTTTAAAGTCATAACCGACTCCGAAATATATTTCGCGTAGATCTTCTTTGTCAAACACATTGAAAACCAGAATCGGAGTTCCGATCCAACCTTCATCGCGGACAACATCCTGTAAATACCACAGATCGAATTCACCTTTCGTAATCACCGCTCCTGCCGATACTGGTTTAAGATTATAGGGAATTTCGGTTGACCAGATTTCAAAACCGTATCTGTCGGAAAGCACAGGTCTGTTTTTTTCCACGGTAACTTTTTTTTCCTGTTTTGAGCTTGTTTTGGTGTTTTCCGTTTTTGCTTTTTCCTCGGCTTGCTTTTTGAGTTCAATCTGTCTTAATTGTTCAGCCTTTTCAGCCCGAAACTCCCACGCCGGTTTTAAGTTAGTGATTGACCACACGCCGCGTTTTTCATTTTTCGCCAATGTTTCGTTGCGTTTGTAAATTTCCTGTTCGATCTCATTATTGCCGCTCGTTTCGTCAACTGCATACCACGCCGCACCGTCGCGAATCATCTGTTGGCTGACATCGACTCCGCCGAGCAAAACCTGTGCAATCGGTCGTGTGTCATTGTTTAGATTTTTCGGCACGAATTCGACGACTTTACCTAAAACCATATTTTTCAAATGATCTCTAACGACATCGTAAAGTTTCTGTTCGGCTTCGGGAGTTTCGATATATTGCAGTTCTACTTTTATGTCAACCTTCGCTTGCGGCTGAATCACAAGAGTTTTGCCGTCAATAACTTCCGTTACCGTTCCGTAAAATCTGCTTTGTGCATAAGTGGAATTTAGAAGAAATAATGTCAAAAGAACCGGAAAGATCAGTTTAAAAGTTTTCATAATTATTAAAAGGTTTGTCTTTTGTTTTCCTGATCCAAAGAAAAACAGCGGAAATTATTAACAAAAAGATTAGAAATGAAATTGAAAGATATTTAACTTGAGTTGTGTAATCGTAAAATTCACCCTTGCTTAAAGTTATTGTTTTGTTGCCTAAACTTTTTACTTCGGAGTTAAATTTTGAATTGTCAGTTTCTGAAATTACCTGCAAAGGAGAAATTGGGATGTCAGAAAGATGCTCGACGTTTCTTCCATAAACAAGGTATTTTTCCCCTGTTTCGATTTTTGAACATTCAAAATTCTTGCCAGTTGAAACCCATACATATTCGGTATTTATCAGCTTCCAAGAATTTATCACCTTGAATTTTGTGTTCCAATACGTTTTTCTCTCTCCAAACCGGGCAGTAACTATTTCCTTTTTTTGCTCAACTGCCTGACCGAGAAAAATTGCGTCTGAATATTTGAATACTTCATTGGCTGTGTATTGATAAATGCAATCTGACATAAATTTTATCTCGTTTCCAGATTGTATTCCCGCAAACGGCGGTAGAGTGTCGATGACGAAATGCCGAGAAGTTCGGCGGTTTTGCCGCGGTGCCAGCCGGTTTTTTCGAGAGCGTTGATGATCTGTTGTTTCTCGGCATCCTTTAAATTGACCGGCGAAGATGAAGGCGAATTTTGAAAATTGCTCGGCTGATGTTCCATCGGTGAAGCATTATAGCTAATCGAAATGTGCGGTTCGCTCGTTTTGAAAACGACTTCGGGTGGAAGCTCTCTATTTGTTATTTTCCCGTTATCAGCCAACAAACACGCACGTTCCAAACAATTTCGCAGATGGCGGACATTTCCCGTCCAACTGTAAGTTTTTAATGAATCAATCGCCTGTTGAGTCAATTCCGGAGCATTCGCACCCGCGATTTTTTCCAGCAAATAATTGGCAAGTGGTTCAATATCTTCGATTCTTTCACGCAACGGCGGAAGATGAATCTCGAAGCTGTTGATGCGGTAGAGCAAGTCTGCCCGAAAAACTCCTTCGGCAATCGACTGTTGCGGATTACGGTTCGTCGCCGCAACCAGACGAACATCGACCTCGACTTTTTTAACACCACCGACACGGAAAAATGTTCGTGTTTCCAACGCCCGCAGTAATTTCGATTGCAATTGAGCCGGCATTTCCATCACTTCATCGAGAAACAAAGTTCCGCCGTCGGCTAATTCAAACAGACCGAGTTTGCGGTTTTTTGCTCCTGAAAATGCCCCGGCTTCGTGTCCGAAAAGTTCCGATTCAAGCAGTGTGTCCTGCAATGCTGCACAGTTCAGATCAATGAAAGCCCCGTCCGCACGCGAACTCAAACGGTGAATCGCCTGAGCAATTAGTTCCTTACCCGTTCCCGATTCGCCCGTTACCAAACACGATGTGTCCGACGGTGCAACTCTTTGAACAAGCCGTAGAACCTCTTTCATCTGCGGTGATTCGGCAACGATTTCAGGCATATTTTCGTGCTTGCGTTGAACCTGTGCCTTTAGTCGCTGATTATCTATTTTGAGTTTTTGCTTATCGGCGGCTTGTGTTACAAGTGCTGATAATTCAGTAATGCGGTAGGGTTTCGTCAAATAATCGTAAGCACCGAGTTTCATCGCTTCAATGGCGGTTTCAACTGTTGCTTGTCCGGTCAGCATAATCACTTCCGGCGGATTTTGCAGTTTATTCCGCAACCGCCGCAGAAGTCCCATTCCGTCCAGACGCGGCATATCCATATCGCTCAACAAAACATCGAAGTCCTGCGTTTCAAGCAAACTCCACGCATCTTCGCCGTTCATCGCCACTTCAACTTCGTGTCCCTGCCGCGTCATTTCCTTCTGCACGATCAGCCGCAGATTTTTTTCGTCATCAACCACCAGTAGTTTTGCCATAATTTTTTGAGTCGAGAGTCGAGAGTGGAGAGTCGAGAGTCGAGAATTTGAGGGGAAAGTCGAAGTATTCGGAAGATTTAATCTCTCTCTTTTAGCTC
Source organism: Pyrinomonadaceae bacterium (assembly GCA_041746675.1). Classification (GTDB taxonomy): domain Bacteria; phylum Acidobacteriota; class Blastocatellia; order Pyrinomonadales; family Pyrinomonadaceae; genus Aridibacter. The sequence continues at coordinate 32,123 of JBGTGO010000023.1, read as the reverse complement.
TCGACTCTCGACTCTTAACTCTCCCTCCGTAAGTGTTTCATTAAACCCATTGTCATTTTTGCAATTTCGTCTAACAAAAAATAAATATCTTTGAAATCGCCTTCGTTTATATATGTCAGATCGAGAGCAATGTATAAATGCGATTGAGTTTCGGCAACCGAACCGTGTGCAAAATTCAAAAAGTTTGCAAATTCTTTATCTGATTTTCTTCCCTGACCTTCAGCGATATTAGCCATAATCGAAACGCTTGAACGTCTAATTTGGTCACGAAATCCAAAATCCTTCGAGAAACCTCCCTGCGACGTTAATTCATAAACTTTTTTCGCAACTACGCGAGCCTTTTGCCAAGCCTTTATATCTTCAAATTTACTAAATCCCGCCATAAAATATTCTTTCTTCTTCTCTCTTAAACTTTCTTCTCTTCCTTCTTCACCTCTCGACTCTCGACTCTCCACTCTCGACTCTCTCACTTCCTCGGAAGATAAATCGTAAAGGTCGTTCCTTTGCCAACGGTTGAACGGACGTTTAAGCGTCCACCGTGATCGGTTATAATTCCATAGCAGACGGACAAACCTAGTCCCGTTCCTCTGCCGACCTCTTTGGTAGTGAAGAACGGTTCAAAGATTTTTGAAACATCTTCGGTTTTGATTCCGTGTCCGGTGTCACCGACCTCGATGATTATTCGTCTTGCTTCGGCAAACGCTCTGAATGTCAGAGTTCCGCCGTCCGCCATCGCATCAATTCCGTTACTTGCGAGGGCGATAATTGATTGTTGAATCAAACCTTCATCGGCTTTAATGAGCGGCAGACTTTCGGAGATTTTCAACTCGAACTCAATATTGTCGCCGCGTCTTTGATGACGCAGAAGATTTACCGAAGATTTGATAATTTCGCCGACATCTATTTCGTGGCGATTGCCCGTCCGCACCCGCGAAAAATCAAGTAATCCGGTTGTGATTGATTTACAGCGAAACGCTTCACTGCGGATCAAACCGAGGTATTCACTTAAATCGTCAACATCTGCCGAAGTTCCGTAAACGCCTTCGTCAACTCTTGATTCCAATGCTTCCGCACACGCCGAAATCGTCGCCAGTGGATTATTTATTTCGTGAACGACTCCCGCCGCAAGTCTGCCGACCGCCGCCAGTTTTTCCGCCCGTCCAACCGCGTGAATCGCATCCACCCGCATCGTTACATCTTCGCCGACGGTAATCACGTGCGTCACTTCGTCCGCTTCGTTCTTCATCGGAACTTTGCTGACGAGCCAGTGTTTCGTGTTGCCCTCATCGTCGGTCGTCTGCTGTTCGATGCGTTCGATTCTGCCAGTTTTAAAGGCTCTGTCAAATTCTTCACTGAGCGTTCCCTTCGGATATTTTGCCAAAACTTCAAAGACGTTCCGTCCGATCACGGCATCCCGCGGCATTCCCTGAATTCCGATTTCGCGGTGTTTGTTCCAAACGACGATGTTATAATCGCGATCAATCACGTACAGCGAAACGGGTAGCGTGTCCAGTATCGCTTCGGTAAATTTGCGATGTTCCTCCTTTGCCTGATTAATCGAAGTGTTCAGCGTCGCTTCGTAATAAGCCGTCAGATTTAAGCTCATCGCCGTCATCTGCGTCGCCGCGTCAATCAAACGCTGTGAACTTTCGGGACAATCCGCACTTCTCGCAAAGCCGACGATAACTGCTCCCTTAACTTCGCCGTTGATGTGCAGCGGAGCAATATATTCAATCTCGTGCTGTTTATCTCGAAAGAAAAAATCTTCTCTGGCTTCGGTCAGAAATGAAATCTGCGGCGGTAAAAATTCCACCCATTTCTTAAATCTTTCTCTGTTGAAATGCTCCGAATTTATCAGACCGTTCTCATCCGTTGCACAAGATACCAGACCGATTTGCTCCAGTTCAACGACAATCGCACACAGATGAGCGTTCACGCCGCTCTGAATCGCTTCCGCGACACGCATTGCGATCTTTTTCGGATGGACATCGAACAACAAACTCCGTCCGAGGTCGGAGATAAATTTTAATTCCGAGGAGTTATCCGCCGATCTTCTACCAATAGAAAACGCTTCCGCTCCGGCTTCTTGTAATTCTTGGGGTAACATCTTTTTTTAGAAATTAAATTTTGACAAACTTTAGAAACGGTTCGCCATCTGAGTTAGTGGTTGGATTTAGCAATGCTTGGGACAAGAATTGCAGAAACCTTCATATAAATTAAAAACAATTTTAAACATTTTGTCAATTGTTTTAACGTCAATGAGCGGAGCAAATTTGACACGAAACTCAAACTGTTCAAAAATCGAAAACGTCAGTATGAAAAATTATTTGCAAAACATATACAAACATCTCTTTTGCGTAGCACTTTTTGCCGCATTTATTTCCGCTTTTTCAACGGTTGGATATTCGCAAAAAGTAGTTGATAAAACAGTAGCAACGGTCAGTGACGGTGTGCGGACGGAGTTGATAACCTATTCCGATCTGATGTGGCAACTGGCTTTGAACCCGAATGTTCCGATCAGTCCGCCTAGTTCCGATGATCTCAATCGATCTTTGCAACTTATTATCAGATTAAGACTTATCGCTTTAGAAGCCGAACGTCTTCCCGCCGCTCCACCGACTAAAGATAAAGTTGACGAAGAAATCAGACGCATTCTCGCACTGTTTCCAAGCACGGCGGAATTTGTCAAAAGATTAAATACCGTCGGTTTCGATTCGATCACCGATGATAATTTTGAATCATTGATGCGGCAACGGGTGGCGATTGAAAAATACATAGACTTTCGCTTCCGCTCATTCGTTGTTATCACACCCGAAGATGAAGAAAAATATTACCGTACCGAATTTATGAGTGAATATCGCAAAAAAAATCCGGGAGCGTTAATTCCCAAAATAGAAGATGTCCGCACCAGTATTGTTGAAACGCTCACTGAACAAAGAGTCGAAGCTGAGATCGAAAAGTTTCTTGACAGTGCCGAATCAAACTCTGAAGTCGTGATCTTAAGCGAAGTTTGAAATACTCAAATAACCAAATAGTTGAATTTGCGGGAATGTTTTTGAGAGGAAAAACCGACACATCGGAAAGAATGAGTGAACTTTTACGCGAGCAGGATTTCGATTCAGCCAAGGCTTTTGGCATAAAACGAAACTTTGTTTAACGGACTCGGGTTTTCTCTATGCTGTGTTTGACGAAACCGATGAACACAGCAAAATGTAGAAAAACTCGTCAATTTTCTGGAAAGACTTCCCGTTACAGGAATCTCTTTTAAAATCCAACCTCTAAAGACTAAAAACATCTACTAAAATCTTGCGAAAATATGACGATGCAAATAGTCATTTCGCCATCGCTTGCGTTGTCGCTTATTCATTGTGTTTTTCCGTTTTAAAAGTATTTCCGAGTTTGTGAAAGTTGGTGCAAACAATTCTCGCCTTTCCGCTTCTAAATGATAGAATAATTTTGAGGAATAATTTATGAGTGAGAACAGGCAGGGAACAGTTTCAAAAAATAGGGATGCGGCGATGGCGGAACTTCGGGAAATTGAGGTAAATTCGCCCGATTCAAACGGCAGTAACGGTAAACCTTTGATGGTCAGGGTGGATGAGCCGAAGTTCGTCAATCGGGTTTCTAACGAGCAGTTGGTTGCCGTTGAACGTGATCTGACTCATTCCGAACAGGGCGTTGAAAAGAATTATCACGGTATTTTAGGTTGGTTGCGGCTCGGAAAAGTTTCGCGGGTGATCGGGATGCTCGGGCTTTATCTTTATTTAGACCAATACGATCTGCACCGCAAACAACACCTGAAAGTTAAGCAATCACGGCTTGAAACGGCGAAACAATTATCTTGGATGGCAGTTTTGGGCGAAAAATTTTACGCGGCAAAACTTTGGGTTTTTCACGATTTTATTCTCACTCTGAAACAACTTTTTGTCGGCAGCGAAACAAACAAGGAAGCGAAACAGGAAAAACAAGCACTCTGGTTAAAAAACGAAATCATCAATCTCGGACCGACATTTATCAAGATCGGACAGGCTTTGGGAACTCGTGCCGACCTTTTACCATTACCGTTTGTAAAGGAATTGGGAACACTGGTTGATGATGTTCCATCGTTTCCAAATGAGGTTGCATTTGCTCGAATCGAGAAGGAACTAGGCAAAAAGATCAACGAGGTTTACGATGAATTTGAAGCCGAACCTGTTGCCGCCGCATCGCTCGGACAAGTTTACCGGGCTAAACTAAAAACCGGAGAAACGGTTGCGGTCAAAGTTCAACGCCCAAATTTGGATGGTACGATTAAGGGCGATGTCGAAATTATGCGGAAGATCGCCAAATTCGCTGAGCGTTTTCCGAGCTTAAACGAGAATGCGGATTGGGATGGAATGTTACGTGAATTTGACGAAACGATTCACGAAGAAATGGACTACTCCTCCGAAGGTCGCAACGCCGATCGTTTCCGCGAGAACTTTAAAGACTGGGGAAACGTCCACGTTCCGACGATTTACTGGGACGCAACGACCTCGAAAGTTTTGACGATGGAATTTATCTACGGCGATAAAGTCGTCGAACTGGATAAATTGAAGGCACGAAAAATTTCTCCCGAAAAAGTTAATCGTCTGTTGATAAAGACATATTTGAAACAACTTCTCGAGGACGGATTTTTCCACGCCGATCCGCATCCCGGAAATCTGCTCGTAATGCCCGACGGACGCGTTGCCTTTTTCGACTTCGGAATGGTTGGACGCATCACGCCGAAACTTCAGGCAAAAATGATCGACGCATTTTTTCACGTCATTGCTAAAGACCCGGAAGGTATCGCTCAGGATTTAATTGATCTCGAATTTCTAAAACCCGGAGCCGATGAACAATCCGTCCGCGAAGTCGTCAAACGAATGTTCACGTTTCACTTGGACTTGAAATTGAAAGACGTAAATTTCAAGGAATTAACCTACGATCTCGCCGACGTAATGTATGATTATCCGTTCCGTCTGCCCGCAAATTTCACATACATTATGCGTGCCTTAATGACGCTCGAAGGCATCGGCATCGTGATGGATCCGGATTTTAATTTCTTTATGACCGCAAAGCCTTTCGCAAAAGAATTTATGCTCAAACGCGAGGGCAAAGACCTGCGGAAAATCTTCGTCAATAAACTTTTAGGACGCGAGAAAAATGCCGACGGCGAAGCTGAAGGACTCGACTGGGGCAGAACTTGGAAACTGGCAAAAATGGCGGCGAAGACCGTTTGGAATCAGAATAAGCAATGATAAAATTACGAGTGCAACTATTTAAACCGGAAAAATGAAGGATTATTTATTGCTTTCAGCTTTAAGATGTGAAAAGACTGCGGAGGACAAAGAGCAACTTCTTCCTTGCTCAACCAGTATTTATTCACATAATTGAATGACCGAAAAAGCGAAAACCAAAATTCAACATATCGCTAAAGATTTTCCGATTTCCGAACTTGGGAATAAACTCTGGAAATCTGCGAAAAATATAAAAACTAAACATTACTGGTCGGGCGAAAAAGCACCGGCAGGGAAGTGTTTTGAAACCAAAATTTTGTGGTCAGAAACGGCACTTTACGTGCGATTTGCAGCGAATCAGGATGAACCGTTGGTTGTAAATGATAAGCCGAATATAAAGATCAAAACCGGTAAACTTTGGGAAAAGGACGTTTGCGAGATTTTTCTTGCTCCGAAGGTTGAAGATTTTCGCCGATATTTCGAGTTTGAAGTTGCACCGACGGGCGAATGGATTGATCTGCAAATTCATCAAATGCCTGACGAACGCATCACGGATTTTGATTATGATTCAGGAATGAAAACCGCCGCGAAGATCAACAAAGATAAAGTTGTGATGGCTTTAAAAGTTGAGTGGAAAGCGTTCGGCAAAACTCCGAAAGTAGGTGATGTTTGGCTCGGAAACATTTTGCGGGCGGTCGGAACTGAGCCGAATCGCGGCTATTTAACGTGGTCGCCGACTTTGACCAAAACGCCGAATTTTCACGTTCCCGAAAAGTTTGGCGAGTTTGAATTTGTGAAATAATTATTATGCAGTTTATCGGTTTAACAATTTTGGGTTTTGTCGGCTTGGAGATTTTTTCTTATGTCATCCATCGTTGGTTTTTTCACGGGATTTTGTGGCGGATCCACGAATCGCACCACGTTGCGACGAAAGGAAAATTTGAACTCAACGATATTTTTTCCGTGATCTTCGGCGGCACTTCTGTTTTGCTGCTCGTTTTTGCCGAATATCCTCTGAGCGAATCGTTCGCGTTTCCAGTCGGTTTAGGAATTGCGATTTACGGCGTTTTTTACTTCATCGTCCACGATCTTTTTACGCATCGAAGATTTTTGCCGTTCGGTTCGGAAAATAAATTGCTTCTGACAATCCGTGCCGCCCATCAACGCCATCATCAAACCGCCGACAAAATCGGCATCGAGCCTTACGGACTTTTTATTTTTGACTTTGGAAAATTCCGGCGAAAAGTTTCGGGAAGAGAGAAGAAACTTACCCGCGAAATACACGGAAGAACGCAAAATATTTGAGAATTACTTTTACGGAAAAAGCGTGTTTTTATCTTTGCTCAAACCGAATTTATTTCTGAAAAATTGTTTCCCAACGGACTGCGGGCATCTCTGCCCGCAAGTCTTTGCATTTATTCAACTTGTGTAAATCCGATACTTGCGGGCAGAGATGCCCGCAGTCCAATTGCTCAATAATTTTGATTTACGCAAGAATACTTTGTATCAAGAATTCGCTAATCAGTAGTTGAGGCATCCGCACCTGCCGGAACGATCCAAAATCCTGTGCGAACTTGTTCTTCCTTGCCGCCGCTTACAAAAACGATGTTAGTCAAAGGATAATCGCGTCCGAAGTTATCTCTGATTAACATTTCGCGTTTACGAACATCTTTTGGCAAACCGTAATTTATTATATAATCTTGCGAACCCGGATTGTTTTGAATTTCAGTTTTGAACAGATTGATTCTTTGCTTTAAATCTTCTTCGGAGATTTTTCCGATTTCATCAAAAAGTCTGCAAAACGGCGGATCAGAAGGAAATCCCGATTCTACAGCAGTTAATACACATCCGTTTCCTGCATAAACATTGGCTGTTACCGTGATCGTGTCATCATCATTATTTATAACCGTCAAGATTTTTGTTCCTTGTCCATTAACGATTGTTCCAACATCAGTCAGCCATTCGATTTTAAGTGCTTTCTCATCATATTCGCCGTTTATCGTTAAAATAAATGTTTGCGTTTCACCTGCTTTAACAGCAATCGGCGGACCTGCGATACTGATTGACGGACATTTTGATTTGATATTTGTTTCAGCAGTTTGTGCGAAAGCAAATGAGCAAATAAACAAAATAAACAGAATAATGTAGATAAATCTCTTCATAATTAAAACTTTTAAGTTTTCCTCCAATAATATAGTTTTTTTTAAGTCAAATCCAACATTTTTTTGTGAAACGCTTGTTTCATACTTGCAACAAAATATCTTTTATGTTAGATTTGTTTCACCAATGCAACATAATGCCTTTGACGGTAGGCGTTTAGCATTATTTAATTAACAGATAACATTAAGGCTATCAGAGATTTACGAATTTTTTGGGAGAAAGTGAATTATGAAATCTACGACGAGAGTAAAAGTTAATCCATTGAGCCGCGTGCCGCGTCAACAGCGGTTGGTGATGGCGATTCGCGGCGGAGCGGGAGTCGGGAAAAGTCATTTTGTCAGTTCGATGGCGGAAGCGGGTTTGGGACGACTCTGCATTTTCGACACGGAACGCAAAGGGCGTTTGCTTCGCGGTGTCGGCGAAACTTTTGATGCTTTGGAAATTCAGCATACGGACGAACTGCCCGAATTTATTGATTGGGCGTTGACGGGCGAAGGTCAGGAACAGAATTACGGCTGTTACGCACTTGATTCTTGGGCGGCGTATTTTAGTGCGAAACATTCGGAAATGATTCAGGCGGTGCGGGACAAAACGGGCGATCCTTTAGCTCAGCCGTCGGCGGAAGAATTGGCGGCGGATCAGATGATTTTGCAGAATGTTCTTCGCAAACTATGCATTGAAAGCGGAAAAAATGTTGTTATTGCCGATCAGATTCCGGCGAAAGGCAAGGAATCGAAAGAAGATAACGAGATCGGACGCGTTCTGCCGATGACGGCGAGCGGTTTGGAATATTTCGTTGATGTAATGGTTGAAATTTCTCTGCAAGAGAGAAACGGCGAGATTGTTCGTGTTTTCCAAGTTGTTAAATCGAACTCACCGGCGTTTGAAGTCGGTTTTGAGATGACGGGAAATATTGATTTTAAAGATTTTCTCGAAGTGATGAAAAGCAGCACGTCGGAGAAATTGGCGTTTGACAAGCCGAAGAAGTTGGAAGTTGAAGAATTTATCGAAGAAAAACAACCGCTGAAACTTGTCAAAAATGAAATGACGGTTGAAGAACTTATCGGGAACGCTGAAAAGAACGGTTTTAAGAAAGCGGATGTTGTCACGGGTGCGAGAATTTATCACGATCAACCGAACATATATCATTTGACGAACGAACAAATCATTGATTTAGACAAACGAATGGCAGCGAGAGTTGAGAAGACAAAGTCGCAAAATACGGACGGAAAAGTTAATAAAAAAGTTGCTTGAACGAGGCAAAAACGCTTCGAGTTTTGGTTTTTGTAAAAGAGGTTTTGAAGGTAAGCCGCTTTTATAATTCAAAACTCGAAGCGTGAAAAAAAAGTTTCAAACGGGGCAAAATTCGCGTAGGCAAAAGCGAAGACAAAAAAGGCAGAGAGATCGGGAAATTCTCTCTGCCTTTTTTCCATTTTGAAGATCCTATTTTCCTGAAATAAAATGGTGAAAAAAGAATTTAAATAGTTTAAAACAAATAAATTTATTTATTGATCAACATCAATTCGGGAAATTTGAGATCAACTGCAAATTTCCATTCCGATTGTATATGAATAATATTCAAATAACTTTTTTCGGCAAACTTGCGTATAAATGTTAGAATACACCTAACATCTTAAAAGGGGAGTTACTAAATTATGAAAATATACAGTTTTTCAAAGGCGATTTATGCGTCGTTTTTGTTATTAAGTTTGACTTTTGCATCTTTCGCACAACCGATGATGAAAATGCCTGAAGGAATCAAAAAAATCACGTCGGTCGAGGGCGTAACCGAATATCAATTGAACAACGGGTTGAAAGTTTTGCTTTTCCCCGATAATACGAAACAGACGATCACGGTTAATATGACCTACCTCGTCGGTTCGCGTCACGAAAATTACGGCGAAACGGGAATGGCTCACTTGCTCGAACACCTCGTTTTCAAAGGCACACCGGGACACCCGAACATTCCGGCGGAATTGACTTCGCACGGAGCGAGTCCGAACGGAACGACGAATTCCGACCGCACGAATTACTTTGAAACATTTTCCGCCACGGATGAAAATTTGGATTGGGCTTTGGACCTGGAAGCCGACCGGATGGTTAATTCATACATCGCCAAAAAAGATTTGGAATCGGAATTTTCAGTTGTTCGCAACGAACTCGAATCAGGCGAAAACAGTCCATTTCGTGTTTTGTTTCAACGCAGTTTAGCAGCGGCTTATGACTGGCACAATTACGGAAAATCAACCATCGGAGCAAGGTCTGATGTTGAAAATGTTCCGATTGACCGTCTGCAGGCATTTTACAAGAAATACTATCAACCGGACAATTCGGTTTTGCTCGTCGCCGGTAAATTCGACGAGATGAAAACGCTGAACATTATCAAAGAAAAATTCGGCAAAATTCCGCGTCCCGAACGCAAATTACAACCGAATTACACGATTGAACCGACACAGGACGGCGAACGAATGGTAACTGTCCGCCGCGTCGGTGATATTCAAATGGTCGGTTCGAGCTATCACGTTCCGCCGGCATCGGCAATGGATGCACCGGCAGTTGAAATTGCCGCACAGATTTTAGGTGATACACCTTCCGGCAGACTTTATAAAAATTTGGTCGAAACCAAAAAAGCGGTTTCTGTCGGAAACATCAATTTCGAGTTCAAAGAGCCGAGTTTGCTGATGTTTATCGCTCAAGTCAGTAAAGAAGGTTCACTTGATGCGGCACGCGATGCAATGATCGAAACGATCGAAACAGCGGGAACGAAAGCGGCGACGAAAGAGGAAGTCGAACGTGCCAAAACTGCTGCGATTAAAAATATCGAATTGACGCTGAACGATCCGAATCGCGTCGGTCTTGGAATGAGTGAATACATCGCTCAGGGCGATTGGCGTTTATTTTTCCTTTATCGGGATCGTCTGGAAAAACTTACGCCGGAAGACGTAACGATGGCGGCGAAAAAATATTTCAAACGTTCAAACCGGACAACCGCAATGTTTATCCCGACCGATCCATCAGCAATTGACCGAGCCGACATTTCAAATGTTAAAGACAGCGAAATTATGGCAATGGTTGATGGTTATAAAGGAAAAGAAGCGGTCGCTCAGGGCGAAGCGTTCGATCCTTCGCCATCTAACATTGATTCACGCACGACCCGCACGACTATCGGCGGTTTGAAGGTTGCATATTTGCCGAAAGAAAATCGCGGCGACACGGTTTATGCCAGAATGACGCTTCGTTTCGGTAATGAGAAAACTTTGATGAATCGCGGAACTGCCGCAAGTTTTGCCGGACAGCTTCTAATGCGTGGAACAAAAAATATGACACGCCAGCAGATCGAAGACGCATTTAATAAGTTAAAAGCAAGAGTTGGCGTTTTCGGCGGAGCAACAAGTGCAGGAGTTTCAATCGAAACGACACGCGAAAATCTTCCTGCGGTTCTGAAACTCGTGGCGGAAATCCTGAAAGAACCGGCATTTCCTGAAAGCGAGTTCAATTTAATCAAGGAAGAAACAGTAACCGAAATCGAAAGCCAAAGAAGCGAACCGGGAAGCGTAATTTCTTACGCGATAGGAAAGCAATTTAATCGCTACAAAAAAGGAGATCCACGTTATTCGGGAACTTTGGAAGAGGACATTGCCGATACAAAAGCCGTTACACTTCAGCAGGTAAGAGATTTTTACAAAGACTTTTACGGAGCTTCAAACGGCGAATTGGCAATCGTCGGCGATTTCGATCCGAAACAAATTACACCGCTTATTACGCAATACTTCGGAAATTGGAAAAGTCCGGGCAAATATGAAAGATTGACTAATCTTTATAATGATGTTCCACCGATCAATCAATCATTTGAAACGCCCGACAAAGCCAATGCGGTTTTCATCGCCCGATTGGATGTTAAACTTCGTGACGACAATCCCGATTATCCAGCATTATATGTTGGAAATTATATGCTCGGTGGTGGTTTCTTGAACTCCCGATTGGCAACACGGATTCGTCAGAAGGAAGGTTTGAGTTACGGTGTCGGTTCAAGATTTAATACAAATTCATTAGATGAAAATTCCTCGTTTTTAGCCCAAGCGATCTACGCACCACAGAACGCGACAAAACTTGAAGCCGCGTTCAAAGACGAAATCAGCAAAGCGACGAGCGAAGGTTTTACTAAAGAAGAAGTCGCCGACGCGAAAAAAGGCTTATTGCTTGACGCACAACGCCGCCGGGCTTCCGATCCGGGTTTAGCCGGTGCTTTAACAAACGATCTTTTCCTCGGCAGAACCTTTCAATGGGATGCCGATTTCGAGTCGAAAGTAAACGCAGTTACGGCTGAACAGGTAAATGCCGCGATGAAAAAATACATCACAGCAGACAAAATTTCGATCTTCAAAGCCGGTGATTTCGCCAAAGCAAAATCTATGGAAAAATAGTTCGGGTTTTCAATTTAACTTACTAAAGGCGTGATTCATTTCACGCCTTTTTTTTGGACTGCGGACATCCTGTCCGCAAGTGCTTATTGGATATATAGAGTTCAAATACTTGCGGACAGGATGTCCACACTCCGATAGAGCAACTTTTTTTATCCCATTAAGGGTTTCACATTTGACGGAAATGATTTGCAGATAAAAAAACGCGAAACGGTTGGAAATTGAGCGGAATGTCATTCAAATACTGAGGAAAGTGATTGGATTTTTCGTGAGTATTTAAAGAAATAGATTGTTTTTTGAAATATAGTTGCTAAAATTATTTTCGGAAAGTTAAAATGAACCTATGTTAATAAAATATATTCAATCAGCACTTCGTCAGGCGAAATACGAAATCATCGAAGACGACGGAACTTTTTACGGTGAGATTCCGGGATTCCAAGGCGTTTGGGCAAATGCCGAAACGCTCGAAGACTGCCGTGATGAACTGGCGGAAGTTTTAGAGGAGTGGATTTTTATCCATATTGCTGATAATAAACCGCTACCTATCACTAACGGAATAAAACTTGAAATTCAAAGAGTGCAATAATTAATTACATAAAAACTTACTCAACTTCATAAAACCTCATCGTTTCTTGACACTTTTACATTATCCAATTAGTATTTATAGTTTCGACTTTAATAGCCGAAGTGTGTTTATATGTTTGAGTCATTATCCGACAAATTAAAGCAATCGTTAAAGAATCTGCGTGGCGAGGGAAAACTAACCGCCGAACACGTAGATGTTGCTTTGCGTGAGATTCGGATGGCTTTGCTTGAGGCTGATGTTAACTTCAAAGTTGCCAAAGATTTTGTTGCCAATGTTCGGGCGAAAGCGGAAGGTCAGGAAGTTTGGAAAGACCTAAAACCGCACGAACAGGTTGTCAAAATCGTCTACGACGAACTTGTTGAATTGTTTGGCGGAACGTCTTCGCGGCTCGTCTTTACCAAGCAAATTCCGAATGTCGTGATGATCGTCGGTTTGCAGGGTTCGGGTAAAACGACTTCGACGGGGAAAATTTCTAAATGGTTGGCGGAAAATCAGGATAGAAAACCGTTGCTTGTTTCGGTTGACGTTTATCGTCCGGCGGCTCGCGAACAACTTCGGGTTGTTGCCGAAGCGGTTGGACAGGGAATTTATCAAAACGCCGAAACAAACGATCCGTTAACGCTTGTCAGCGGGGCGATGAAATACGCCGAAGAAACGGGTTACGATACATTGCTCATTGATACAGCGGGACGGCTTCACATTGACGATGAGTTGATGGTCGAACTCGAACAAATCAAAGAGAAGACGAAACCGATCGAGATTTTGTTCGTGGCGGACGCGATGACCGGACAGGATGCGGTCCATTCAGCGGAAGAATTTCACAAACGGCTTGGAATTACGGGTGTTGTCCTGACAAAAATGGACGGCGATGCCCGGGGCGGGGCGGCACTTTCGATCAAACAAGTTATCGGTCAACCCGTTAAATTTGTCGGTGTCGGCGAAAAATACGATGCAATCGAACCGTTTTATCCTGACCGAATTGCACAGAGAATCTTGGGAATGGGCGATGTTTTGTCGCTCATCGAAGAAGTTCAGGGAAAAGTTGACGAAGAAGAAGCTCAGGCACAGCTTGAGAAAATGGCGAGCAACAAATTTACGCTCGAAGATTTTCGCAACCAACTCGGACAATTCAAAAAACTCGGTTCGATGTCGAAGCTGATGAAAATGCTGCCCGAACAAATGACGGGCGGAATGACGATGACGGACGAGCAGGGCGAAGAAGTCGAAGCACAAATGAAACGCACCGAAGCGATCATTGATTCGATGACTTTGCAGGAACGTCGTGAATACACAGTTATCAACGCCAGTCGAAAAACCAGAATTGCCAACGGTTCGGGTTCGACAATTTCTGAAGTCAACGGACTTTTGCGTCAGTATGAGCAGATGCGAAAAATGATGCAGAAGATGAATAGCGGCGGTTTTCTCAGCAAAATGGCTGGAAAAATGGGCGGCTTAGGCGGACTTACCGGCGGCGGCGGACTTGGAAGTTTGCTCGGCGGCGGCGGCGAAGGCGGAATTACCGATGCACTCGGCGGAATGTTCGGCGACGGCGAAAAACAAGAAGAATTCGACAATCAGTACGATGCGAAGAAAGACTCTTTAACGAAAAGATTGAAGAAGAAAAAAAGACACAAGAAAAAGAAGAGAAGATAGATTTTAGATGTTAAATGTTAGCGAATGCAAAATTCTGACATTTGCCATCTAAAATCTAATAAGTAGAGAAAAGGAATATATGTTAAAAATTAGATTGACCCGAATGGGTGCTAAAAAAAGACCATTTTACCGCGTTATTATTAAGGAACAGCGTTCCAGACGTGATGGAAAATACTTAGAAAACCTGGGAACTTATAACCCTTTGGTCGATCCGCCGTTGGTGAAATTAAATCACGAGCGAATTGATTACTGGATTAGTAAAGGTGCTAAACCGACTGAAACGGTGGCAAGTTTGATCAAGCACAATCCGCCTCTAACAGCCGAACAGGAAGCCGAAATCGCCGAGAAGAAAGCTAGTGCGAAACTGGCTGAACAAGAAGCGTTCAAAAAACAAATGGCTGAGCGAGAAGAAAAGATAAAAGCCGAACGCGAAGAAGAAGCTAAAGAAGCAAAAGCGAAAGTTGAAGAAGAAAAAGCTGCTAAAGAAGCGGAAGCTAAAGCTAAAGCGGATGCAGAAAAAGCTGAAAAAGCGGAAGAAGCCAAAACGGATGATGCAGAAGCGAAATCCGGTGAAGCATCTGCTGAAAGCGGTGAGGCGACTGAAGCAAAAGCTGAAGATGCGAGTGCAGACAAAGCTGAAACAGAAGAAGTTAAAGCTGATGAGCCGAAAATCGAAGAAACAAAGGTTGATGATGCTAAGGTCGAAGCAGAAGCAGAAGCAGATAATGATGCTACTGAAAAAGTGGAAGCAAAGGAAGAAACTGCTGACGACAAGCCTGCTGAAGAAGAAGCAAAAAGTTAAGAGAGTTATAGAGTTACAGCGTATTTTAGCTCTGCAACTCTGTAAACTTTCAATGACTCTGCAACTTATTGAGATATGAAAGAAGCAGTTGAAAAAATTGTAATTGCATTAGCCGATGACAAAGATGCTGTCGAAGTATCCGAATCATCGCAGGGTTCAACTACGAATATCGAAGTCCGCGTGGCGGAAAACGATATGGGACGGCTTATCGGTAAGGGTGGCAGAACTGTAAAAGCAATTCGTTCGCTTCTTTTTCACGCAAGTCAAAAGCACAAAAAACGCTTTAATTTGCAGATCGTCGATGATTAATTCTTAAGTTTACAAAGTTACAGAGTTTGGAGAGTTCCCGAATAGCGACAAACTCCGCAACTCCGAAACTCTATGAACTCCGAAGATTTAATAGCCGTTGCAAATATCACAAAACCAAGAGGTTTGCGGGGTGAGGTTGTTGCGGATATTTTGACGGATTTCCCCGAACGCTTTGATAATTTGGACAAGATTTTGGCGGTTGATAAGACCGGTAAAACTTTGGAGTTGGAAATCGAGAGTTTCTTTTTCCAAAAGAATCGAATCGTCTTGAAATTCAAGCAGTTCAACTCGATTGAAGAAGTGGAACACCTGAGAAATACGGAACTCTGCATCCCCGAATCAGAGGCTGTCGAATTAGCTGAAGACGAATTTTTTGACTGGGAGCTGGAGGATTGCGAAGTAGAAACTCTGGAAGGCAAAAAGATCGGTGTTGTCAGAGAAATTTTTCGTGCTGGAGAAAATATAAATCTGGTCGTTGTTGACGGCAAAAAAGATTATATGATTCCATTCGTCGAAGCAATTTGTCCTGAAGTTGATGTTGAAAACAAGTTGATAAAAGTTGATTTACCCGAAGGTATTCTTGAATTTTAGATTTTAAGTTTCCGCTTTTGGATTTAAAAAATAATCTACAATCTAAGATGCGAATTGATATTTTGACAATCTTTCCCGAATTTTTTACCGAGGTTTTTGATTTCGGAATTATTCGACGTGCGAAACTTGCGGAAGTTGTTGAAATTAATGTTCACGATTTGCGGAAATGGGCGACCGACAAGCATCACAAAACCGATGATCGACCATTCGGCGGCGGCGATGGAATGGTTATGAAATGCGAGCCTATATTTGCTGCAGTTGAAGAACTCATCGGAACTTGGAAGCGTGCAGAATTTCCGACAGCAACAAAAGTCGTGATGCTGACACCACAGGGAAAGCCTTTGAAACAAGCGTTTGTACAAAATTTTGCGGACGAAGTAAAACATATAATTATGATCTGCGGGCGTTACGAAGGCGTTGATGAAAGAGTTATTGAAGCACTCGTTACGGACGAAATTTCCATTGGTGATTACGTTTTATCCGGCGGAGAAACTGCGGCGATTGTTTTAACCGACGCGATTGTCAGGCTTTTGCCGGACGCTTTAGGAAATGATAAATCTGCCGAAAATGATTCGTTTTCCAACGGAATTTTAGATTTTCCGCATTATACGCATCCGAGAACATTTCGCGGAATGGAGGTTCCCGAAGTTTTATTAGGCGGACATCACGGCGAGATAAATAAATGGCGGGAAGAGAGAGCATTAGAAAAGACTAGAAAAGTAAGAAAAGATTTATTGAAAGGAGTGAAGAGTGGAGAGTAAAAAGTGGAGAGTTCAGAAGTTTTAAAAACTTATCAGCTATCACTTATCAGCTATCACTTAAAAAAGTTATGAACCGTTTAGATTCAATTGAAAAAACACAGTTAAAAGAAGATATTCCAAATTTTCAGCCGGGTGATACCGTCCGAGTTTGGGTTCGCATTAAAGAGGGCGAAAAAGAGCGTTTGCAGGCTTTTGAAGGCTTTTGTATCGCCAGAAAACACGGCGGAGTCCGTGAAACAATAACCGTTCGCAAGATTAGTTTTAGCGTCGGAGTTGAAAGAATTTTTCCGATTCACGCGACGATTATTGACCGCATCGAAGTCTTGCGTCACGGTAAGGTTCGTCGTGCGAAACTTTATTACCTACGCAAACTACGCGGAAAAGCGGCTCGTATCCCGGAAAAAGATATGCGGCAGAAGAAAAAAGTTGTTAAAAAATAGATCAAAGAGTTCAAAGTTTACAGTTTTAGAAAGTTTTGAATTGAGATAAAACTTAAACTGCTACGAACCAGGATATTTTTTGGGAACGTTCTTGATGAGATTTTAAGTTCCGGCGAATTTGTCGTTACAGTGTCCTGAGTATCATCTTGAAACTGAGAAAATCAGCCAAAATTCTTTAACATAAAAAAATGCAGGTTTTAGCGACAAACCTGTTTGCAGATCAACAAACGCCGCAAGATTATTTTATCTTGCGGCTTTATTTGCTTACGGGTAGGCAAAAAGAAATTCAACCACAGATGAACACGGACATTCACAGTTAGTAAAAAACGGCAATCGAATGAATTCTGTGTATAATTCATCTTTCTATTCGATATAATTGATAGCTGATGAGTGTTAGATCATAGATGAAAATTTACCGAACAAATCTATCAAATATCAGCTATATCGGGGGGAATTAGATATTTATATTACGGAACTTAATTCTGCACAGGCTTCAAACAAATTAGCAATCGGCGTAGATTTTGAACGACAAGCAATAGCGGAAGGTTATAAATTTATTGCCGGAGTTGATGAGGTCGGACGCGGTTGTTTAGCCGGTGCGGTTGTTGCGGGTGCAGTGATTTTGGATTTATCGAAACCTTTGCCCGTTGGATTGAACGATTCAAAAAAACTTTCAAAAAAAAAACGCGAAATGATCGCCGAGGAAATCAAAGAACACGCATTAGCATATGCGGTTGGACAGATCGAAGCAGACGAAATTGATAAAATAAATATTTTGGAAGCGACAAAGAAAGCGATGATTCTCGCCGTTCAAAGTCTGAAACTGAAAGCCGATTTTTTGCTCATCGACGCACTTGAACTTAAAAACATAAATCTTCCGCAAAAGGGAATAATCAAAGGCGACGCAATTTCCGCTTCAATTGCCGCTGCTTCGATAATTGCTAAGGTATATCGTGATAATTTGATGACGGATTTGGCGTTAAAATACCCCGAATATGGTTTTGAAAGACACGCCGGTTACGGCACCAAAACACATTTCGAAGCTTTGCGAAATCACGGTGCAACGCCGCTTCATCGCAAATCTTTCAGAGGTGTTCTGAGCTGAAATTAGTTGCATATTGATCAAATTTTTAGTCAAGCAGAAATGTCGTCTTCTTCATAATTAAACTCATTCATCATTTTTTGTCAGCCAATTCAGTTTGACCGCAACGTGGGCAAAGCAGAGTTTTATGCGACTCATCAAACCATTTTGCCATCGCTTCGTTTGAAAATTTCGGATTCTTGCTTTCGGCTTCGCCTTCCGTCAGCAACCGCGATTTTTCCTCATCATCGGTTTTCAATTCGGCTTCGCAGGATTTGCAAATCCAGCCGAAACCGTCGTTATAAAAATGATCTAATTTAATACTTTGCATACAAATATTCTAGCACAAAATAAAACGCAGACGACAAATTTATCGTCTGCGTTTTGTTTTAATTTCAACTTTATCGTCTAAAATTGACGTTGCTGTGTGCGGCGATTCGTCGCGGGAATCGGCATCAATTTAACCGGAACTTCTACTGATTTGCCATCGCGATAAACTTCGAGATTGATCGTTTCACCAATCTTCTTTTTATCTAAGTAACGGAAAAGATCATCCATATTGCCCATTTTTTCTCCGTCAATTCCTGTAATTATATCACCGATACTATCGTTTGAAACTCCGCGAAGTCCGGCTGCGTCCGCCGAACTGCCATTCAGAACTCTGATAACAATTAACCCTTTCTGAACAGGAAAACGATAATTTGTGTTTGCATACTGTTCGATACTTCGCAAATCAGCCGCAATTTTCGGTCGGCGAACTTCTCCGAATTGAATAAGTTGCGGGACAATACGCTTTGCTGTATTGACAGGAATGGAGAAACCGACTCCCGCCGATGCTCCCGAAGGCGAGAGAATTTGCGAGTTGATGCCGATCATTCGTCCGAGTTTGTCGAGCAGCGGTCCGCCGGAATTGCCCGGATTGATTGACGCATCGGTTTGAATCGCAGCATCAATCGGACGACCGTTTCTGGCACGAATCGGACGCTGCAAACCGGAAATTACGCCGGTCGTCAGAGTTCTGTCCAAGCCGAACGGATTTCCGATGGCGAGAACTTTCTGACCGACTTGCAGCGAATCCGAATCGCTCAGAGGAATCACCGTTAAGCCTTCTTTCGGCGGTGTGATTTTAATAACTGCTAAATCCGTATCAGGATCGCCGCCGACATATTTTGCCGGATAAAGTTTGTCGCCGCCGAAGCTGACCGTCAGTTTTGAAGCACCTTCGACAACGTGAAAATTCGTTAAAATGTGTCCTTCGTTATCAATTACCGAACCCGAACCGTTACCGCTTTCGCGTTCGAATTGCTCACCGTAAAAATTTTCAACCCGCGAACTCGTCGTGATAAACGCGACACCCGGCGACATTGATTTATAGACTTCGATGCTGTTTTGCTCTTCGGAAACGGCGGAAGGATTCGTGATTGTCGAAGATTTGTTAGATTCTTCCGCGAACGCGACATTTTTATCGCCGTTTATTTGAAATGCACTGCTCAAGCCGCTGACGTTGTTGAAAAATATGACCACGCCGACCGCCAGAATCGCGGACGCGAAAGCCAGTAAAATGATCTGTTTTGCCGATAATTGATAAACTGCTTTTTGACTCATAAATGCTCGATCTCCGTTAAAATGATATATGAAATAATGTGATGCTGAATTAGTAAAAAATAGTTGCTGTTTAATTCTAACGAATATCGGGCAGATTTTGTTCCTGCGAAGTCGGGTTCGCAAAAAATTTACTGACGCAATTATTGATTTACAAAACATCGTCGCAGGTTTTTGGGGTGTTTTGTCCGGCGAAGTTTTGCGATATAATTAAGCAACCCCAAATTTTTAGAACAACTAACGGAAAATACAATTTATGAACTTAAAAAAATACAGATTTATAGCGGCATTAGCGTTTTCGCTGATGTTCGCGGCGGCGATTCCTTTTGCTCTGACATACGCGGAAGAAGGAATGTTTATGATGGACAAACTCGAAAGATTGCCGCTCAAACAAGCGGGTTTGAAAATCAAACCGAGTGAGATTTACAATGCCGACGGAACGGGTTTGAGCTATGCTGTGCCGCGTTTGAGCATCGGCTGCAGTTCGGAATTCGTGTCGCCGGATGGTTTGATTTTGACAAATCATCACTGCGGTTTCGACGCACTTGTGGCGGCTTCGACGGCGGAGAAAAATTACGGTAAAGACGGTTATCGTGCCGGTTCAAGGGCGGAAGAACTTTCGGCGAAAGGTTATTCGATTGACATAACTTTGAAGGAAGAAGACATCACCGCACGGGTTTTAAGCGGCGTTGAAGTGACAAATGCCGAAGCGGTCAAAAAACGTATGGACGAGATTGAAGCGGCGGAAAAAGCAAAACTCGGTGCGGATATGAAAGTGCAAATCCAAAAATTGAATGAAGGAATGTTCTTTTATTTGTTCACATATCAGACCGTCAGAGACATCCGCGTTGTTTATGCACCGCCGCAAAGTATCGGTTTCTACGGCGGCGATCCCGATAATTTTGAATGGACGCGGCACGTCGGCGATTTTACATTTATGCGGGCATATGTCGGAAAAGACGGCAAATCGGCGGATTATTCAAAAGACAATGTTCCGTTCAAACCGAAAAAGTTTATCTCGATTTCGATGGACGGCGTAAAGGAAGATGACTTCACGATGATTCTCGGTTATCCGGGCGGCACGACTCGTTACCGCGAGAGTTTCTCGGTTGCATATAATCAAAATGTGCGTCTGCCGTTTACGGTTGATGTTTTGGATACAAATGTTAAATCGCTTGAAACTATTTCAAAACTCGACAACGAAAAAGCAGTCGAATTGCAAGGTGAGATTTTCAATCTGGCGAATGTTATCAAAGCTTATTCGGGCGGAGTTCTGGCAATGCGGCGGGCAAATTTGGTCAAACAAAAACAAGCGAACGAAGCAAAATTAACTGAATGGATCAATAAAGATTCAGCACGAAAAGCAAAATACGGTGATGCTTTGCCGATGCTTAAAGCGGCTTATGAAAAGGACGCAAAAACTGCACAGAAAGATCTGGTTTTGTCGAATATGTTGCGAATCCCGCAGATTCAATTGGCGTTAGCATTAAAAAATGATGTGCCGAAAGACCGCTTGAAAAGTGCTGTTCCACAAATCGCGGCAAGTGAAGCTATTTCAAACCGTGATTTGTTCAAACTCTTGCTTCGCAAAGCGGCTGAATTACCGCAAGGTCAGAAAATCAACGCTATCGAAAAACGATTCGGTATGATGGAAGGCACGGCGAGAGTTCAAGCCGAAGAAAAATTCGCAAGCGATATTTTTGAAAGTGAATCTATTTCCACAGAAAAAGGTTTGAACGCGTTAGTTGAAATGTCCGCCGATAAAATGAAGACAAATCCTTTGATAATGTTGGTCATCGATCTCGGAACGGACGTTGCGGAAATGAATCAACATCAGACGGCTTTGAGCGAAACACTTGCAAAATATCGGTTACCGTTTATGCAGGCAATGGCTGAAATGAATAACTCAACTCCATATCCCGATGCTAGTTTCACACAGCGTTTTACTTACGGAAAGGTCAAAGGTTATATGCCGAAAGAAGCTGTCACCTACACACCTTTTACAACGCTTGACGGAATTTTTGAAAAAGACACCGGACGCGATCCGTTCGATGCACCCGACAAACTCCGCGAACTTTGGGAAAACAAAGATTACGGAAAATATAACGTCAACGGAACTGTTCCGCTAAATTTCCTGACGACCAACGACATCATCGGCGGAAACTCTGGAAGCCCCGTTCTCAATGGAAAAGGCGAACAAGTCGGAATCGCCTTCGACGGTAATTACGAAGGTTTGGGCAATGATTTCTTCTTCAATCCAAATCTCGGCAGAACCATCGTCGTTGACATCCGCTACGTGATGTTCATCACCGAAAAACTCGGCAACGCCGAATGGATTTTCAGAGAAATGGACATCAAAGGCGGCAACAATAAAGCGACGAAAGCCGGAATGAAATAATTCGATCGGAACGCAGACAGCTCGTTTGCAATCAGTGCTTCAGCACGAAAAGAAAAGCGGCAAACATTACAGATAAAATTTATTTGTAATGTTTGCCGTCTTTTTTTAGACATTATCAAACCAATAAATATATTTTGTTCCTGCAACACATCATTTCACCTAAAAAACTCTGTGAACTCCGTGTCCCTGTGGTAAATTATTCTTATCAATCTTTAACTTCAAAGGAGTTCTATGCTTTTACGATTCTTAATTCTCGCCAGCATTTTATTAACAATGTCCGTTTCAAACAACTTTGCCCAAAACGATCTGCCGCCGATTGAGAAAGGCGTTTCGCAAGACTTAGCGAAATGGCGAGCGGCGAATTATTCGGATGTTCGTTATAAGTTGAATCTGACCATCGAGAAAAAAGCACCGACTTTGAAAGGCTCGATTGAGGTCAATGTAAATGTGAAAAGCGACGGCAGAAACGCGACTGTTAAGGAGCGTGTTAACAATAATCGAGATTCAAGTGCGACGGACAACACACTTCCTAACGGTCGTGTTTCTGCCATAATTCTCGATTGGCGGAAGATCAAAGGAAGTGAAGATTTATCTAAAATCTCGAATGTTTCGGTCAATGGTAAATCTGCGAAGTTTGAAGAATCTAACGAGCATCTCATTTTCAAAGACAATATCAAAACGGGCGAAAATATTATCAAATTAGACTTTGAATCACCGATCTTAACTTCGGGCAGTGCGATCACACGCTACATTGATAAAGAAGACGGTGCGGAATATATCTATTCGCTGTTCGTCCCATCCGACGCAAGCACGGCGTTTCCCGTTTTTGACCAACCTGATTTGAAGGCTCGGTTTGATTTATTCGTTGATGTCCCAAAAGGTTGGGATGTTATTTCAAATACAGTTGTAACTCGTGTTAGAGCGGGGACAATGGCAAAGCCGAATTTTGTATTTGAAGAAACAAAACCAATCAGCACATACGTTTTTGCATTTGCGGCGGGAGAGTTTGAAGAAATTAGTGAAAGAAATCGTGATGAAGTATTCAAGGAGTTAGAGAAAGAAGGAAAAACATTTGTAATAGATGGTGAAACCGTTGCTGATTCTAAAAGAATTCATGAAAGGTCGGGTAATCACATCTATGTCCGCAAATCGCAAGCCGGGAAATTCAAACCGCACGCTGAGGAAGTTTTTCGCCTTAATCGGGAATCTATAAAATTCTTGGAAGATTATTTTGATTACAAATTTCCTTTTCCGAAATATGATCTGGTTTTGATTCCAGAATTTCCGTTTGGCGGGATGGAACACGCCGGGGCGACTTTTTTGCGGGAGGGTTCGATTATTTTTCCGACCGAACCGACTGCCAACAATTATATTTCGCGGGCGAATCTGATATTTCACGAAAACGCTCATCAATGGTTCGGCGATACGGTTACGATGAAATGGTTTGACGATCTGTGGCTCAAAGAAGGCTTTGCGACGTTTATGGCTTACAAAACGATGGAAAAAGTCCTGCCCGAATACAATGCGTGGAAAGTTTTTTATGAACGCACCAAACCGCTCGCCTATCAAACCGACGTAACCCGCGGCACAACGCCGATCTATCAGGAAATCCCAAACCTGAACTCCGCCAAATCCGCCTACGGAAATATCGTCTATCAAAAAGCACCGGGATTCCTGCGACAAGCCGAATTTTATCTAGGCGAAAAAGAATTTCAAACGGCGGTTCGTTCATTCTTGAAAAAACACGAGTTCGCAAATGCGGAATGGTCGGATTTAGTTGATGCTTTTGAAAAAGCAAGTGGAAAGGATTTAGAAGAATGGTCAGAAGATTGGGTTACGAAGCCTGGAATGCCAATTGTAAGAATAGCATTTATTGATAATCTACACGGTTCACCATTCAGAATTCCAGTCCAAACAAAGTTAAATAGTATTGGTGAAGCAAATAAGTTGTCATTCAAAATTAAATTTTTATATGCTTTTAGCGATGGAACTAAAGTAAGCGAAGTGCTTGGACTTGAAAATAATAATAATTTTACTTTTGATAAAAAAAATAATGAATATTTAGATAAAAATGGTAAGAAAACTGAAAAGAGAAAATCTAAGAAAAATGCATACGAGGTTTATGTCTTCCCAAACTATCAAGATTACGGCTACGGAATTTTTCTGCTTGATGAGCAAAGCAAGAAATACATACTCGAAAATATCCAGAATGAAAAAGATGATTTCCTGCGTTCAATGATGTGGGGAAGTTTGTGGGATTCGGTTAGATTTGCCGAACTTCCGCCGCTTGAATATGTTGAACTGGCAATAAAAAACATCGGCGTTGAAACAGATGTTTCGACGATAAGTTCGATTTTGGGAAGAGTTGACACAGCGTTCACATATTATTTGAGCGACGCACAAGCTAAGCAAATCGCTCCGAAATTGGAGAGTTTATTAATTGATAAAATGAAAACTGCCAAAACACAGGGCGAACGAATTACATTTTATCGGGCGTTTCTTGGAATCGCTTCAAGCGAAAATGCGAGAAATGTTCTAAAAGAAATATTGGCAGGGAAATTTGAAGAGTCAGGCAGAAACGCGACTGTAAAGGAGCGTGTCAAGG
Organism: Pyrinomonadaceae bacterium; assembly: GCA_041746675.1. Taxonomy (GTDB): domain Bacteria; phylum Acidobacteriota; class Blastocatellia; order Pyrinomonadales; family Pyrinomonadaceae; genus Aridibacter. The sequence goes on along the minus strand of JBGTGO010000023.1, from coordinate 7,474 downwards.
TTGATGAACGTGAAACACGCTCGCTAACGGTCGCGTTGCTGCCCATCAAGACAAAAGATAAATTCGACATCGTGACAAAGCTGATAATTTTAGGCGACAAAGACGCTCCAAAATTATTGGCAGAATTAGAAAAAACCGAAACCGACGACGCGGCGAAGCGTTACCTTTACGCAGCGAAAGCCGGTTTTGCGACGAAGGAAAACAAAGCGAAATACTGGAACGATTTTGTCAACAACAAAGAAATCGCCGAAAATTGGATCGAAGAAGCGGCAGGCGTTTGGAATTCACCGAGTCATTCGGAATTAACTTTGCCGTATTTAGAAAAAGCCTTGAAAGAATTGCCGAACTTGAAGGCAAACCGCAAGATATTTTTCGTCAATAATTGGCTGAGCAGCTTTATTCGCGGACAGAAAAGTTCGGATGCTTTGAACATCGTCAACAAGTTCTTAGCAGACAATCCGAAGTTGGACGCTGATTTGCAGCGAAAGATTCTGGAGAATGTTGACGGATTGGAGCGGGCGGTCAACATTCGTGAGAAATATAAAAATTAAACAGGGGAAAATTTAGAAATGAAAGAATTAAAAAACATATCTTTGGCAATCGCTTTTGCCGGTCTATTGGTGATTACGGCGGGAACTTTCAATCAAACATTTGCTCAAAACAAAAGCAAAAAAAATCAAACAATTCAAAAATATGAAGGTTCGCCGGTAGAAGATTCTGTGGTATTCAAGAAATTTATCATTGAAAACATCAATAAAAAAGTTTATCTGTCGCTGACGTTCAAAGACGAGGATGTTTACGGATATAAAAGCGGTAACGCCGATCCAATCTTTAATGTGGATAATTACTCATATTGGTTCAAATGCGGCGAGGAAATGACCGCGATGTGGACGGAGCGTTGCAGCAATATTAAGCGTTCGGAGGACAATAACAATATCTACGGTTATTTTATGGTTAAAGAACCACAGCCTAAAATAATGCGTACGAACCGGACTTTCGACCTAATTCCGGTTGCCGGAACGAAACCGAAAAAATCTTCGGGCAAGTAAGAAAACGAAGGTTTCGCTTTTGAATAATGGAATTGCCTGCATATAATTTTGCAGGCAATTCCATTTTTTTTAAAACTCTTTTGCGTTATTCTCGGCTTTCTATTTATTGAGCAAAACCGGTTCGCCGAAGCCTAATTCCTTCAGACGCGGCAACTGCGTTTTTGCGTCGCCGACGATGAGCCAGATAAATTTATTTGTGTCGAGATATTTTTTTGATAGATTTTTAATATCTTCGACCGTCGTTGCTTTAACGACAGCTTCGCGGTCTTTGACATAATCATATTTGAAGCCGTATTTGCTGATGTTCTCCAGCATATTAAGTTTTGCACCGGCAGTTTCAAAAGCTCTCGCGTTACTTTTTACGAGAAAACCTTTCGTCGTTTCCAAGTCTTTTTCCGAATAATTTTCGCCGTAATTGTCTAAGATTTGTTTAACGAGTTGGGCGGATTCCAGCGTTACATTGGTTCGCACGCCGCTTGAAATGACAAAAGCTCCGGGCGATTTCGTGCCGTCAAAACGTGAGCGAATTCCGTATGTGTAGCCTTTTCCTTCGCGTAATTCCTGTGTTAATTGCGAGGCGAAACCGCCGCCGCCCAAGATATAATTAAGAATCGTCGCCGGATAAAAATCCTTGTCGGTTTGAGCCAACGCCGGATAACCGAAGTTGATAACCGATTGTTTTGCATCCGGCACGTCGTAGAAATAAACCTTCGATGCGGTCGGCGGTGCGGGCGTTTTATATTCGGGAATCGAAACTTTTTTGGCTTTCCATTTCTTATTCAAATTCTTCAAAGATTTCTCGACCGTTTTTTTATCCAAAGCACCGACGAAAAGCATATTTGCAACCGACGGCGAAATGTTTTTGGTGTAGTAATTTTTGAGATCGTCGAGCGTAATCGCGTTGACGGTTTCGGTCGTGCCGAGAATATCTTTTGAGCGAATGTTGTCTTCGCCGTAAATCAATTCGTCGAAAATGTTGTCGGCAATCGCATTCGGATTCGCTTTCTGCTGCTGAATCGTGCTGACCGTTCGCTGTTTGATGAGATCAAATTCCTTCGCATCCCAACGCGGTTCGAGCAAAATTTCTTCGACCAACGCGAGTGTTTCGCTGTAATTTTTTGCAAGCGTATTGACGCGAATCGTCATCGCTTCCTTGCCCGCAAAAACTCTGATCGTTGCTCCGAGCTGCTGAATCGCTTCTTCGAGTTCGACGGGCGTTTTTGTTTTTGTACCTTGCGTCAGCATCTGTGCCGTCAAATTTGAAACGCCGACCTTATTTTTGTCTTCAAGCAACTGTCCGCCGTCAATCACGATTTCAAAATCAACCAGCGGAACTTCCGTGTTTTCAATTCCGTAAACATTCAAGCCGTTTTTCAACTTGTTCTGCCAGATCGTCGGAATTTTTACTTCGGGAGCATCGCCGTAAGCCGGTTCTTGTGTCCGGTCAAAACCCGAAGGCGTGCGTTCATATTCCGCTTTGACGCTCGGATCAACCTTATCTTCCGCACCCTGCACGATTTTTTCTTCAACGACTTCGGCTTTTTTGGAATTCTCCAGAGCCAATTCCAACTTACCTTTCGGCACAAAACTCGTTGCCACAAAGTTTTTGTCTTTGATATATTGTTTATAAACACGCATCACGTCAGCCGGTGTGACGGCGAGAATATTTTTGATGTCCTGCTCGATAAATCCCGGATTGTCGGCAAAAATGTTGTATTGTGCGAGCTGAAAACCTTTACCGAGAACGCTTGAAAGCGAGTTATAAAACTGCGTTTCCTGTCCCGCTTTGATGCGGTTCAAATCTTTCAGCGAAATGCCTTCTTTCTCAAATTTTGCGAAAGTTTCATCAACCGCTTTTGCTACATCGTCTAAATCCTTGCCGTCATAAGCCGTGACGATTAGTTGGATTTGTCCCGCTAATTCCGAGTCATCGCTAAACATCTGAGCATTCGGAGCAAGTTTCTTGTCTTCCACCAAAACTTTATAAAGCGGAGCATTTTTGCCCTGTGATAGATACTGAGCCAAAACCGTCAAAGGATACGAATCGGGACTGTATTGCTCGACTCCGATCCAGGTTTTCGTCAGTTGCGGCAAGGTTGCGAAATTATCTTCGTGATAAAGTTTGACCGTTTTCTTGATCTCGCCCGAACGCTTTTGCAAAGGTTTGATCTCATCGCCTTTTTTGATTTCGTTGAAATATTTCTCAACCCATTTCTTCGCCTGAACTTTATCGAAATCTCCCGCAATCGTCAGCGTTACATTATTCGGAACATACCAGCGGCGGAAAAATTCCTTAACGTCCTCAAGTTTTGCGTTCTGCAAATCTTCGAGCGAACCGATTACCTGCCAGTTATACGGATGATCTTCGGGATATAAATTTTTATCAATTACGTAAGAAGTGTGTCCATACGGGCGGTTGTCGTAACTCTGCCGTTTTTCATTTTTGACAACCTGCTTTTCCTTTGCCAAAACGGGTTCGGTAACGGTGTTGATGAAATAGCCGAGTTTATCGGCTTCCGCCCAGATCATTTTTTCAAGTGCATCTTTTGGAACGGTCTGAAAATAATTCGTCCGATCCCGCGAAGTCGAACCGTTCGCTCCCGAACCGCCGATTCTCGCCGATAATTTATCAAGCCCGCCTTTGCCCAAGTTCTCCGACTCCAAAAACAACAAATGCTCAAACAAATGTGCAAAACCCGTCCGCCCTTCTTTCTCGCGTGCCGAACCGACGTGAGCTGTCAACGCCACCGCGACGACCGGATCGGAACGATCAATGTGAAAGACAACATCCAACCCGTTATTCAAAGTAAATTTTTCATACTCAACATTAAAATTCACTTTACCCGCAGACTTTTTCTGAGCCGTCGTGGAAATTAAAAGACTGAATAAACAAACAAGAACGCCGAAATAAATTTTTGCACTTTTCATAATTTTAAGTTTTTGGAAGATTTTCTTTTTAGATAGATGTTTGTTTTACGTTGTGAGTTTAAATAAAGTTTCTTTTGCCGGGAACGCAAGTTACTCGCTTGTAGTGAGCATTTTCCTAAATGCAAAAACAAATTTGGCGAACTTTAACAGATAAATTAAATCCTTAAAGTTCGCCAAATTTTCTTTCGTGTATCGCATTCATTGCAAGCGAGCCGCTTAGCGTTTCAGTCTTTAATATTCCATCAATTCATTGATCGCTTTCTCGACGTTTTCGACCTGCGGCAGGATGTAATCTTCCATCTGCGGAGCGTAGGCGACAAATGTATCGGTGGCACCGACTCTACGAACCGGAGCGTCTAAGTATTCGAACAATTCGTCCGAAATTCTGGCGGCGATTTCAGCACCGAAACCGAACGAGAGCGAATCTTCGTGGGCAACAATGACGCGGTTTGTTTTCTTGACGGTCTTGACGATTGCCTCCCAATCGTAGGGAGCAAGCGTTCTCAAATCAACAATTTCAACCGTAATGCCGTGATCTTTTTCGACCTTTTTCGCTGCTTGGCGAGAGCGTTCGACCAATGCTCCGTAAGTGATTATTGAAATGTCATTGCCTTCACGGGTTGTTTTTGCTTTACCGAATGGGATCATAAATTCGTCCGACGGATATTCGGATTTGTTATAAACTTGGCGATATAAGTGTTTGTGTTCGAGGAACAAAACGGGATCGTCGCAACGAATTGATGTTCGCAATAAACCGTTTGCATCCAAAGCACTCGACGGATAGACGACACGCAAGCCCGGAATTTGTGTGAACAGCGAAACTCCGCTTTGCGAGTGGTAAATTGCTCCGCCTTTTAAATATCCGCCGACGGGAACACGCATCACGACGGGCGATTTCCAATCTCCGTCGGCTCTCCAACGCATCAATGCCAACTCGTTTCTGATCTGGTGATATGCCGGGAAAATGTAATCGAAAAACTGAATCTCAACAACGGGTTTCAAACCGCGAGTCGCCATTCCGATTGCTCGACCGACGATGTTTGCTTCGGCAAGTGGTGAATTAAAAACTCTCGCCGAACCGAATTCGCGTTGTAAATTAGCTGTAACTTTGAACACGCCGCCTTTTCCTTTGACTTCTTCGAGATACTCATCACGCGAAACATCTGCCACATCTTCGCCGAAAATCACGATTCGCGGATCGCGTGCCATTTCGGTATGCAGACATTTGTTGATGAGATCAACCACCGTTCCGGGTTTCCCCGAAAGTTCCGCACCGTCTTCCGTGTCAAAATCTTTTGAAGTCGGATCAACATCCGGCGAATAAACATTGCGAAGTGCAGTTTCCGGTGCAGGTTGCGGACTGGCGAGAGCAACATCCGTCGCCTCATTTATTTCCGCGTCAACTTCTTTTCTAAGTTTTTCTAAATCTTCAGACGAGATAATTCCTTCGGTCATCAGGAATTCACCGAAAGTTTTGATCGGATCGTTTTCCGCATCTTCTTGCCGCTCTTCTTCGGGACGATAAAGTTTTTCATCATCCGAAAGCGAGTGTGAATAAGGGCGAATAACTTTCGCGTGAATAAATGCCGGACCTTTTCGTTCACGGCAATACTTTACGGCTTTTTGGAAAACTTCGTAAGATTCAAGCGGATCAGTCCCATCGCATTTTTGAATCAGCATATTCGGAAAACCGACGACGAGATCAGAGATACTTCCGCCCGCCGTTCCGACTTCGACGGGAACTGAAATCGCGTAACCGTTATCTTCAACGAGAAAAATCACCGGCAATTTCAAATTGCAAGCCGTGTTCAACGCTTCCCAAAATTCGCCTTCCGAAGTCGTGCCGTCGCCAACCGACATATAGACAACTTCGTCGCCTTTGAATCCGACAACTTTGTCCTGCATTTCTTCGACCAATGACGCTCGATATGATGCTTCCGCCGCACCAACCGCTTGCAAAGCCTGCGTTCCCGTCGGCGAACTTTGCGACGGAACATTTAATTTTACGCTTCCCCAATGCGACGGCATCTGTCGTCCGTGTGAGTTCGGATCAGCTTCCGCCGCGACTGCCGATTGCAGCATTTCCGTCGGAGTCATTCCCAATTGCAGCATCAAAGCACGATCTCGATAATACGGATAAAACCAATCGTAACCCGCCTTCATCGCCAAACCCGCCGCAACCAAAATCGCTTCGTGTCCCGCACCGGAAATTTGGAAATAAATCTTATTTTGTCCTTTAAGTTGAATCTCTTTATCGTCAACCCGCCGCGACTGATACATCGTGCGGTAAATTCCGACCAAAGCTTTTTCGTCTAAACCGTGAAATTTATCCTTGTTTTTTCCGGTCGATTTTTTTATCGGCGATTTCTCCGCGGTCTTATTCGAAGTTACGGTTTCAGCAGTTTTTTGTGACTTCTTGACACCACTTGCTCCATCCGCCTGTGTTGTTTTGACAGATTTAACATCTTTAGTTTTTGGTTTTGTAGTTTTCGACTTTGCTGTAGGTTTTTGCTTCGCCGTCGGTTTCTTGGTCGCTGAGTTGTCAGCTTTCTTGCTTACTGTTGCCATTATTAATTATAAGTTCCTGTTAAATGATTATTTTATATTATTGCAAACACATAAAATATCAAAAATATGTGTTTTGAGCAATTTCTTAGTAATGTTTCAGAACCGGCGTGTTATTCTGAGAAAAAAGTTCCAGTGCTGAATGAATCACTTCTTGCTGCAACTGTGTATTGTTTGCTTCGCCCAACGGATAACCGAAATCAAACGGTACGAATAATGCACGCGGTGGTTTGATGGTTTTTGTAACTTCTTCAAGGAGTGAAAGCGAAACCGTAGGAATTCCGACTCTTTCAATCGCTGCTGCAATCAAGCCAACTGCTTGCACGCAGAACGGTCAAACGGGCGTTAGAAAAACCGCATCAACCCCATCTTCCTCTAAAAATCCGGCAACGTGCGGTGCGGTTTCTCTAACCAAATTGCTCGGCGAAATTATCGAACCCATGAACGAAAAGTGCCGATGATTCAAGCTGCCGATTTTGCCGTCTTTTTCGAGTTCCTTGAATCGTTCAAGCGGAAATGCCAGATTTTTATCAGTTTGAATTCCATCGTGATTAAATGAAGTGCTGTCGTGGTCTTCGATTAAATCCTGCACGGGGAAATCATTTGGAATTTCGCGAAAAGATGTATCGCCGAGTTTGATTAAGTTGCTAAAACGTTCATCATCAGGACGCATTAAACCCGCAGTTGTGACAAGTGCAAATTTGCATTCGCTGAGAGGTTTTTCCAGTTTCGCACACGGATTATCTTTTACCGCATAACGTGAGAACGGATAGTTTTTTGTGAAAACTCTGACTGCCAGATTCAGGTCGTTAAATGTTGCCATTGTTTTATTCCAAAATAATTATATCCGTCCATTCCAGGGGAAGTTCCAGAGTTGCTCTGCCGTTTGTCTGTTTTAGAATTTTAACATTTTTACCCTCGACACTTGTTGC